>NZ_CP133133.1:1632169-1958603 GCF_030908625.1 Paludicola sp. MB14-C6 | reverse complement strand
CTTGATTCCGAGTTCTTTATCAATTAGTGCTTCATTCTTTTTTGTAACTTCAATTTTAGGACTCTTTTGAACGCTGTTGGCTCGTTTGAAAAAGAAACCCCATGTACCAACCAACGCAACACACAAACCAATTGCTATAATGCGCTTTGTAATTTTACTCATTTTTAATGCCTCCCATTTTTTCTAAAATGGATTTGTCGCTTTTCTCAGAGCCTTTAAAATATCCATTTTCCAAATGGTAAATAACATCGGTTAAAGAAACCAACTCTAAGTAATCATGGCAAGCAATAATGACTAATTGATTGTCCTTTTTTGCTTGTTCTAGAATGGTATGTACAGCTTCAATGCCTTTATCGTCTAAAGCATTTAAAGGCTCATCTAATATTAAGATTTCGGGTTTTTCTAAAATTGCCGCACCTATCCCTAAACGTTGTTTCATTCCAAGCGAATATTTACGATATTTTAAATTACGGGCATCTTTTAAACCAACAATAGTAAGAACTTCATCAATACGTTCTTTTCCAACTTCACCTTTAATGGATGCCAATGCATTTAGATTTTCAAAGCCTGTTTCATTGGATAGAAAAGCCGGATTTTCTATTAATGCACCAACGCTTTCGGGAAAAGAGATATCTTTACCCAGTACTTTTCCGTCAATTGTAACCGTTCCCTCTGTTGGAAGAAGTAAACCGCAAATACATCTCATAAGCATTGTTTTTCCGCTTCCATTTACCCCCTTCAATCCATAAATAGTTCCGGATTCAAATTCCATATTTATATTGTTTAATACAATTTTTTTGCCTATTTTCTTTGTTACATTTTTAATTTCAATTTTCATTTTTATAACCTCTTTATTAATTACTTTTTATAATATTATATTTCTTTATGTAAATAGAGCCAATTATCACACAAATTAACATGATAACGATATTAGAAATACTTGCAATACCAAAGCTTGTTGCTCCCGCTTTGAGCACTGTATTCCTTGCAATGATACTATAGTTGCCTATCAGTAATGGTGTATTATAAAATAATGAGGCAATATAAATTGCAATAATTGCCACGTAGCTATAGAATGGCTTGATTAAAAAGGATAACGCTAATTGCATGAAACAAAATGTGCAAGACGTTAAAACTGGCAATACGAATGTTGAAAGAATCCAACCATTATCGGACAGCAAAGATGCATCGTTGCTATGCATAAAACAGGTAACACATTGTGTTGTGTTTAACGTTAATTGTGCACCAGAAAATATTGCGTATAAAAAAACAATTAAATTTATAATGATATAATATAATAACACAGTTGAAACGCAATATAAGCATTTAGAAAACCACCAGTAATTGCGTTTTTTTGATCGCAACATTATTTGTTGGCCAAATCCATATAAATCATGAATTGCATAATTACCGACCATCATAATAATATATACTTGCATAAAAAGCCATGCCATTGGGATGATGAATCGCTCTTCTGGGATATATGGTTCCATTCCATAAAACATCCACAACAAATAATCGCCCCAAGATGGGTTATCGGGCATAAGAGAATTTTGAATGGTGTATTTCATATAGATTAAATAAAAAAATGTGATTAGTATTATTGGGATATAACGATATATCTTTTTAACAATTCCGTACTTTAAATCATAAAAAAAAAGTTTATTGCTTTTTCGCATCTAAAAACTCCTTTCGCCGTATCACAATGGATTGAATAGCAATCAATATAATGATTGTTGCCATTGGTAAAATAAAATAAGTCTTTAAATAATTATGCTTAAATATGCAGTTGTAAAGAGCGTATTGTCCGAAAAATAAAGGTACTTTTCTCTCAATAAAACATAAGATTATAGCTACTGATATTCCAACCCATAATTTGTTTGTCAACCAATATAACAAAATCAGTATTAAAAATGTTAACAAGAATGTAAAAAAAGTTGTTAAAAAAAACGCAATGATAACTGGTGTAAATCCGAAATGGGCAACGGTTTTTGTAGCACGAAAAAAATTACTATCAGTTGTTGACCAATTATATAAGCATTTAAACTTTTGAAAGCTGATGATGCAACCTAACACCAATATGTATAAAGAAAAAATTAACGAATAAACAAATGCTTTCATACATTGATAGAAATAAACGCTTTCTTTTTTCCTATTTCGTAATATTCTGTTAGCATCAAAATCGGTTTTAAATAAAAACATACCGGTTACTATAACTATTATGTTAATGATAGGAAATATTTTGCATTCATGCAAAAAACAAAAACTATCTGCAACTGAAGTGGATAAATTATAAAAAGATTGCATTTCTTGATTTATTGTTAATGCATAATAAAGATAGGCTGATTCTAGTACGATGCATAAAAAAATATAAAGAGTAATTTGCTTATAATCATATTTCATTCTTGTCAAATACTTAGAGTGTGTCATCATGTACTCCTTTAACCATATAAATAACAAAACAAGCAATAAATAAAATAGATACTTCTATAACTAATGCCCCAAATGTTATTCCAATACACCCTTGGTTTGATCTTAACATATTAAATGGATCTATTTGCGGTTTGTGAATAATTTGAGAGATATACCCAATAAACATACAAATAATAAATGGGGATAATAGGTTTACAAAATAATTTGAAATAAAATATGAAATTGCAAGAGCAATAGAGGCAATTACTCCACAAAAAATTCCAATTATAAAAATATATAAATAAGTATAAATAAATGGGTGAGTATAAAATAAATTACTAAACATAAATTGATAAAAAATCTCATATTGGCCATTATGTTGTGACATTAAGCTTGGTACGGTTGCCATGGTCAAAAATAAATTTAAAAGTAATGGCACTACACTAACAATAAAGGCGGACAGAAATGTTACAATGTATTTCGATAGTAAATAGTAAACTTTTTTGGTTCTTAAGAAAATGTTTTTAGGGTATACCAAGAATTTTGTGTAAATAGAAAAACAATCAGAACAAGAAATAGGAACAAAATAGTAATTGACATAGTGTATAGGTTAGTTGAAACAAGTTTATTTAATGACAAAAGGGGCATGCCCCTTTTGTCATTAAATTTTGGCGGATGAACATAGAATCATCCAGCGATTCTGTCCGAAAACATGATGTTTAATTGGTTTAAAACAACGTCCCAATTTCGACAACGTTGTGTCCATCGTTCGACAATTTTTTTTGAAGCTAAATACAGTATCCTTTTTAAACTATCATCATTTTGAAATGATGGTTTATTCTTGGTTATTTGTCTGAACTGCCTGTTTAATCCCTCAATAATATTAGTTGTGTATATTATTTTCCTTACATCAGTTGGATATGCAAAAAAGGTTGATAGTATATCCCAGTTATCCTCCCAACTCTTTATGCAAGAAGGATAACTTTTACCCCATTTTTCTTTGAATGATATTAGATTATTCAATGCTTCTTCCTCTGTAACAGCTTGATATACTAGTTTTAGATCTGCCATTAACTTCTTGATATCTTTGTATCCTACATATCGTGTTGAATATCGAATTTGATGTATAATACAACGTTGAATGTGCGCTTTGGGATATGCTGCATTGATTGCTTCTTTAAAACCTTTTAAACCGTCAACACAAAATAGGTATACATCTTGCAAACCCCTTGATTTCAAGTCATTCATAACGCTCAACCAGAATTTTGAGCTCTCGTTTTCTCCAATCCAAATGCCCAATATATCTTTATTTCCTTCAAGTGTAATTCCTAAAACCACATATGCTGCTTTCGTTACAAACTGATTGTTTTCTTTTACTTTGTAGTGTATTGCATCCATGAACACAAATGGGTATACACTATCTAGTGGACGGTTTTGCCATGCTGTTACTTCCGGCATTATTTTTTCTGTTATCTTGCTTACTAGTCCATCTGAAATTTCTACATCATAAAGATTTTTTACTTGTTCAGCAATATCTCGTTGAGACATGCCACAAGAGTAAAGTGCAATAATTTTTTCTTCCATCCCGTCAGCATTACGATTATATTTACCAATAATTTGTGGTTCAAATTCACCGTTTCTATCACGAGGAACATTAATATCCACTTCGCCAAGTTGTGTTTTAACTGTTTTCTTTGAATATCCATTTCGATAATTTTTCGACATGCTTTTTCCGTCATCGTTCGCTATTCTTTGACTTTTTTGGTAACCCAATTCTTCGTCTAATTCACTATCCATAACTTGCTGAAGAACATCTTTGAACATCTCTTTCATTGCCTGCATAACCTCTGTTGTGCTTGTGAAGTTTTGGCTGTTCACATACTCTTTTAATAACTCTTTCGGTTGCTTTTCCATAAAAAAATACTTCCTTTCATACTTGAATTTATTATCTTAATTCTTGTCTGATTGGAAGTACCTTATTCACTTTTACACAAAATTTTCGGGAGTCTCGTTTTTTACATATCCTGTTTTTTTATCTGAATAATATGTGCTTGCAAAAGGGATTGTAACCATCAATGGTAGAATCATGGCATAAATATATCCCCATAATGATCCGCCTTCCATGCCCATCCATATTTGAATGGCATTTGTTGGATAACCTAAGATGCTCTTACCTTGTTCGGTTATAAAAATATACCTTCCTGCAGGGAATACCATTAGTATGTATTGCAATAATGCAATCGTTACGCCTATTGCTAAAGAAATCCAAAACCCGTAGCTTTTTTTCATTCGTTTCCATTCAAGTTTAAAAACTGCTTTCATATCTTTCTCCTTACTTTTCATCTTCCCATTTTTCTTTCCAATTTAATGAAATAAAAGCTTGCTGGTCATCTGTATACATTGTTGCCCCTATAGGATTTAGAAATAAATAATATTGTGAATTTTTAGTAATAATTGGACAGCTTTGATGAAGAGCCCAGTTCGCGTTAAGTGTTGAGGCGAAAATAAATTCTTTTTCTTCATTCGGGTTAAATATGTTGTATAATGCATGTGAACCTTTTAGGTCAGTATTATGATTACTATATTGAACAAACCCTCTTTGATCATGTTGCTTTCCATCTTTCCAAAAAGGTTCTGCAACTGCAGTATTTACATCTTGTTTTTGCTTTGTAATATTTTTAATTTTGATTTTATAAATAAGATAATAAGAATTGTCTAAAATATTGCCTTGTTTGTCATACTTAACATCACCTAGATAATCAATATATTTGGGATTAAGATCTTTCGCGCTTTTTGTAAATTTATAATCGATTAAGGTATAAGTTAATCCATATCGAGTAAAAGGCTTTGTGGAATCAACTAATAATTTATCTAATGGTATTTCTTTATCAAAGGTTTGTCCTTCAGATGCCTGTGGGGTGTATACATCACTTTGGCTGGATACTCCTTTATGATTTTCTCCAGTTGGTTCAGTTTTTTCTTTTGATAAAACAAAATAAAAAACAATACAAGCCAAAGCGCAAACAATAACAATAATGGTTCCTATCATTTTTTTCATATGTTTCTCTTCTCCTTTGAGTTTTATGTAAAATATTATTTGAAATTTTTCATTAATCGACAATAAGTATATTTTTATTATACTACTATGAATATAAATGTAAATACTGCTGCATAAATTTGTCAATATATATTCACGTTGAACATTTTTGTTTGTGCATATTGCAACAATCGTTATGTTGATACTAAAATGCGGAGTAAAATTTTAGTGAATATGTCAATTGAAAAGTGCTACTTATCTAAATCCATTCTATAAAATAAACCCGCCATAAAATGGCGGGTTTATTTTATAGAAAAAATCCAGAAAAATCGCAATTTTTCTTTAAACTTAGAAAAGTTATCAATTGATAACTACTATTAAACTTTTCATACTTTTATTTATACATATAAATGTGACGCTTTATTCATGTTAAATCATATTTCTTTTATTAAGCATAACCTTCTTATTTCCTCTTTTTAATTCACCTCCATCTTCCTCATCACCATTCCAATTATCTTATCGGCATAATCAGCCATAAACAATGGTATATTCAAAACATCATCATCTAGTTTTAAATTATTCAGTGAAAAGCGCACACGCAGTTTGATTTTATCTCCAAACTTCTCTTTAAACTTCTTAAGGCTCTTACTTTCCACATTATCCTCGGATTTCACTTCTACGGGAATAATGTCATTTTCACGCTGTATTAGATAGTCTACTTCATACCGTGGATTATCTATTGCCCAGTAGCGTGGTGTGGCTTCAAATTGATTTTTAAGGGCTTGTAGCACATAGTTTTCACTAAGCGCTCCCTTAAACTCTACAAACAAACGATTGCCCTCACCGAATGCTGATGGCGCAAGCAAAGCTAGTCGACGAAGTAGTCCAACGTCGACTAGGTATAGTTTAAATGCAGACAAGTCATCATAAGCCGAAATAGGTAGCCCAGGAGCTGTGCTGCGATATATCTTATCAGCTAAATTAGCGTCAACTAGCCATTGTAGAGCATCCTCATACTCTCTTGCTCTTGCGCCCTCTTTAACTACTTTGTAGATAAACTTCTTGTTCTCTCTAGCTAATTGAGAAGGAATAGACTTCCACACTAATGAAATTTTAGGAAAGTCCTTTGGTTCAGTATGTTTCGCAAAATCGCGCTCATACGCACCAATAATATTAGACAGCACTTGTTGTATTAACTCAACATTGCGATCTTCTGTCCATGCTTTTACTGCTTCTGGCATACCACCTGTAACAAAATACATCTTTAATTTTTCATAAAGAGGATTAAAGAACGCATCAGGTATTGGTTCAATCGTATCAATACTATCCATATATGAAACAAGATTCTGATCACCGTTTGCCATCAAGAACTCAGTAAATGTCATTGGCCCTATTTCTAAAAAGTCAACCTTTCCTACTGGAAAAGAAGATGGTTTTGCTAAAGTAATACCGAGCAAGGAACCGGCACATGCAACATGGTATTGGGGTGTGTTCTCACAAAAATATTTTAATGTATTTAATGCATTAGGACATTCCTGTATTTCATCAAAAACAATAAGTGTTTCATGTGGTTTTACAATTTGCCCACTTGCCATGACTAAATTCTGAAGAAGACGATCTACATCTTTTGTTTTCTCAAAAAACTGTTTATACTCCTCGTGTTCATCAAAGTTAAAGTATGCAATATTGTCATAATAACGTTTACCAAACTCCTTTAATATCCAAGTCTTACCCACTTGGCGAACGCCCTTTAAAATTAAAGGTTTGCGATGTTTTGATTCCTTCCACTTTAACAAATCATTTAATATTAACCGTTCCATTCGAACACCTCACTCATAATATCACAAAAATATAAAAATATAATGATATAAAATCACATTATTATATATATTATGCACCGTATCAATTAAAAAATCAATAAAATCACATTAATATTAAGTTTTTTGAGTCAAAAATCACACTTTTATAATAACAATCAACTGTTATCTAACCAGTTTACAAATTCGTCAAGTGTAATGCGTTGACGTAAGCACTTGTCTCTTTGAATTCTAGCAGCATTTGCCCAGTTATTAAAATCTTCCTTGCTTATCATTCCATAACGTATACGTGCGTTGCGTTTTTTATATTCCCTATTATACAATTTAGCTACAGGATTATCAAAAGCCTTCTTCTGATAAATAAGAACCGCGCCCATTTCACGACAAGTTTTTTTTGATCCTGGAATAATTCGCTCACAGTACTGAATGTTGCTTGCACCATCTAGTACGAAGAATTTACCGCAGTTTTTACACTTTCTAAATAGAATACGGTTTTCATATAGATATAAAAAATTAATATTAATTACATCTATGAGCTTCTTTGCATCAATTGTTTTTATAACTACATCCTTTTTAACACTTAATGTAATGCTTGGTAAAATATTAGATTCCTGTATCATATGTTTAAGAAACAAATTATTTAAATATAAATTACCTCGTTGCATCCAAGTTTTATCTTTCAACTGTTCTATATTAAAACTTGTTTGAAGTAAATATAAAGTAGCTAAACGTACTTGTGGTATAGTGATATAAAAATACTGAAGATATTTAGTGAGTTTCTCTTTAGATCTCTGTTCAAAATCTAAATCAAATTCATCCACAATAAACTCGGATACTATTGAAAAATATGGATGTATTCTCTTAATTTCAGTCGCAAAATTTTTAGATTCGTTAATTAAATTCTTATTGTTCATTCTTATTGATTTATCATATAAAATAGTTAATATTTTATTAAACTGGCTTGATACTTCCGTATTATTAAGTTCAATAAAACTAAATATATTTGCACCTAAATCATACTCAATATCATCTACATACTCTTTATTATTGGAAATATATATACGCATTCTTTCACCTCCTATATATTTATATTTTATAGAATTAAAATAAATCTATTGCATATGATTATCATTCGTTTATACTTTTAACTATAATATAGATTTACCATATAATTATACTCGATTAAATCTATACAGTCAATAAATATATAAACGAAAGGACATTAACATGGACACTAAAGTAAAATCAGTACAGGATCTCCCGTTCGCTTTATCAGCTGCAGATGTTGCAGACATTCTAGGAATTTCTCGAGCAAATGCTTACAATCTTTTAAAGTCTAAAAACTTCCCAACTCTCCATATTGGAAAGCGTATGGTAGTTCCAAAATACCGTTTATTTGAATGGATTGACAACAATATTCAAGTAGCAAACGGCTAAAAATAAGAATTTTTACTGTCGGACAATTGTCGGTTTCAAATCTTAATTGTCGCCATTGTTAAAACCTGTGGTTTTAAGCTGTTACAGGTCGTCCGTCCGACGACTATTCCTGCCTTCCTACCACTCCAGGCAATTTCTGCGTGAAAAGAGGTGATTAGAGTGCCTACGACAAAGAAAATTGATGTGAGACTTGATGACAAAACTTATGACACAATTTCATCACTAGCAAGTAAAAAGGGATTTCACATTCTGAATTAGTTAGAAAATTTGTTGCAATGGGATTACAAAAAGATCTTGCAGCAGAAAGTATTGATTTTATCCGAGAACAGATTAACGATGAAATCAAAGCAACTTGCTTTCCACAATTTGAATGTATTGCAAAGTTAATTGCTAAAATCGGATATCAAAGTGTATCTAATTTTTATCTTTCAGCTTATATAATGAATAGCATTATTCCTCCTTCAAAACAGCAACATTTCAATGAAATCAAGCGTGATTCAAAAGCCATGGCTATAGCATACCTAAAACTGAGCAAGCAAGAATTTTATGAGTTTATGACAAGTGAAGATAACTCTTTAAATAACCTTAACTGGAATAGCGAGGGATAGCATACAACACTTTGTTAGGATTGATAATGCTATCTTCAAGTACAAGCTCTCACCTAAAGCTATTTTTGTATATTCTTATTTGTATTCTAGGATGAATTCCTCACCTTATGTAAAGTGTAAACTTACCAGTATTGAAAAAGCATGTAACATGAGTATAAAAACTGTGCAATCAGCATTAAAGGAATTACAAGAACGTTTTTTCATCCAAAAAGAACATTGTTATAAAAACAAGCAATACATAACTAACCGTTACAAAATTATTTACTTAACAAAAAATCGTTGGTTTAAACTTGATCCATATATTTTTAAAACTAACATCAAGTCAACTGATTTTGTTATATATTGCTATATCATAAGCAGAATGAAAGAAACATGCAAAGAAGCTTTTCCAAGTTATTCGACAATTTCGAAATCAACAGGCATTAGTCGAGTAGGAAGTGAAAGAGATGGGTAAAAACGGACATAATGAGGGGAGTATTAGAAATCGTCCTGACAGAAAATGGGAAGCTCGCTATACCGCAGGCAGAAATGAGCTTGGTAGACAAATTCAACGATCCATTTATGGTAAGACCAGAACAGAAGTTGCTAAAAAGTTAAATGATGTATTAAATAAACTCCATGCAGGACAGTATATTGCACCAAACAAGATTACGCTATCCGAATGGCTCACCACCTGGTTAAAAGAATATGCGAGTGTTACATTAAGGCCATCAACTTACATCAGCTATGAAGGTTATATCCATAACCACATTAACCCCATTATGGGTGGCATCCCCTTAAAGAATCTAACAACTGATAGACTTCAGGTTTTTTACAACGAGAAAAGCGAAAGTGGTAGGCTTGATGGAAAAGGCGGCTTATCTCCTAAAACATTGCGAAATCTACATAACATGCTGCACAAGGCACTTGAACAAGCATGTAAAAATAATATGATTGCAAGTAATGTAAGTGATAACACGATTCTTCCCAAGCGTGAGAATAAAGAAATGCGTGTATTATCTCGAAGTGAGCAAAAGACTTTGTTGCAACACATTGATAGCGAGCGATTAGGATTTGCCATTTTACTTGATTTATCTACAGGAATGCGTATTGGTGAGCTTTGTGGACTCAAATGGAACGATATTGATTTTGACCGTAAAGTGTTGTTTATCCGAAGAACATTGCAACGTGTAAAAACGAGCATAGCTGAACTTGAAAACTCGAATGCACCAAAAACAATGATATTAGAGGGTAATGTCAAAACAGATAACAGTTATCGTGAAGTCCCTATCCAAGAAAAAATCTTTATAAAGCTTCTGGAATATCAAAAGCGCCAACAACAAGAGAAAACTCTTGCTAGTAGCGCTTACGATGATAATGATTATATTTTTGCTACACAGCTTGGTGGTGTAATTGAACCGTCTACCATGCGTGACATGTATAATCGGCTATTGAAACAAGCAGGCATTAGTCATGCTAATTTTCATGCGTTACGTCACACCTTTGCTACAAGAGCAATTGAAAGTGGTGTACCGATTAAAGCTGTGAGCGATATCTTAGGACATGCTACCGTTCAGCTTACAATGGATTTGTATTGTCACTCATCAATTGATTTAAAACGTGAGGCTGTTGATAAGATGGCGGAGTTATGGTAGCATTCTTAAATGAGCTGCTTTTTTAACATAGTTTTTGAGACTCCCGAAAATTTTGTGTAAAAGTGAATAAGGTACTTCCAATCAGACAAGAATTAAGATAATAAATTCAAGTATGAAAGGAAGTATTTTTTTATGGAAAAGCAACCGAAAGAGTTATTAAAAGAGTATGTGAACAGCCAAAACTTCACAAGCACAACAGAGGTTATGCAGGCAATGAAAGAGATGTTCAAAGATGTTCTTCAGCAAGTTATGGATAGTGAATTAGACGAAGAATTGGGTTACCAAAAAAGTCAAAGAATAGCGAACGATGACGGAAAAAGCATGTCGAAAAATTATCGAAATGGATATTCAAAGAAAACAGTTAAAACACAACTTGGCGAAGTGGATATTAATGTTCCTCGTGATAGAAACGGTGAATTTGAACCACAAATTATTGGTAAATATAATCGTAATGCTGACGGGATGGAAGAAAAAATTATTGCACTTTACTCTTGTGGCATGTCTCAACGAGATATTGCTGAACAAGTAAAAAATCTTTATGATGTAGAAATTTCAGATGGACTAGTAAGCAAGATAACAGAAAAAATAATGCCGGAAGTAACAGCATGGCAAAACCGTCCACTAGATAGTGTATACCCATTTGTGTTCATGGATGCAATACACTACAAAGTAAAAGAAAACAATCAGTTTGTAACGAAAGCAGCATATGTGGTTTTAGGAATTACACTTGAAGGAAATAAAGATATATTGGGCATTTGGATTGGAGAAAACGAGAGCTCAAAATTCTGGTTGAGCGTTATGAATGACTTGAAATCAAGGGGTTTGCAAGATGTATACCTATTTTGTGTTGACGGTTTAAAAGGTTTTAAAGAAGCAATCAATGCAGCATATCCCAAAGCGCACATTCAACGTTGTATTATACATCAAATTCGATATTCAACACGATATGTAGGATACAAAGATATCAAGAAGTTAATGGCAGATCTAAAACTAGTATATCAAGCTGTTACAGAGGAAGAAGCATTGAATAATCTAATATCATTCAAAGAAAAATGGGGTAAAAGTTATCCTTCTTGCATAAAGAGTTGGGAGGATAACTGGGATATACTATCAACCTTTTTTGCATATCCAACTGATGTAAGGAAAATAATATACACAACTAATATTATTGAGGGATTAAACAGGCAGTTCAGACAAATAACCAAGAATAAACCATCATTTCAAAATGATGATAGTTTAAAAAGGATACTGTATTTAGCTTCAAAAAAAATTGTCGAACGATGGACACAACGTTGTCGAAATTGGGACGTTGTTTTAAACCAATTAAACATCATGTTTTCGGACAGAATCGCTGGATGATTCTATGTTCATCCGCCAAAATTTAATGACAAAAGGGGCATGCCCCTTTTGTCATTAAATAAACTTGTTTCAACTAACCTATACACTATGTCAATTACTATTTTGTTCCTATTTCTTGTTCTGATTGTTTTTCTATTTACACAAAATTCTTGGTATACCCTAGTTTTATATCCCGGTTATCTGAAATAGATGGCTCTCTAAAATCTCTTAATCGAAATAACTTATGTCGCATTTCATTTAGAAATTCTATAGAAAAATCATTTTTAGATGAATGATCTAGCAAACTCAAAATAATTGAAACTAACCTATCAAATTCAAGCATACTGTACATCTCACGCATATAAGGGCTATTCTCACAAGCGCAACCGACATTTTCCATCCATCTCACAATTTCATAAATAAATTCTTCTGTACTTCGATTATCCACATTAATTCTACGTGAATTTAATGGCATTTTTCTTGAACACTCCGTTAATACACGAGCTAAATAATTTTGTGGTATGAATTGCTCTGGATCTGAAAGTATATTGTTTTGTTTTCTAAGTAACACTAGTATTTCCTCTATTGCTTGGCTATTTTCTTGACTTGCTTTTGGTTGTGGTTGATTCATACTTGGTTTTACTGATGACAAAACACTTTTTATCTCCTCATCTATGCTTTTCCATACCATTTCAAATGTCTCTTCCAAAACTTCTTTACTCAACTTACTTTCAGTCGCGTTATTTATGGATGTCATTAGTAATTTAAAGTCTTCTTTATCTATTTTTGTATTTTGGAACTTGCTTAGAGGTCCTTTTAGCTCAGAGGGGTTAATATCAATGAGTAGTGCTGATACCCTTGAATCTAGGGCCTTTGATAATGCACCAGATTCAAAATGCACCCAAGGTGCATTAACATTCTCCTGTGTTAAACAAACAATTCCAAAATTGCAGCTTGCTAATTCATCAACCAATTTTGCATCCCAATTTTCACCTTTTTGAATATCATTTGACGAATAGAACACTTCAACTGATTGAATAATACATGGAATTTTTCTTTTTAATATCTCAGCTATTTTCTTACTTAACTCACCAGACCAACTAATGAATACTTTCATAATAAAAAACCTCATTTCGATAATAAGGGTATTTTAAGGGTAACATAGATCCTTACATCAGACATTATACTCCAATATCTTCCTAAAGTCTATTGGCTTATATTATTTTAGCATAGAAAAAAGACTAAATCCATTAATAATTTAGTCTTTTTATACAAAAAATTTGGTTGCGGAGATTGGACTTGAACCAATGACCTTCGGGTTATGAGCCCGACGAGCTACCAACTGCTCCACTCCGCGATATATTCTGTTTTCCTGAGTGCTTATATAGTATAGCACTAATAAAAGTAAATTGCAACACTTTTTTTAAAAAAGTGTTGCAATAAATTTTGTTATTTATTTTTCCAATTAGTTCTTATGTTCTTCTGTTTGATTTTGATCGTTTTCTTCCTCTACGCCAAGGTCAGATTCATTTTCAATAGAGGTATGTGTTTCTTCTTGAGGTTCATCTGAGCCCTCTTCAAAAAAGTCATCATCCTCATCATAGAAATCGGCATCAAAATCCAAGTCTTCACTAATTGCAGCAGCTTTTTTCTTTAAAAATGCACCCACAGCAACTGCAATTCCTACAAGTGCTGTCGCAATAGCAACGATAGCTATAATCCATTTTTTATTTTTTTTCATACCAACGTACCCCTTTTATCTTTTCTATTTTTATTATATATGCCATACACAATAAATTCAAGCTGAAAAGCAAATTGTTATAAATTGTAATCATTTCGAAACTAATTACATATGATTTGTTGCATTTAGTACTAAACTTAATCCTACAATTGGTGCAGTTTCACAACGAAGAATCAGCTTTCCTAGTGTTCCAAGTCGAATTCCATGCTCTTTCGCATAGATAACCTCTTGCTCACTAAATCCTCCCTCGCTGCCAACATAAATATTCACCTTTGACGTATTACTATTTACAATACAGGCTGTTGGTTCTCCACCATGCTCATAGTATAAAATACTACACTCGTCTTTTCCTTGTTGAATTGCTTGCTCAAAACTTAGTATATTCTCGACCAAAGGAATTATTCCTCTTCCGGACTGTTTTGCTGCTTCAAAAACAATTTTATTATAACGAATCAATTTTTTTTCAAATGATTTTTCATCGGCTTTTGCAATGCAAAACTTTGTAGTCATCGGTACAATCTTGGTCACACCCAGCTCTACTGCTTTTTGCACAATAAAATCTAATTTATCCGATTTGGGAAGTGCTTGATATAATACAATTTCTACGTTAGGTTCCGTTTCGTTCTTATGTTTTGTTAATACATTTAAAATAACTTGTTCCCCAATTTCAGCAATTTCACATTCATAATCGGTTCCGGCTTTATCATTAACTGTAATAGCCTCACCCATTTTCATACGTAAAACTTTTGTAATATGTTTAGCATCTTCCCCAGTAATGATTATTTGGTTGCTTGCAATTTGATTGCTAAAAAAACGTGGCATTTATATAACAACCTCCTTCATGTCACTTTCAATTATATATTTTAAACTATTTGAGTCAAAACCACTTTAGTAATAGATAGGTTAAATCATAACATAAATAATACCCACTCTCAATATTAACACAACAATAATATCATAAATGGCTATCTTAATTTTAGTATCTGCTTGTACCCTTATTTTATTTTACCTTATATCATAGTACGGATATACAAATTTTTGTGGTTTAAAAATACCGATGACAATGGAATAAAATTATTCTTCAAATAAATATTTATATATTTGTTCAGGATTTTCTAAAAATCGTCTTGTAATTTGATAATGTTCTGTATCCTTATATCCTACCGATTGAATACCTTTCTGAGAAAATTCAAGTATTTCTGCATCAGGATATGTCATCAAAATCGGTGAATGCGTTGCAATGATAAATTGTGAATTGCGTTTTGTCAATTCATTTATTTCTGCAAGCAATGTTAACAATCTCATTGGAGACAATGCGGCTTCAGGCTCATCCAAAATATATACACCATTTCCTCCAAATCGATTTTGTACTAATGCCAAAAAACTTTCACCATGCGATTGTTCATGTAAAGAAACGCCTCCATAACTATCAATTATCAGAGCACCAAATGAAGGTTCACTATCCATTTGATCAATCTTGCTTGCAAAATTATAAAAACTTTCTGCTCTAAGAAAAAAGCCATCTTTTGCTATTTTAGATTTGGATAACGTGATATGTTTCCACAACTCTGAATGTGATTGATTTGTTGAAAAGCTAAAATTTTTCGTTCCGCCTTCAGCATTAAAGCCAAAGGCTACAGCAATTGCTTCAAGAAAAGTCGACTTGCCTGTTCCATTTTCTCCTACAAAGAATGTAACTTTTTTCTGAAAAGATATTTTATGATTGTTTATTAAATAGTTTACGGATGGTATATCATACAAATATGAAGTTCTTTCAATTGGTTTACTTAGTATTACATCGTTTATATAGAGACCGTTTAACAAGAAAACACCTCCGAATTATGCTTAAATAACCTATAGCAAGTATATCACTAAAATAATTCTAAATCAATTATAGTTGGGTATCACATGTCTTTTCAGACTAAACATATTTCTATTGCAAAAGCGACAGCTATCATTCCTATAGCTGTCGCTCTATTTCATATTTGATGAGTATTGCTCAACAATTCATTCTATTTTTTATCCATTACGTTTGGATAAGGAGATTCAGAAGCAAATTTTTTCACTTGAGCAGCAGCTTTTACTAGTGGTTGTAAAGTACCGGCTCCACCAATACATCCACCTTCACAAGCCATACCCTCTAGTAAATAGCCATTGCGTTTTCCTGCTTTTGCAAGTGTCAGCATCTTTCTGCAATTGCGTAAGCCTTCTGCACGATCAACCAATACTTCACGTTCCGGATCCATTTTCTTAATACAGCTAACAATTGCATCCGCTACACCACCGGCAACACCATAGCCACGACCGGTTGCTGCTGCATCTTCAACTGTTTCTCCACATTCTTGCGTGAAGTCAATATTTTTAGCTGCAAAAATACCCATTAACTCTTCAAAGGTAATTACAAAATCAACATCACTTTTTACTGTTCTACGAAAAGCCTCTAGTTTTTTTGCTGCACATGGACCGATAAAAACAACTTTTGCATCTGGATGATCTTTCTTCACCATTCTTGCTGTTGCAACCATAGGAGTTAA
The DNA here is from genome assembly GCF_030908625.1 of Paludicola sp. MB14-C6. Taxonomy (GTDB): domain Bacteria; phylum Bacillota; class Clostridia; order Oscillospirales; family Ruminococcaceae; genus Paludihabitans. Next base: position 1,942,045 of record NZ_CP133133.1, on the reverse strand, counting down.
TTCTCCTGAAACGCATTCCGCTAATTCTGGGAAGAGTGTTTTTGCCATAACAGACCATGATGGGCAACATGATGTTGCTAACAATGGCTGCTCATTCGGAATTGCATGTAGAAAATGTTCTGCTTCTGCAATCGCACCAGCATCTGCTCCAAGAGCTACTTCATAAACATCTTTAAACCCAATTTCCAACAATGCGGCTTTGACTTTGTTTGGTGTTGCTAACGGACCAAATTGTCCAACAAAAGCAGGTGCTATTTCAGCAATGACATTGTTGTTACTCTTTAATGCTAAAATCAACTGAAATATTTGTGATTTATCTGAAATTGCAGCAAACGGACAATGCACTAAGCATTGACCACATGACACACATTTATCATGGTTAATTTGTGCACGTCCCAAATGATCACTCTCAATTGCATCAACGCCACAAGCTGCTGCACATGGTCTATCATATTTTACAATTGCATTATACGGACATGCTTCTGCACATCGACCGCATTTTACACATTTTTCTTTATCAATAAAAGATTTGCCGTTTACTATAGATACTGCTTTAACCGGGCAGACACTTGTACACGGATGTGCTAAACAATTTCTACAATTATTGGTTACCTCATAAGCCGTTTCCGGACAAGCATTACAAGCAAACGGAATAACTTCCACTAGAGGTGGCTCATAAACACGCTCACAAGCAACTGCCTTATTGAAATCACGTGATAAAGGAGCGTGTTCGTCTGCTTGACGCACAGATAGCCCACAAGCCAACCGAATTCGTTCTGCTACGATTGCCCTCTCTTTAAAAACGCTCTCACGATAAGAAGCAACTTCACCTTTAATGATTTCATAAGGGATATCATCAACTTTGGAGTAATCATTTGAAAAAGCAAGCTCTGCAACTTTTTCAAATACTTGACGTCTGATTTTTGTTACCGGTGTATATATTCCTCTCATTACCTTCATCCTTTTGTTATGCTTGAAATTATTTTTGCTGTTACTATTTCGCTGGTTGCCTTTTCTATTAACTCATTATCTAGAACAACCAACGGTGATTGCCCTTTATTTACGGAATCACATAAACATTCATTTGCAATTATTTCAATTTTTGCATTTAAACGAATTTCATTTTTTAGAAGGCTCAATGATTCTATTGATTCAACAATATCCATTGCCCCGTTTAATATGCAGTGAGTACAAGCACATACTTTCACCTTAATTGTTTTCATTCGTGTATCCCTCCGTTCAACTATAGTATACCAACTTTTCTTAACATAAAATACCTGACATAATATGTTAATTTTTTCACAATAACTTTATTATACTCTTTTTATCGAATTCAGTCAATAAAAAAGTGCAGTTACCTGCACTAAGGAAGCTATTGTTCATACATTACATCTTTATTCTTATCCCATTCACATCGTTGCACTTGATTCTTCCCTTTTTGCTTTGCTGTACGCAATCCCATATCTGCCATACTTACAAATTCAAAACAATTACTATTATCATGGGGAACTTCACAACAATAACCTATGCTTGCCGTAATATACAGCACCATTCCCTCTTCTTGACAAATAATAGGACATCTTTCAAGTTTTAAACGAATCTGATTGCAAAGTTTTTGTATCTGTATTTCACTAAAGTTTGAGACAATAATAGCAAATTCTTCACCGCCATAGCGAAATGACATTGCTTCTGTACCTTCTGTACACTCCCTAATTATATTTCCACTAGTTGATATACAAGCGTCACCTGCTAAATGCCCGAAAGTATCGTTAACGTGTTTAAAGTTATCAATATCAAGCATAACAAATCCAAAGTTTGTCTGATTGTTAAAGCATTCATTCCATTTATCACTCAACGCAGTATCAAGTAGCCTTCGATTATATAAACCGGATAAAGTATCCGTAACGGATAACTTTTTCAGCTCAGCATTTCGATCCTTAATTAATTTATTCTGTTTGATAATCGTTTGCTTTTGCCAAAAGCTATATATTTTTTCATAATATCGGAATGTTGAAATAATCATTGATATGCATAACACAATGGTAGCATTAAATAAATTTCCACTATTATTGGTTTGTAGATTTTGAAAAAAAACAAGAACAGCTATGAGATAAAGATAATTTATTATTATAATAGGTATAAATATTCTAGGTTTGATATATAAAGTGACCGATACCGCAATCATGGTATAAAAATAAATACTTACATTCTCATTATTCTTTAAATCCAACATGCTAATGGTCGCTGCCCAAAATAAAATTACGCATAAAAAGACAATTGACAATATTTCAATAATGGTCTTATGCTTTTCAACATCTCGCTTCAAATTATAGATTAATACTAAATTACAGCAACAAAATATTAAAATAAAAATATATAATGATAAATACATCTTTTGAGGATATTTGTCTATTATATTTGTTTGATGAATGGTTATAAAAAGAATGTTGGCTAATTGAAGTAAAATTGTAAAACAAATAAAAAGTATGCCTATTTTCAAATTTGCTGTAACCAGTTCAAGTTCAAACTTTTTCTTTGATTCTTGAGGCAACCTAACTTTATTTACAAATTTTATAAACCAATTCATGTTACAATCTTCCCTTCAACATATCTTTATTATAGTAACACATAATTATTTATTGGTCTACCACAAATTATATAAATCGTTTCCTTATTTTGAACAAAAAAAGATAATATCAACTAAAAAGCTGATATTATCTTTGTTATTGGTTCATTAACTTTACTAAAATTGCCTTTTGTACATGAAGCCTATTCTCTGCTTCATCAAAAATCTCTTTTGCATGCATTTCAAAAATAGCAGTTGTAATTTCTTCTTCTTTATGAGCGGGTAAGCAATGCTGAATGATTGCATCTTTTTTTGCAACATTCATAACTGCATCATTCACTTGATATCCACTAAAATCCTTTTTCCGTTTTTCTTTTTCATGTTCATTGCCCATGGAAGCCCATACATCTGTTACGATTACATCTGCATCTTTTGCTGCTTCAATTGTATTATTTGTAAAAGTAAAATTATTATATTGTTTAGCAAACTGCGCAATTTCTTTGTCCAAATAATAGCCTTTTGGTGCAGCAACAGAAACTTGCATTCCAACCTTCAAACATCCAACAATAAGTGAATTTGCAACATTATTGGTGTCACCTATAAAACAAAGTTTTAAACCTTCCAAGCTACCTTTATACTCACGAATCGTCATTAAATCAGCCATAACTTGACAAGGATGGCTAAAATCAGTTAACCCATTGATAACGGGAACCGAACCGTATTTCGCTAAGTCTTCAACTTCTTGTTGTTCAAAAGTACGAATCATAATTGCATCACAATAACGAGACAGTACTCTTGCAGTATCTTCTGTTGCTTCGCCACGACCGATTTGCAGTTCTGAAGAAGTCAAAAACAATGCATGACCTCCTAGCTGATACATACCTGTTTCAAAAGATACCCTCGTTCTTGTAGATGCCTTTTGAAAAATCATAGCAAGGGTTTTTCCCTCTAATCTTTTATGCGGAATATTATTTTTTTTCTCATATTTGAGTTGATCTGCTAAATTTAATATTTCAATGATTTCTTCTTTTGAAACATCAAGTAACTTTAAAAAATGATTCATCTCTATTCAATCCTATCTACTCCCATTATTCTTTGCTAGGCATTTAAAATACGCTTTAAAATTGCAATGCCTTGATTGAGCTCCTCATATTGAATAGAAAGAGGAGGTAACAACCGTATTTTCTTTTTTGCCGTAAGTGGTAGTAAGCCATTATCGATACACGCTTTAACTACTTCGCCCGCATTCTTAGTCTTTAATTGAATACCAAGCATTAAACCCATGCCGTCTACTGCTTCGACCTCATTTAATTTGAGTAATTTATTTTTAATATAATTGCCTTTTTCCGCTACCTCTTTTAAAAAGACTGCATTAGAAACCTTTTCGAGTACAACCTTAGCACCAGCACAAACCACAGGGTTTCCTCCGTAAGTTGTTCCATGATCGCTTGGCTTTAGCACAGAAGAGAGCTTTTCATTTACTATGCATACTCCTATAGGTAGCCCTCCACCTAATCCTTTAGCTAATGTTGTAATATCAGGAGAAATACCAAATTGCTCACTTGCCAGCAAAGTTCCTGTTCTGCCAATACCCGTTTGCACTTCATCTATTATCAACAAAATGTCATTTTGCTTGCATATTCTTGCAACTTGTTTTACATAGTCTATATCAAGTGGTACAACTCCACCCTCGCCTTGTATTAACTCTATCATAATCGCACAAACGGAGTTATCACATTTCGCTGCCAGTTCCTTTATATTACCTGCGTTCACATAATCAAAGCCTTGAGTAAAAGGATGAAAATAATTATGGAATATATCTTGACCGGTAGCAGAAAGAGTGGTAATTGTTCTTCCGTGAAATGAGTTTACTAACGTAATAATCTTATTTCGATTTGCTTCTGCCCCATATTTTTCAAAACTATATTTTCTTGCAATTTTAATTGCACATTCATTTGCCTCAGCACCTGAATTTCCAAAAAAAGCTTTTTGGTATCCTGTTTTTTCACACAACATTTGTGCTAAATCTGCCATGGGTTTTGAATAATATAAGTTTGATGTGTGTTGCAGTGTCTTAGCTTGTTCGCTTACCGCATTACTCCAATCTTCATCACAATACCCGAGAGAATTGACGCCGATACCACTTCCGAAATCAATATATTCTTTTCCATTTTCATCATAACAAGTTGCATTTTCACCTTTTACAATAACAATATCTTGCCTTGAATAAGTATTCATAATATATTGTTGATCTAGCTCTTTACTGTTCATGATATTTCCTCCTTTTCTTCTATAGTCGGTTCGAGTCGATATGGAATCGACCTCTACAAAATGCTCTCTTCCTTATGAGAGCTAACTATATGTATTAGTGAGTGCCTTATCGGAACATCGTTCCAACGCCCTCACTTGTAAACATCTCGATTAAAATAGAATGAGGAATTCTGCCATCAATAATAAAGGAACGGTTTACGCCACCACGAATAGCATCTACGCAACATTCTATCTTTGGAATCATCCCACCACTGATAATGTTTTTCTTCATTAGATTTTCTACTTCGTTAATTTGTACAACAGGAATTAATGTACTTTCATCATCTTTGTCTTCTAACAACCCTTTAATATCAGTCATTAAAATTAAGTTTTCTGCGCCTAACTTTGCCGCTATCTTTGCAGCTGCAGTATCTGCATTTATGTTATATGCTTGCCCGTCGTTTCCAACTCCAACGGTTGAAATAACGGGAATATAGCCATTATTCAATGCATCCATAATTAAAGTAACATCCACATCTGTAATGTTTCCAACAAAGCCTAAGTCTACAGCACTCTGTTTCTTTTCAGCTTGAATCAAATTACCATCCATGCCGCAAAGGCCAATTGCTTTACCTCCGCTTTGTTGTAATAAGGAAACTAAATTTTTATTCACCTTGCCGCACAACACCATTTGCACAACATCCATTGTTTCGGCGTCGGTATAACGCAGTCCGTTAATAAACTTAGATTCTTTGCCTATTTTTTCTAGCATTTCGTTAATTTCAGGGCCACCGCCATGAACCAAAACTACTTTTATTCCAACCAAAGAAAGCAATACCACATCGCTCATAACTGCCGTTTTTAATTCGTCACACGTCATTGCATTGCCACCGTATTTCACAACCACAATTTTATCATTATATTTTTGAATATATGGTAATGCATCTACAAGGATTTGCGCTCTTAGGCTATCGGAAATTTTATCTGGCATTTCTGTTTCCTCCACAAAATATGCTAAAATTCGTTATAATTATACTTAATAATACAATCAGTAAATAATCAGTGCTCATTATTCGACTACTACTCTATTTATAGTCTATTATGTATGATAATCTGCATTGATTTTTACATAGTCATATGTTAAATCGCAACCCCAAGCAACAGCACTGTAATCACCGGTTCCAACGCAAATAATAATTTTTACTTCATCTGCTCTTAATATATTTAATACCTGCTCTTTATCAAAAGTAACACCTCTGCCGCCTTTGCAAACTTTAACGTCACCAAAGGTTGATTTTAACCGTACAGATACGTTATTAATGTCTAAATCAGCTTGTGCATATCCGATAGCACAAAGGATACGTCCCCAGTTTGGATCTTGACCAAACATTGCACTCTTCACTAAGCTTGAAGTAATAACGGATTTTGCGACTGTTTTTGCAATCTGTTTGTCATTCGCACCGCAAACGGTACATTCTAATAGTTTTGAAGCACCTTCACCATCTTGCGCAATCGCACGAGATAGATTCATCATAACTGCATAAAGTGCATTTGCGAAAATCTTGTATTCTTCAGAATTTGGATTTACTATTTCTTTGTTTAAAGCAGTTCCTGAAGCTAAAATCGTAACCATATCATTTGTAGATGTATCACCATCAACTGAAATCATGTTAAAGGTTTCATTAGTAACATCACGCAATGCTTTTTGTAATAAAGTCGGTTCCACTGCTACATCTGTAGTAAGAAAGCAAAGCATTGTTGCCATGTTTGGATGAATCATGCCGCTTCCCTTTGCCATTCCGCCTAATGTGCATTTCACACCATTGATATCAAACGTAACTGCAACTTCTTTTTTACAAGTATCTGTTGTTAAAATAGCAAGTGAAGCATTTTCATTACCATTTACATTTAACTCATCCTTTAATTGTGGACAAGCAGCTTGTATTAATTCAACTGGTAATGGTTCACCGATAATTCCTGTAGAAGCAACTACAACATCATTTGCACTAATGCCAAGTTCTTTTGCAATTGCAACGCACATCATTTCTGCTTTTTCTTCGCCATCCAAGTTGCAAGTGTTTGCATTTCCACTATTCACAATAACAGCTTGTGCTTTATTATCTTTTAAGTTTTGCTGGGTTACTATAATTGGCGCACCCTTTACTTTATTTTGCGTATATACTGCGGCTGCACTACATAATGTTTCACTATATATTAAAGCTAAATCAGGTTTTGTTCTATTTTTTCTTAGCCCACAATGTACACCAGCTGCTTGAAACCCACTTGCCGCACAAACACCACCGTCTACAAAGTCATAGCCTTTAAACTTTACTGTCATTTCAGTCACTCCGTTCTTTATTTCTATAAACCTTATTCTAATCCTGTTGTTTCGTCAATACCCATCATGATATTCATACATTGTACGGCGGCACCTGAAGCACCTTTACCAAGATTATCTAAACGAGCGGCAACTAAAACCTGCTCCTCATTTCCACAAACAAAAATCTGCATCATGTTGGTATCCGCTAAGGTATTTGCAGCTAAGAATCCATCTTGCAAAACGCCTTCGCCCATGAACGGCATCACTTTTACGAAATGCTCCTCTTGATAATGGTTTGCGATTACTTCATGAACTTGCTTCGCTGAATACTTTTTACTCATCAAACGAGAGAGCAATGGAACAGAAACCACCATTCCGCTAAAATAGTTATCCACAATTGGATTGAACATTGGTGGAAAAGTAAGCCCTGTGATTGCTTGCATTTCTTTTAGATGTTTATGTTGTTGCCCTAACGCATATTGTCGAGGAGAATTATATTCGTTGGGTTTATTTTCACCCTCATACACAGCAATTGCTTTTTTACCTGCTCCGCTATAACCGCTTACTGCGTGGCATGTGATTGGATAATCATTTACGATCACATTATGAGCAACCAAAGGCGAAACAATGCTAATAAATCCACTTGCATAACATCCTGGAACTGCAACTCTGTTTGCATTTTTAATCTTCTCACGTTGTTGTTTCGAAAGTTCAGGTAGTCCATATACCCAATTAGGATTGGTTCTATGTGCTGTAGAAGCATCAATGATTTTCGTATGGTTATTTTCTACCAACGATACCGCTTCTATTGCCGCATCATCGGGTAGACATAAAAACGTGAAATCAGATTGGTTGATTAACTTTTTACGTCCAGAGATATCTTTTCGCAATGCTTCATCAATTTTCAATAGTTCAACATCAGTTCGACCTTGAAATCGTTCTATGATTTTTAAACCCGTTGTGCCCTCTTGACCATCAATAAATATTTTGTAACTCATTGCGTTTCATCTCCATAGCCTATTTTAGTTTGTTTTTCACTTCAAGAATTTGCTGCTCTACCATTTCTTTTGCTGGTCCGCCAATTACATTTCTACCGTTTACACAAGTATCTAAACGAATTGCTTCATAGATATCGTTATCGAACAACTCGCAAACAGTTTGATATTCTTGTAATGGAAGTGTTTCTAATACTAAACTTTTATCAATACATAGTGCCACAAGCTGGCCTGTTGCTTTATATGCATCTCTGAATGGCAATCCTTTTTTCACAAGATAATCTGCACAATCGGTTGCGTTGATAAATCCTTTTGCTGCAGCATTGCGCATATTATCTTTTAATACTGTCATTGTTTCAATCATTGGAATGAATGTGCTAATACATAACTTTGCAGTATCCACAGCATCGAAAATGGCTTCTTTATCTTCTTGCATATCCTTGTTATATGCTAGCGGTAAGCCCTTCATCATAGTGAGTAAGGTAACTAAATCGCCAATAACTCTTCCCGTTTTACCACGAACAAGTTCAGCAATATCTGGGTTTTTCTTTTGTGGCATGATGCTAGAGCCTGTTGCATATGCATCGTCTAATTCAATAAACTTGAATTCCCAAGAACACCAAAGAATAATCTCTTCGCAAAAACGAGAAAGATGCATCATTAAAATAGAAATTGCACTACACAACTCGATACAAAAATCACGATCCGAAACACCGTCTAAGCTGTTTTTTGTAACATTAGCAAACCCGAGTAATTCTGCAACACGCATACGATTCAGTGGATAAGTGGTAGAAGCCAAAGCTCCGCTTCCTAGTGGCATTACATCCATACGTTTTTTTGCATCTTGTAGTCGATCCATATCACGAAGTAACATTTGTGCATATGCCATTAAATGATGTGCAAATGTGATTGGCTGTGCACGTTGTAAATGAGTGTACCCACTCATTACCGTTTCCGTATGCTCGCTTGCAACATTGCATAATACTTGAATTAGGTTTTGTGTTAATTGAATGAGTGTATCCGTTTCATCTTTCAAGTAAAGGCGAATGTCTAAAGCAACTTGATCGTTTCTACTTCTTGCAGTATGTAGTCGTTTCCCAGTATCACCGAGTCTTTTGGTTAACTCTGCTTCGACAAACATATGGATATCTTCCGCAGTTGGATCAATTGCAAGATTATCGTTTTCTACGTCAGATAAAATACCATTTAATCCTTCTACAATCATCTCAGCTTCTTTTTTATCAATTATCCCTTGCTCGCCTAGCATTGTCGCATGGGCAATGCTTCCTAAAATATCATGATGAATCATTCTTGCATCAAACGAAATAGAACTGTTAAAATCGTTCACCTTTTCATTGACTTCTTTTTTAAATCTGCCTGCCCATAATTTTGCCATATTGCATCCTCCACTTTATGAAACCAGTTATCTCTATTTCTATTGCGGAACGACACAGAGGTCGTTTCCTATAGGGTTTGCCCTTATGCAAGTTTCATTTTACTACTATCCCACCACCACTGCGGTGGTCCCCCTCCCTTTCAAAAGGGAGGCAAGAGGTAAAACTCACTAATCATTCTCTTAAACCCAAGTCCCCCTTGATAAAGGGGGATACCGTCCGCAGACGAAGGGGGATTATACCACACCATCTCTATCTTTCCCTATTTCACTTTATGTTCATCTAACAATGCTTTTACTTTGATTGGTAATCCGAATAAATTGATAAATCCTGCGGAATCGTTTTGATTGTAAACCTCATCTTCACCAAATGATGCAAACTCTTCACTATAAAGAGTATATGGAGAAGTCACACCTGCATTAATGATGTTACCCTTATATAGTTTTAGTTTTACTTCACCTGTCACCGTTTTTTGTGTTTCGTCAACAAAAGCAGAAAGTGCTTCACGTAAAGGAGTATACCATTGACCGTCATATACAATATCTGCAAATTTCAAAGCAATTTGTTGCTTGTAATGCTGTGTTGCTTTATCTAAGCAAATTGTTTCAAGAACCTCATGTGCGTGATATAAAATTGTTCCACCCGGTGTTTCATATACACCTCTTGATTTCATACCAACCAAACGGTTTTCCACAATATCAGCTAAACCAATTCCGTTTGCGCCACCAACAATATTAAGTGCTTTGATTAAATCTGCACCTTTCATTTTTTCGCCGTTGAGTGCTACAGGAATTCCTTTTTCGAATGTTAATGTAATATAAGTTGCTTGGTCGGGTGCTTGCTCAGGAGAAACGCCAAGCTCTAAAAATCCTTTTTTATCATATTGTGGTTCATTAGCGGGATCTTCCAAATCTAAGCCCTCATGTGATAAATGCCATAAATTCATATCTTTTGAATAGTTTGTTTCTCTTGAAATTTTCAAAGGAATGTTGTGTGCTTCTGCATAATCAATTTCTTCGTCCCTTGATTTAATGTCCCAAATTCTCCAAGGAGCGATAATTTCCATTGTTGGAGCAAAAGCTTTAATCGTAAGTTCAAAACGAACTTGATCGTTTCCTTTTCCTGTACAGCCATGGCAAATTGCATCTGCTCCCTCTGCTTTTGCAATTTCTACAATTCTCTTTGCAATTACCGGACGTGCAAAAGATGTGCCAAGTAAATATTTATTTTCATAAACTGCGCCTGCTTTTAAGGTTGGAAAAATAAAATCATCAACAAATTCATCTTGCATATCTTCTATGTATAGCTTTGATGCTCCAGTTTTAATTGCTTTTTCTTCTAAGCCTTCTAGTTCTGCTGCTTGACCAACATTTCCAGCAACAGCAATTACTTCACAATTATCATAATTTTCTTTCAACCAAGGAATAATAATAGAAGTATCTAATCCTCCTGAATATGCTAATACTACTTTTTTAATTTGTTTTTTAATTTCTGCCATTGTAATATCCTCCTTGTACCCTTTGCTCTATTTCCATTTTATTTTAATGAATGCATTTTAACATTTACATAAAAGATGATATTGTTTATTTTGAATTTACATCTTAATGTATATTATACACTATTATATGCAAAAATCAACTACGTTCTGTATATTTATTCAAATATAATGTATATTTGTGTGTTTTGTCAAATTGACTTATTAAATAAATCTTTTGTTTGGTAATTTAAAATATAAACTGATTACCTAATTTATATAAATTTTATAAAAGCTTGAAAAGAAATTAACACGATATACCTGTAATAATCTTTTTGACAATTGCAATACTATTAGTGTTACAAGTTAGTAATACAAAATTTTTGTATAGAAACAGATGTTGCGTCTGGATAATTTGTAACACATGACGTTTTATAATTTGTGTTACAAATTATAACTTTGAAATGTAAGTATTGATATATAAATACAACATTCCTAAGCCGTTTATCGGACGTCGAAATTAAATGCAGATTAATATTAACAAAGATCGAGAGATTTGCTTCTCTAGTGAATTGAAACGTGTTAAATACCTGCATTTTAAAAGAAAGCCGAGGGGAGCATAACGCACCCTCGGCTTTTTCGCAAACTTATTCATTTTTAATAACATATTTCGTAACTTCATCATAAACTCAAAACAAACAAATTAAAGTTTTAAATATTAGTTGTACCTTATTTTTCCTTGTGATATACTATGAATAAAGGTGATGCTTAACAAATTTTGTTAAGTTTTTTATTTAAAGGAGTATTCGTGTGTTTAAAAGAAAAGAAAGACTAATAACAAGTACTGATATGACCATGGGAAACCCATATAAGCTCATATTTTTATTTTCTATACCATTATTGATTGGTAACGTTTTTCAACAGCTTTATAATATGGTAGATAGTATTGTCGTTGGAAACTATGTTGGTGAAAAAGCTCTAGCAGCTGTTGGAACTGGCTTTCCTATTATCTTTATGTTAAGCTCTTTGTTTATAGGAATTGGTATGGGTGCTACAATTATGGTATCTCAATATTATGGTGCAAAGGATATGAAGCAGATTCAAGATACCATTGGAACAATGTATACAGCTTTACTTATCGGTGTTGTTCCGCTAACGTTTTTAGGAATTGTATTAAGCAAGCCTTTGCTACAACTCATAAACGTTCCAGACGATGGTACGTTAAAGATGGCAACGCAATATATGATTATTATTTTTATTGGCATGATTTTCAATCTTGGTTTCAACATAAATGCAAGCATTTTACAAGGCCTTGGCGATAGCAAAACTTCGCTTTTATTCCTACTGGTTGCATGTATTGTCAACATTGTATTAGACATAGTATTTACTGTATTTTGGGGTTGGGGAGTTATTGGTGTTGCAATTGCTACAATCATAGCACAATTGTGTTCTTGGGTTTTTGGTATTTACTTTATCAATAAGCATTATGACTTTATTCAAATCAACCCATTCAAATTTTATTTTCGTAAAGATTTGTTCTTGCAAGCAATGAAACTTGGTATTCCTGCCGGCATTCAGCAAGCGCTATTTTCTATCGGTTCCATGTTTATGCTCTCATTGGTAAACAGCTATGGGTTTGAGTTTATGGCAGGATTTAGTGGTGCAAATAAAATTGATACCTTTGCTTTTATGCCAATTCAAAGCTTCTCTATTGCAGTTACAACTTACGTTGGACAAAATATTGGTGCGAACCAAATTAACCGTGTTAAACTAGGAATGAGAGCCTCCCTTGTATTATCAATTGGCACAAGCATTGGAATTGGTGCGATAATATATCCACTCAGCGGAATTTTAATGCGTATGTTTGGCAATAATCCTAAGATGATTGACGCAGGAGTATCTTATCTACATCAATTATTACCGTTCTATTCTCTTCTTGCAATCTTATTTATTTATAACAGTGTTTTGCGTGGTGCAGGAGAATCTATTATACCAATGATTTCTTCTGTCGTAAGTTTATGGGCTTTGCGTATTCCGACCGCATATTTACTCGCACATTTCTTAGGCAGCGACTACATTTATTTTTCTTATGTGATTGGTTGGGCAGCAGGTATTATCGTATCACTGATTTATTACAAGACAGGTAAATGGAAAAAGAAAAGTATTATTAAAAATCGAGGCATTTCAGTCGAACTTCAAAAAAATACCGAAGTTCAAAAAACTCCAAATGAAATTACAGAATAACAGTCAAACGGATTCGCTTTTTGCGAATCCGTTTTGATTGTGGGTAAAGTAAATTATCATTTGGTATTTGCTAGTTACTAAATAAATCTTACTATAAAATTATTGCTATACCTTATCTTCTATAGCGAGTTTTCCGATTACAATGTCCATGTGCTGATAAATATCCTCTTGCAAATATCCATATAAACAAAATTAAAAATGTTATTTGTGCTATAACGGAAACAGGTGGGCGTTGTACTCCCGAAACGGCACTAGATCCTATTGGTAATACCGCCATTTCCAGCGTTACAAATAGAGGAGCAAAATACAAATGTGCCAGTCGTACCAAAAAAGCATTTGCTTCTTCATAAGGAGTAAAAACTGTTTGCCATATGTAAAGTATCGTCAATATAATCGGCAGCCCATTTCCTATTAAAACAGCAACCCGCAAATCTCGAAAGTTTTCTGCAAAAGATCGACCTGCTTTATACCAAAAAAACAATAAAATGATTGCGAGAATAATAGATAATAGTGCAATCGGCAATTTACTGGGGAGTGTATCTACTATTTTAATACAAACAAGGATCACTCCGCCCAAAGCCAACGGAAATAGAATTAACGAAACATAACGTATTCCATTCATGGCGCTCTCCCCCCTTTTTCCTTCATTCCTATTGTACGCCAATTACGTTGAAATAGAAGTCGAGTTTTGTCTTAATTACTTCTAATGGTAAACATTTTTTATCTAAAAGACAACAAAAAAGTGGACAATTGTCCACTTTTTCTTATAGCATCAATTGTTCGCCTTCATCTTCCGGGCGGGTGATTGCTCCTGTTGCAGGTAATGTTTTGGTACGATAACGATGTGGATTTGCAAGTTTATCTTCTTGATATTCCTCAACATACTCCACAAAATGATTTTTCTTAACCGTCATAACAGCAACCCCTTGTGTATTTTTGGTTGTCTTTTCGTTAATCATAGCAGAATGGAATAAAAGCTTACGTTTTGCAGTTGAGGTTAAGATAAATTCTTTATCTTCTTCAATGGAGACCGCAGTAACAAGGCGGTATTTATCGCAATATGCATTCGAAAGCTTTTTACGCTTTGTTTTCGTTTCATAAGCACTAATCGGCACTTTAGCAACCTTACCATTATCAAAGAAAAACAGCATATGGCCGCTATAATCTTTCGTTACTATCATAGCCACAATCTTTTCATCAGAATCGAAAGAAAGTTTTGCTGGAATATAATCGCCAAGCACACTTGTTTTTGTATCTTCAAATTCACTTGCTCTTGTCTTATATACTTGTTGTTTATCGGTAAAAAACAATAACTCAACAGAATTCGTTGACTCAATATGCATAACCATTTCGTCTGTTTCCTTAAGCTTATGCTCTCCACTCATACGAAGAGATTGCGGCGTAATCTTTTTAAAATAGCCTTCCTTGGTTAAAAAAATGTTAACAGGATAATCTTGGATCTCTTCTTCAACTTCCTCATCTTCTAAATCATCTGCATAAATAAATAATGTTTTTCTTGGTTGAGCATGTTTTGCAATAACCTCTTTCAGCTCATTCACAATAATCGTTTTGATTTTACGAGGATTAGCAAGTATATCTTCCATTTCAGCAATATCTTTTATTAACTGTTCAATTTCTTGCGTGCGCTTTAAAATATATTCACGATTTAAATGTCTCAGCTTGATTTCTGCTACATATTCTGCTTGAACTTCATCAATTCCAAAACCAATCATCAAATTCGGAACAACTTCTTTTTCCTCTTCGGTTTGACGAACAATTCGAATTGCTTTATCAATATCAACTAAGATACGATCTAAGCCTTTTAATAAGTGAAGCTTTTCTTTCTTTTTCTTTAAATCAAAATATACTCTACGCTTGATACAATCCACACGAAAAGCAATCCACTCATCTAAAATCTCTTTAATACCCATAACACGAGGATTTCCGGATATTAAAATATTAAAGTTACAAGCAAAATTATCCTGTAATGGTGTTGAACGAAACAGTTTTTGCATTAGCTTTTCTGCACCCACTCCACGTTTTAAATCAAGGGTAAGCTTTAGACCGCTTAAATCAGTTTCATCACGTAAATCTGCAATTTCTTTAATTTTATTAAGCTTCACTAAATCCACTATTTTATCCATAATGGCTTCTACGGTAGTGGTTGGTGGAATTTCAGTTATTTCAATACAATTCTCTTGTTTATCGTAATTATATTTTGCTCTGATTTTAATACTTCCACGACCGGTATCTATTACTTTTTTTAACTCTGCTTGATCGTAAACAATCATTCCACCGCCTGCAAAATCAGGGCCTTGTATGGTCTCTAGAATATCGTGATCGGGATTTTTTAATAATGCTATAGTGGTTTCACAAACCTCTTTTAAATTAAATGGGCAGATATTGCTTGCCATAGAAACCGCAATACCTACATTAAAGTTAATTAAAACAGATGGAAATGTAGTTGGAAACAGCGTTGGCTCTGTAGTGCTACTATCATAGTTGGGTACAAAGTCAACTGTATCTTTATCCATATCTCTAAAAAATTCAACACAAATCGGAGCAAGCTTGGCTTCGGTATAACGAGATGCCGCATATGCCATATCACGAGAATATGCCTTACCAAAGTTACCTTTTGACTCAACATATGGATGCAACAATGCTTCATATCCTTTTGACAAACGCACCATTGTTTCATAGATTGCTTGGTCTCCATGAGGATTTAAACGCATAGTTTGTCCTACAATATTCGCTGATTTGGTTTTTGCTCCTGTTAGTAAACCCATTTTATACATGGTGTACAGTAGCTTTCTATGAGAAGGCTTAAAGCCATCTATCTCAGGTAATGCACGGGAAACAATTACACTCATTGCATACGGCATAAAGTTGGTTTCTAGGGTTCGAGTAATCGGTTGTTCCACCATAATACCTGCACCAGCGATATACGCATTCGAGTTTGTTTTCTTTAGCATTTCCTTTTGTTTTTTTGCCATGAAGTATTCTCATTCCTTTCAAAGGGTTGCATTAAACCGGCAAACCGTCGGTAACAAAGCCATTCACCATTTACTAATATAGCAATGGTCATCGCCTTAAAAAGTAAAGATTTATCGCTATCTTTAGCGGTTAATTGTTATTAGCTGATATCCGCTAAATCGATATAAGCTTGTCCGTTTTCGGCAACATAATCTTTTCGTCCTTGAAGGTTATCACCAAACAATAAATCAAACATCCTTGCCGTTTCTTCTGCACCTTCCGGGGTTACTTTGATGAGCCTCCTTGTTTCAGGGTTCATCGTTGTAAGCCACATCATATCAGGCTCATTCTCACCCAATCCTTTAGAGCGTTGAATCGTGTATTTTTGTCCTTCTACCATTGCTAAAATTTCTGATTTTTCTTGTTCGGTATATGCAAAATAGGCTTTCTCTTTACTGTTTATTTCATATAACGGGGATTCTGCAATATAAACAAAACCTTCTTGTATTAGCGTTGGTGCTAATCGATATAGCATTGTTAAAATTAAGGTTCTAATATGAAATCCGTCTACATCGGCATCCGTACAGATAATAACTTTATTCCAACGTAAACCGTCTAAATCAAAACTAGATAATTCTTTATTTGCTTTCGAAGTCACCTCGACGCCGCATCCTAATACTTTAATGATGTCTGTAATAATGTCATTTTTAAATATCTTATTATATTCTGCTTTTAGACAATTCAAGATTTTACCACGAACAGGAATGATTGCTTGGAATTCTGCATCTCGAGAAAGCTTACAAGCACCAAGTGCTGAGTCACCCTCTACAATAAAAATTTCACGCTTACTTGTTTCTTTCGAACGACAATCAACAAATTTTTGCACACGATTAGAAAGATCAATAGAGCCTGCAAGCTTTTTCTTCAGGTTCAATCTTGTTTTTTCTGCATTTTCACGACTGCGCTTATTGATTAAAACTTGTTCTGCAATCTTTACTGCTTCATCTGGATTTTCAATGAAATACACTTCAAGTTGATGCTTTAAGAATTCAGTCATTGCTTCATATATGAATTTATTGGTAATTGATTTTTTAGTTTGATTTTCATAAGAAGTTTGGGTTGAGAAAGATGAGGATACCAATACCAAACAGTCTTCAACATCGACATAGCTAATCTTACTTTCCCCTTTTAAATACTTATTTCCTTGCTTTAAATAAGCATCAATTTGGGAAACAAAAGCTTGCTTTACAGCACGTTCCGGTGAACCACCATACTCTAGCCAGCTAGAGTTATGATAATATTCTGTTGCCTTTGTCAAATTTGTAAACACAACTGCAACAGATAATTTTACCTTATATTCTGGTTTATCCTCACGATCTTTTCCTCTACGTTCGGTTTCCCAATATTGCGGAGTTGTAAGCGTGTTTTCACCAGCTAATTCTACAACATAATCGGAAATACCGTTTTCGTATAAAAACTCTTCTTTTTCAAAACCATTATCGGTTTCATTTCTAAATTCAAAGGTAAGCCCTCTGTTGACTACTGCTTGCCTTTTTAAAATATCTCTAAAAAAGTCAGCAGATACATCTATATCAGTAAACACGTCTAAATCCGGTCTCCATTTATGGCGAGAACCGGTTTGTTTACGATTTGTCGGTTTTTTATCTAAGCCACCAATGTTTTCACCTTTTTCAAAATGAAGATTGTATTGGTAACCATCTCGGAACACTTCTACATCCATATATTCGGAAGAATATTGCGTTGCACAAGCACCAAGTCCATTTAATCCTAACGAATATTCATAGCTTTCACCTTCATTGGTATTGTATTTACCACCTGCATATAACTCACAAAATACCAATTCCCAGTTATAGCGTTGTTCTGCTTCGTTGTAATCCACCGGACAACCTCGTCCAAAATCTTGTACTTCGATAGAATGGTCTTTAAAACGAGTAATAATGATTCGATTACCATGTCCCTCTCTTGCCTCGTCGATAGAGTTAGACAAAATTTCAAAAATAGAATGTTGACAGCCCTCTATTCCATCGGAACCAAAAATAACACCAGGACGACGTCTTACACGTTCCGCACCTTTTAACGAGGATATGCTCTCGTTTCCATAGCCTTTATTTGATTTTCTTGGCATATGCCCCTCCTAATAGATATATTTTTTAATCATAATATAACCGACAAACCACACGCTCACGCGTGTGGTTTCGTCAAATGAAGAAAATTACTTAATATCAATTCCGCCCATTACAGTTGTACATATAAAAGTAACAAGTGGAACGTTTGCATCCGGCGCTTGTGACATTGCTTTACACTCAGATGCACCCATTATGTCGGTTTTGTTCAACGCAATTCTTACATTTCTCGGAGCAAGAATATCAATTCCGCCCATAATTGCAGTTACATGAATTATAATATCTCTTGTTATTACAACATCACGTAAATCCAAATCAACACCGCCTAGTATTGCACTCACTTTTGCTCCTAAGAAATCGGTTGAAGTATTTTTAGCGTCAACGCCTGATAAAATGGCTGTATAACATGGTTGTGGCTCATTGTCATAACTCCAGCTTTTATTTGGGTTTGCTTCAGGTTGCCCGTTCGGAGTTTGCGTATACTGAAAAGAAGAACCATCTGTAGCAGTGTATGTATACGTATTTGTTGATACTTTAGGGCCTTTAAAGTAGCGTATTATCATTACTATACCAATATAAAGAATAATGGTTGCAAAAATAATGAATCCAAATTTATTATTTGGAATAATATCTTGAGCTTCAAGCAATAGCAATATACCGATAATAAATGCACCTACGTTAAAGGCTCTTGGCCCGTTTGAAAGCATACTGATAAAAGATGGGATGATAATGAATAATGTCCACCATCCGTCAAAGAAGATGCTAAAATCCCAATTGAAAAAGATAGCACCGACATAGCCTATCCCTGCAAGAATGAACACAATTCCAAACAGCAAGGGCGCAATATTTTTTTTCATATGTTGTCTCCTTATATTTGCGAGTAAAAGCAATCGTTATTTGATAATTTGAATTCCACCAATCACTGGAAGTGGTTTTGCAAAACCTTCAACACAATTTACAATACCTATAACTGCCAAAGCAATGATAGCTATTCTTAGAACCCATAGGATAAACGCACCAACAAAAGGAATAAGACCTAGAACAAAGGCCAAACCAATTGTTATTGCTTCAATAATTAACAAAATTAGTCCTTGATTTACATGATATTTTGTAAATGCAGAGTTTTTATTGACTAGTAAAGGGATCAAAAGTAATATGCCAAGATAAGATAAACACGCTAGACCTTTTGTTGCTTGGATGTCTTGTTGAGTAAATCGTTGTGACATGTTATTATCCATAATGATGCTCCTTTCGTTAATTACCAATATTATAACATTGCACTTTTCGTTTGTCAATTTTTAGTAGAAAATTTTTATTTTCTATAATCGCTTGGGCTTACGTTAAAATATTTTTTGAACGTAGTTGAAAAATGAGAAGCATCTTTATATCCCGTAGATAACGCTATTTGCAGTACGGAATGTTCCGTAGTCTTTAACAAATTAGCGGCTTTTGTCATTCTTACCTTTAATAAATACTGTTCCGGAGAAATATTAATATAATCCATAAAAATGCGATAAAGATATGTTCGATCAATCCCGATATAATCGGAAAGCTTTGTGATGTTGATGTCGTATGAATAATTATTATTGATATATTCAATTGCATTATTAATATACATTTTAACGTTGGAACTCGTATATCCATTTTGCTTAGTTTGTGACATCAAATTAGCTAAAATTAAATAAAAATATCCTAACATAGAATATTCTCTTGAATTGCTTTGGGTATAGGATTGAAACATTTCTGAAAACATCTTCTTTACTTCTTCGGTTTCATCACAACGAACAATGGGAGTTGCCATACTTAACGAACACAGCTCAAGTAAAAGCTCAGCATCAACGCCTTTAAAGCCTACCCAATAATATTCCCATGGTTCTTCTCTATCTGCCCAATAAATTGTTGTTTCCCCCGGAGTAATCAAAAATCCCTGTCCTTTTGACAAGCGATATTCTCCGCTTTGATTTTTGAAATATCCATGGCCATCAACGACATAATGAAGCAAATAATGATCTCGAACTGCGGGACCAAATGTATGAGTACTTTTGCAGATTTCCCAGCCGCATTGGCAAACCCATAGGGACGAATTCGTTGCTCGGTCAAGCATATAATGCTTAAGTCCCAATTGTTTCATACTGCTACACTCCTATCACTTTATTTTCAAGACCTATTATATACCCAATACAACAAATTTGCAAATATGAACAACATATTTGTATCGCATATTTCATAAAAAAGGCTTACACTATCCTTAACAAATTTGTTATCAATATCTCAACTTAATTTCAACTTAAACGGAGGTTATAATTATGCCAAAAATCGCTTTTATGGGTGCCGGAAGCTCTGTATTTGCAAAAAACGTATTAGGAGACTGTATTTTAACTCCTGAAATCACGCCATTGGATATTGCTTTGCACGACATTGACCCAGTACGTCTTGAAGATTCAACAAAAATGATTCGCAACATTATTGCAAATTCAGGTAGAACCGATATTACTCTTTCTGCAACACTGAACCGTAGAGAATCTTTAGCTGGAGCTAACTATGTTGTCAATGCTATTCAAGTTGGTTTATATGATCCATGTACCATAACAGACTTTGAAGTTCCTAAAAAATATGGACTGCGTCAAACCATTGGTGATACACTCGGAATCGGCGGTATTTTTAGAGGTCTTCGTACCATTCCCGTTATGAAAGAATTTGCAAACGATATGGAAGAGCTTTGTCCAAATGCACTATTTATTAACTACACAAATCCCATGTCTATTCTAAGTGGTTTTATGCAACGCTATACCAATATTAAAACAATTGGTCTTTGCCATAGCGTTCAAGTTTGTGCAAAAGCTTTACTTACTGATGTTGGCATGACAGAGTATATTGATAAATGTAAATGGGAGATAGCTGGCATCAACCACTTAGCATGGCTAACAAAAATAACAGATTTAGAAGGTAACGATTTATATCCCGAAATTAAACGTCGTGCAAAATTAGAAGAAACCTACGAGACTAGAAAAAATGACCTCGTTCGTCTAGATATGATGGATCGTTTCGGATATTATATTACTGAATCATCCGAACATTGTTCTGAGTATAGTGCATGGTACATTAAATCAAAATACCCAGAATTAATTGAACGTTATAATATTCCATTGGATGAGTACCCTCGTCGTTGCATTAACCAAATTGCAGGTTGGGAAAAGATGAAACAAGACTTAGTCCACAACACCCAATTAAGCCACGAAAAGACCTATGAATTTGCATCTTTTATCATTAAAGCAATGGAAACGGATATTCCATTCCGTGTGCATGGCAATGTAATCAACAATGGATTGATTTCAAACCTACATTCAAACGCTTGTGTTGAGGTTCCATGTTTGATTGACCGCAACGGTATAAATCCTTGCTACGTTGGAGAATTACCAGAACAATGTGCTGCCATCGACCGCTTGCATATCAATGTGCATCTGCTTACAATTCAAGCTGCTGTTACCCGCAAAAAAGAATACATTTATATGGCGGCAATGCTTGACCCTCATACGTCTGCTGAATTATCACCAGATGAAATTCGCAACCTATGTGATGATTTAATTGCAGAACATGGCGATTGGCTACCTAAATATGAATAAAAAAACAAGTGTCTCCCGAAATCAATTACTTTTTCGGGAGACTTGTTCTATAATATTCCTAGGATTATTTAAATAATCTTACAATTGCTAAACAGGCAATTAACTTTTTTAAAGGAGCGTGATTGTGATGAAAAGTATTGCTTCTAAAATCAACACAATAAATTTAAAAAGGAGCATATTATATGCAAACAATCACTTATCAAAAGATTAGTAGCAAAAACTTTATATTGAATTCTTTAGTCACCTTAAACCGGTATCAGAGAGTAGACCAATGCTTTAGAAAAATGAATGGTAACTGACAAATACATAATATTGCTTTTATTGAAGATTGGAATTTGGAAAAAAGCACGATATGATAGTACCGTATCCTTTCTTTTATATTATCGACAAGAATACTTATAATTACCAAAATAAGGACAGTGCTTTTTTGAAAAGTTTTCTTTAAAAAGTATTGACAATCTTAAGTTTATATAGTATTATAGTAAAGCACTCGGGAAACGAGTTGCTGGTGTGGCGGAACTGGCAGACGCCCAGGACTTAAAATCCTGTGAGGTTAACTCCTCGTACCGGTTCGATTCCGGTCACCAGCACCATTTAACGATCCACTAAATTCACTCCAAATGGAATGAATTTAGTGCATTGTTATATATAAATATATTTAACGTGTCTATAAGTTGTTATTGGTTATAACACACATATCTTTTATATCTTTTTCAAGACTATACGAGGTATCTACCTTTTTTAGGTAGCTGACGCAACTACGCAGCAGGAGTATCATTATACATATGCTTGTCATCGCAACTTCACTGATTACCAATCAGTTATTACATACAATATTTATCGCAAGCGTATTATATGTAGGTGCTTGAACCGCTTATCACCGCTCGCATATGCTCAATGTACTCATAGGCACTATAAATAAGCTTTATAAGGGTAGTCATTCCTTAATAGTGAGTTGACACGAATATTTAAGTACCAGCTTAAATATTGGTCTTGGCTTATTATTTGTCAAGATACGGTTTATATTTAAAATGCAGAAGCATTCTAAAACAAAAATCAAGCTTCCAGATGCGCTGAAACACTCTGAAAGCTTGACAGTTCTATACCACTGTGTTAGAATTACACACAGAAGTTTTCTCCTATAAGTCTTCAAGATGTTAATGCATCTTTTAGGCGTAAGCACTACGTTTGTTAGCGCAATCGTAGTGCTGTAGGGGTTTATTTTCTTACCCGTATTTAGATTGTACCATATTATGGTTTTGTTTGCAAGACCTTTTATAAATTATTTACTCCCTAGTTTTTAACTAGGGAGTTTTGTGTTATGTGAAATTAAATTATTTTACTTTGTTCTTGTAACCATACTGGTATTTGTTTAAATCCATCTTCTGATAAAGAAAATAGTTCTTGATTCAAAATTTCACTTTTATTATAACATAAGTAACCTTTCCAAATCTCTACTTTAAAATTTTCACTGTCAGTAGAAATTCTATAATTAAAATCGTTAGCACTTCCTGTAAATGTATTTTTATTTTTATAAAACTCAATTGTACGTATGTCCTTAAAATTAGCCATCATTTCTCCTATCGTTATAATTTAATTACGTATATATTTTACCGCAGTAACGCTTTATTAAGATACATTATACCATACTGTACACGTAACTACAATTACTCATTATCTATGTAATGAATAGTTTATCACTCATTTTAATGTTGATAGATTGTCAAATTAAGTGCAACACTTTCGGGCTATAGCTATAATAAAGTTGTAACACCTTGATATAGAAATCTGATATAATGAAATGAAATCAAGGAGTGGATACAACATGACAAACTACAATAAGTATGAGCCAGAGCTCAAAGAAAAAGTTTTGCGCCTCTATCTGGAAGAAGGACGTACAAAGAAAAGCCTAACTGAAGAATATCATCTTGGACAAGGGACAATTACATATTGGTTGCAACAACGCCGTAAAGAATGCCAAACAAAACCTGAAATTAAACAAGAAACCGATGCTTATGAAGAAATCAGACGGTTGCGTAAGGAACTCGCTGAATCACAAAAGGAAAATGCATTTTTAAAAAAGGCAGCAGCATTCTTTGCGAAGGAAATAGATTAGACCAGTATCAGTTTATCCAGAATAATAAAGAAGAGTTTGGACTAAGATGACTTCTGCGTAAACTTAACATATATCCCAACGCATACTATAACTTTTTAAAAGACAGAAAAGCTAATTATCGAGAGCAAAAGGCATCGACTCAACGAAAAATCGTTGAAATATATCATGCTATAAATGGAGTTCCGAGACTCCCGAAAATTTTGTGTAAAAGTGAATAAGGTACTTCCAATCAGACAAGAATTAAGATAATAAATTCAAGTATGAAAGGAAGTATTTTTTTATGGAAAAGCAACCGAAAGAGTTATTAAAAGAGTATGTGAACAGCCAAAACTTCACAAGCACAACAGAGGTTATGCAGGCAATGAAAGAGATGTTCAAAGATGTTCTTCAGCAAGTTATGGATAGTGAATTAGACGAAGAATTGGGTTACCAAAAAAGTCAAAGAATAGCGAACGATGACGGAAAAAGCATGTCGAAAAATTATCGAAATGGATATTCAAAGAAAACAGTTAAAACACAACTTGGCGAAGTGGATATTAATGTTCCTCGTGATAGAAACGGTGAATTTGAACCACAAATTATTGGTAAATATAATCGTAATGCTGACGGGATGGAAGAAAAAATTATTGCACTTTACTCTTGTGGCATGTCTCAACGAGATATTGCTGAACAAGTAAAAAATCTTTATGATGTAGAAATTTCAGATGGACTAGTAAGCAAGATAACAGAAAAAATAATGCCGGAAGTAACAGCATGGCAAAACCGTCCACTAGATAGTGTATACCCATTTGTGTTCATGGATGCAATACACTACAAAGTAAAAGAAAACAATCAGTTTGTAACGAAAGCAGCATATGTGGTTTTAGGAATTACACTTGAAGGAAATAAAGATATATTGGGCATTTGGATTGGAGAAAACGAGAGCTCAAAATTCTGGTTGAGCGTTATGAATGACTTGAAATCAAGGGGTTTGCAAGATGTATACCTATTTTGTGTTGACGGTTTAAAAGGTTTTAAAGAAGCAATCAATGCAGCATATCCCAAAGCGCACATTCAACGTTGTATTATACATCAAATTCGATATTCAACACGATATGTAGGATACAAAGATATCAAGAAGTTAATGGCAGATCTAAAACTAGTATATCAAGCTGTTACAGAGGAAGAAGCATTGAATAATCTAATATCATTCAAAGAAAAATGGGGTAAAAGTTATCCTTCTTGCATAAAGAGTTGGGAGGATAACTGGGATATACTATCAACCTTTTTTGCATATCCAACTGATGTAAGGAAAATAATATACACAACTAATATTATTGAGGGATTAAACAGGCAGTTCAGACAAATAACCAAGAATAAACCATCATTTCAAAATGATGATAGTTTAAAAAGGATACTGTATTTAGCTTCAAAAAAAATTGTCGAACGATGGACACAACGTTGTCGAAATTGGGACGTTGTTTTAAACCAATTAAACATCATGTTTTCGGACAGAATCGCTGGATGATTCTATGTTCATCCGCCAAAATTTAATGACAAAAGGGGCATGCCCCTTTTGTCATTAAATAAACTTGTTTCAACTAACCTATACACTATGTCAATTACTATTTTGTTCCTATTTCTTGTTCTGATTGTTTTTCTATTTACACAAAATTCTTGGTATACCCGGAGTTTCCAGGCTATCGAATGATGCGTGATTTACTAATTCCATATGGTTTTACATATTGTTATTCAACCATATATAAGTACATGTTTGAACTTGGATTAAACTCGATAGTTCGTAAGAAAAAACCTATTTATAATAAAGGAATACCTAATAAAATATTTCTGAATCTTGTGAATCAAAACTTTGATGTAGAACAGCCAAACATGGTATGGTGTACTGATTTCACCTACCTTCCACAAAAAGATGGGGTAATGAGGTATAACTGTTCTATTATTGATTTGTATGACCGCTCAGCAGTAGCGACACTAGATGGAAATCATATAACTGCTGAACTTGGAATAGAGACATTGAAAATAGCAATCAAACGTTACAAACCACCAAGAGGGCTAATTTTGCATAGCGACCAAGGAAGTCAATTTACATCTAAAGAATTTAATGACTACTGCCAAAAGGCTCACATTCAGCAGAGCATGAGTCGTGCTGGATGTCCTTATGATAATGCGCCAATGGAACGCTTTTATAATACATTAAAGAACGAATTCTTTAACTTGTTTACATTTCAATCAGCTGATGAAATGGACAAAGGAAGAGACTCCCGAAAATTTTGTGTAAAAGTGAATAAGGTACTTCCAATCAGACAAGAATTAAGATAATAAATTCAAGTATGAAAGGAAGTATTTTTTTATGGAAAAGCAACCGAAAGAGTTATTAAAAGAGTATGTGAACAGCCAAAACTTCACAAGCACAACAGAGGTTATGCAGGCAATGAAAGAGATGTTCAAAGATGTTCTTCAGCAAGTTATGGATAGTGAATTAGACGAAGAATTGGGTTACCAAAAAAGTCAAAGAATAGCGAACGATGACGGAAAAAGCATGTCGAAAAATTATCGAAATGGATATTCAAAGAAAACAGTTAAAACACAACTTGGCGAAGTGGATATTAATGTTCCTCGTGATAGAAACGGTGAATTTGAACCACAAATTATTGGTAAATATAATCGTAATGCTGACGGGATGGAAGAAAAAATTATTGCACTTTACTCTTGTGGCATGTCTCAACGAGATATTGCTGAACAAGTAAAAAATCTTTATGATGTAGAAATTTCAGATGGACTAGTAAGCAAGATAACAGAAAAAATAATGCCGGAAGTAACAGCATGGCAAAACCGTCCACTAGATAGTGTATACCCATTTGTGTTCATGGATGCAATACACTACAAAGTAAAAGAAAACAATCAGTTTGTAACGAAAGCAGCATATGTGGTTTTAGGAATTACACTTGAAGGAAATAAAGATATATTGGGCATTTGGATTGGAGAAAACGAGAGCTCAAAATTCTGGTTGAGCGTTATGAATGACTTGAAATCAAGGGGTTTGCAAGATGTATACCTATTTTGTGTTGACGGTTTAAAAGGTTTTAAAGAAGCAATCAATGCAGCATATCCCAAAGCGCACATTCAACGTTGTATTATACATCAAATTCGATATTCAACACGATATGTAGGATACAAAGATATCAAGAAGTTAATGGCAGATCTAAAACTAGTATATCAAGCTGTTACAGAGGAAGAAGCATTGAATAATCTAATATCATTCAAAGAAAAATGGGGTAAAAGTTATCCTTCTTGCATAAAGAGTTGGGAGGATAACTGGGATATACTATCAACCTTTTTTGCATATCCAACTGATGTAAGGAAAATAATATACACAACTAATATTATTGAGGGATTAAACAGGCAGTTCAGACAAATAACCAAGAACAAACCATCATTTCAAAATGATGATAGTTTAAAAAGGATACTGTATTTAGCTTCAAAGAAAATTGTCGAACGATGGACACAACGTTGTCGAAATTGGGACGTTGTTTTAAACCAATTAAACATCATGTTTTCGGACAGAATCGCTGGATGATTCTATGTTCAGCCGCCAAAATTTAATGACAAAAGGGGCATGCCCCTTTTGTCATTAAATAAACTTGTTTCAACTAACCTATACACTATGTCAATTACTATTTTGTTCCTATTTCTTGTTCTGATTGTTTTTATATTTACACAAAATTCTTGGTATACCCCAAAGGAATCTATGAGTTTGTGTATGGATGGTACAATCATGTGCGACCTCACACATACAATGGCGGTCTTCCACCTGCAGTAGCCAGAACTGCTGCATAAAATTTATACACTGGTGTTACAACTTTGCTTGACTACTACATATCTATGATAATGGATAGTTTATCACCCGTATTAATGTTAAAACTGCTAACAATATAGTAAAATTGATAGCATACAGCCCCAGCTCTTTCAAATACGAAAAAGCAGGGGCTGTACTGACTTTGTGCTGTTTTAGATATGAAAAGGATTGAAGTTAGCGAGTTTTCTTAGATCTTTTAGTAATGCAAGCTATAACAATTCCAGATAGCACTACAAATACAAATGGGATAATTGGTGTATTATCACCTGTTTGTGCATTCTTAGTTTTAGGTGTTGTGTTAGTTGATGATGTTGTATTTGCTTGCGTTTCTGTTTTAGCCGGTTCCGCTGTAGTGGCTTGAGCTTCTGTTTTAGTAGAGGAAGCTGTATTTGTTTGAGTTTCTGTGCTTGTAGGGGTTGTTGCTTTGTTTTCAATTTTTGTCAAAACGTAATCAGAGCAATGATTGATTGATACTATTGCATAGCCACCTTTTACAACAATTTCATCTGCTATTTTCTCTAATTGTCCTTTTGCTTCATTAAAATAATAGAAATGTAGCTTATCGCCATCTTTAAATTGATCCCCAACGTATACTTTTACCTGTGTATCTGTTGGTAGACTTCCACTATGACTGAATGATAAAACTAAGCCACTTTCGTTGTTTGCAGCTTTTTGAATATTTGCATTTGCTTTTATTTCGGAAACTTTCAATTCAAGGTTAACGTCTTTAATCTCATTTACATTCTTTCCGTCAATTGCCCATGAATATTTCAAGTTACCATTTGAATTAACAATATCAAACGTTACTGTTTTCTTTTGCTCTTTTGCTGCCTTTAAAATGTCTTTGCTAATTATTTCAGGTTTCAATAAATCAACCGTTACGTTACCATTTGTTTTATCTTTAACCAATGCAATTACTTTTTCCGTTAATGTTGGTTCTGTTGGAATAATAACAGGTTTCTTAACTAAATTTTTGATTGCAGTTTCTAATGCAGCTTTTGCATCATCTACATCTTTTGGGGTTGCATCAGCATTATTAATAACTGCTTTTGCATTATCTAATGCTGTTTTAAATGCTCCCCATGTTGTTGAAACATATGCGCCTTCTACATTTTCTTTGTTTGCATTGTAGATTGCTTGTAAATCTGCTTTGTTTCCACGTAATACAAGTGCTTTTACCGCATTATCTAATGCTGCTTTTGCATCATCTACATCTTTTGGGATTGCATCAGCATTATTAATAACTGCTTTTGCATTATCTAATGCTGTTTTAAATGCTCCCCATGTTGTTGAAACATATGCGTCTTCTACATTATCTTTGTTTGCATCGTACATTGCTTGTAAATCTGCTTTGTTTCCACGTTCTACAAGAGCGTTTATAGCAATTTCTAATGCTGCTTTTGTATCATCTACATCTTTTTGGATTGCATCAGTATTATCAAGAACTAATTTTGCATTAGCTAATGCTGTTTTAAATGCTCCCCATGTTAATGCAGTATAATTTGTTTCAGCTTTATCTTTGTTTGAATCGTACATTGCTTGTAAATCTGCTTTGTTTCCACGTTCTACAAGAGCGTTTATAGCAGTTTCTAATGCAGCTTTTGTATCATCTACATCTTTTTGGTTTGCATCAGCGTTATCAATAACTTCTTTTGCATTTTCTAATGCTGTTTTAAATGCTCCCCATGTTGACGCAGTATAATTTGTTTCAGCTTTATCTTTGTTTGAATCGTACATTGCTTGTAAATCTGCTTTATTCGTAGAGCTAGATTCAGTTAGCCTACTAATAGCAAAGTTTAAAGCTGCAGTTACTGTTTTGATTTCATCTAATGTAGCTTTATCATTTCCAATAATAGCATCTGCCTGAGCACATACATTATTATAATTATCTAAAGAATCTTTTAAATATTTATTTTGATCAATTGATATGGATCTCAATTCCAAAAGATCAGATTTATCAAATGGAAGATTTGAATTATTGCTCACTAAAGAATAACTGTATTGTTTTTTTATTGGAGATTTATATCCACTAGCATACACTTCGTAATAAATTTTTTTATCCCATGTTGTATATAGCGGGATCTGCCTTAAAATGATTACTCCACTATTATCCGCAGGTGCAGATGTAAGTATTGGACTGTCACCACTACCATAATATATTTTTATTACTGCACCTTCAGGCATATTAGTAACATACATAACACCTTTAGAGTTAGTCCCCTCAAAGATTTTCTCATTTGAAAAACAAAATAATTTACTATTTGTTTTATCCAATAGAATTTCAGGGCCCGCTTCTCCATAAAAAGGTACACTTCTTCTTACGCTTTCGCTTCCGGTTAATCCTGTATATGGGTTAGTTGATATAGTAGAGTAATATAATCTACCCTCGTTTGAACCTAAGTTAATATAAGATTTCGTGTCGTTAAACTCACCGAATGCTATGTAATCATTATCTGGTTGACCTGCATAAAGTGATTGATTACTTTTTTCTGCAATAGGAGTTGTTGCCTCCATTGAATTATAAAGCTTTACAGTTGTTCTTTGAGATAATTTATCAAATCTCGCTGTATCTTTTGTTCCAACGTTATTTTTTACTGTTATATTTATTGGATCAACTGGTTCAGATTGATAATCATTTTTTTCGGCATACAATTCAAACTCATATATACGAGTAGCTGCCCAATTATCAGAAATGCAATCTTTTGTCACAGAAATTTTTACATATCTTGCGATTATAGGCGTTTCAAGATTTCTATCTGTAATATCCAATTTATTATTATAAACTACATCAGCATCTGCAAAGTTTACTCCATCAGTAGAATATTTTAGCTTATAATTTACTGTATTAAAGCCAGAACCCTCGTTACCATCTGGACAATTTGCATTATAAACTACCCATCTTCCTACTTGAGTTTCTTTTCCTAAATCAACTGTAATTTCATGTGGAGCAAGTTCTGACGGCCTTTGGTTTTGATTCATTGCAGGATTTGCACACCATTTACTTCCTGTAATAATTCCATCAACAATATTTTTCGGCTCTTGATTAGGTTCAGATTTTACATTACTTGTAACTGTCTTGTTTAAAGCTAAGTTAATAGGTTTACTCTCAGGAATTGATTCAGAAGAGTCTATCGGATCATACCATTTACATCTTATAATACTAGGTTTCGATTTTACCCCCGTAAAAGTAACAGGTGTAATTTCAAACGTGAAAGCATCTTCTTCTGCTTCCCTTTGAAATTTTGCTAGATAAAAAGCAGTATTTGGAGTAGCTCCAACAAATTCTCTACTTCCATCAGCTTTTAAACGATGTATCTCATAATAATCAGCATTTTCTGCTTCGTACCAATATATTCTTGCCTCTGCGCTTTTATAGTCATGAAACATAATTTCATCAATACTTGATTTTGCAATTAAGCCTGGATTTTTTTGTTGCGTAGTAATTGCAATCCTACCTACATTAACTGAGTAATTAGATATATTTGATTTACTTTCAAATTTCATTGAAATTGCAATTGCTGTTTTATTTGAATGTCCTGATAAATCAATTTCAGATGTAGTCCAACCATTTTTACTTACACCATTAGATACATCAAAAAATTCAAAATTGGTTTGATCATAGCTATCACCAAAACATAAACCGACTTTCATGGTACCTGTATTCTGAGTTTTGTATGTAATACTTAATTTTGAGTTATCTTTAATGTCTAATTTAGTACTGTATAATTTAATATGGTTTGGATTTTCACTTTCTAAATTTCCCTCAACTTTTAAAGAAGTACCGCCCCAATATGCATCAGCATAGTCAATTGAAGGCTTCAATTTAGAACCATTACTCTCAACTATCCAACGCCATGTAGGCATAATATCCGTTAATGAAAAGTTACTCCATCCATTTCTTTTTCCTGTTACAATGCCATCCTCATAAAATTTATATCCATTACCTGTTGTAAAATGAGTAACAAATTCGGTCCCAAGGATAGGAGTTTTATCAGCTATTGCACTTGAAAATCCAGGAAATTTATCTTTATTATCTCTTGTTGATGTATCGGTTGGATCAAAAGTTGGACCTACCCACAATTTTCCTTCATTTATGTTTGTAAACTCCTCAGGACTATTTGCTCCAGATAAAGTAATATTAGGTCCTAAGATTCCAATAGATGTTTTCAATTTCTTATCTTCACCTAATAAATAATCTAATCTTCCCGGATGATTATTATAATCTTCATAAGGAATATTTTCCCATGAAGCATATGCCTCAAATGGACTTCTACCTGCTTTAGTCATTGTTTCAACTGTCGTGTTTATTTTTTCAACACTCCAGTTAAAGTTTATAAAGGCTTCGTCGGCATATCGAGTATCTCCATCTTGGATCATACTTATATTATCTTGTGAAATAGAGTCTTGATATACTATTGAACCTCCACTTGTCATTGAATCATACCATTGAATAACAAAACCCTCCGGTTTATTTTGCTGTATGTATTTCATCATATTTCTGAGTTTGTTTGCTAAATCAATGCTAATACTAGTTTCTTGATTTATAAAAAATCCATCAAAGCCATAATACTTTGCTATTTCAAACATTTTATCAGCAACTGGGTATACTGTTTTTCTCGTATTCACATCATACACAGATTGTACAAAATCAGTCATCGCTTTATTTACAAATTCAGGGTCTTTAAATGGAAAAAATACTGTACCTGTAACTTTTACACCATTTTTATGTGCTGCATCTATACGTTCAGGTGTTGGGATAGATATAACACCTTTTCCTTTTGTTCCACCCCAAAAGTTAAAAGTATCTAAATATTGATAGTAGTTAAATGCATATGAATTAACTGTATCAACACCTTGGGACTCACTAGTAGAGTTACACAATGCCAAAACTTTTGCATCTGTAGATGCATTAGGATTCACTAAAGGACCAGTATACCTATTTTTAAGTGGTATACTTGACCTATTGTATCTTGAGTCAGGATCTTTTTCAGGTGACCAATTTTTCAACTCATCTACTTGTAGAAAATTGCCCAAAGGTTGTAGCGATTTTTTCTTTGCATAATTTTCATTTAATATTGTCCTACTTGGTGGTACGGTTGCTGCACTTACACTTGGTATAAAACATGTCATCATTGATACAACCATTGTACAACATAGCATAATTGACATTATTTTTTTCAGTGTTTGCTTCATTTATTTATTCTCCTTTTAAAATATTTCATAAGGTAATAAAATTAAATTTATCATCCCTTATACTACAATGATATAACTTATACAATAAAACTTCTAAAAAACTTAAATCTTAAAAAAGTTAATATGATAACTCTTAATATGTGTTCGTGCACATTTTTATTATAATAAAAATGTGAATAAAAGATTTTCACAAAATTTAATATATAAATTTGTCGCGATTCTTATTGAGTTCATAATTAGCAATTAAATATATTTAAGTTAATTAACAATATATTTAATAAATTTTAATATATTTTTTCTATATGTATATATTACATATAAATTAACTAATATTCAACTGTTTTTTAATTAAAATATCAATGTATTAGTTAATAATATACTTATAAATTTACTAAATAAATGCCATATTATTAGGTGTTTGTTCTAGTTTTCATTTTAAACAACGATTGCACAAAACGTCAATTTTTTTACGTAAAAAATCAATTTATAATACTTTTTCAAAACATATTACCAAATTTTCTTTCATGAAAATTTACTCAAAAAAAAAGCGCTCCACCAAGAAGGTAGTGGACTCAGCTATCAAAAAACGGAGTTCTTTGTTATTATCTAGTGGCTGATGGGAGTTGTTTATAACACCCAACCAACCCTCATAAGATAAATCCACGACTTTGAGAATCGTTTTGTCGCTTTAGAAGTTCTTTGTATGTTTTGGGTGATGGTAGCAATGCTGGTAGATCTGGCATCCAGTTTGCCGGAGTTACAACCTTTTTCACGGTCGGTTGTTTATAATACTTTATGCAAACGTAGTATTTCAGGTATGCTTCTTTCCATTGGTTAATGGATAGATTAAAATTACACGAATTATTTACTCTGAGTCGATAATAAATACATTACGGATTGTGTTGGTTTTTCTGATGTTGCTTTGATTTCTGTTTTTGTTAATACATAATCAGAGCAATGGTTAATTGCTACTGTTGCATAACCATCTTTTACAATGATTTCATTTGCTATCTTATGAATTGTTCTTAACATTCTCATATAATTGATTAACATTAACTCGACCACAAATTTCGATAAGTCGAACTTCGCCTAAATATCCGAATCATTTTTAATTTCTGCCAAGTTTTTATATGCTTGCTGTTTGAGCTTATAATTTGGTAATTGCTTTACGCATAACATAGCAACTTGTTTTAATCTAGAGTAATGTTGTTTTTTTAATAAAAACAGAATTCCTTTCATCTTTTGCTGATTTTCATCAATCAGATTTGTAAGACAAGTTTGAATGACCTCATCTTCAACCCATACATCACACGTAATTCCCGAAGCTATCATATTCGCATATTTATTAACAGACGGATAGTAGCTTGCTGACTCAACATATTTGTTTTCCCACTTGCGATGGTTAATCGTCCAATTCATTCGCAACGTTCCAAAAGAAATTTTCATTTTCATCTGTCGGATAACATTCAACATCTGCAACAATATATAGCCCACTCTTAAGTAGTCTAAAAAGAGGCGTTAAAACTGTTATAGAATCGTCTAACGAGACAAATGGCGCATTTACACTTTTCTGAATGTCATTCAGTTCCTTGCATTTTGCATTAGCAATTCCATATCCAGTGGCTAAAATGCTGTTACATGTAGGGCAACCTGGAGAATTGATTTGAATAAGTGGCATATTATTCAATGTTATCTGCGAGATATAACAACTACCATAATAGGAATCACTTATAGAAAAAGAATGAATGTCTAGCGAACCTTTACCATCAACAAACACAAGCTTGGCTGATTTAATTGCAGGAATATCCTTTGTGTTGATATCTACAGCTAATTTTGTAATTGACGGTGTGTTTCTAAATAGCATCACTATGCTCCTTTCACAATAATATATAAATTTTTGCTATATTCTTAAATGCTCTGCTCATCATTCAAAGAAAGCTTTTCCTAGCCTTAAAAAATAGCAGCACATGTAAATATATGCGTTGATACTGCTATAACTACTATAAAAGCCTTATTATCCAACGCATGGATTAACAAGAAATACTATGTAACCATCGACAATGACTTTGGCTACAATAACTATACTCTCCTTACTGTATTAATAGGGGTAAAAGGTTATATAAAAAAGAAAGTTGCACGCTTATTCCCACAAATGCGTACAACTATCAAAACTCTCATTACGCTTATCATACAGCATAGTTTTCATCCTGTAAATACATTCCATATTTTTTCTGTACTGAAAAACGTAAACTTTTTTTATTCTATTTAGGGGTACTCCAAAAAATGTGCAACATATATTAACCCACTTAAGTACGTTACAGTACGAAAAGAATAATATTATTTCTATACTTTTAGTTTAGATAATTAATATATTAGTGCATTTTTTTATTTTTATCATATCCATCTATCCATCAATCATTTCATCCGCTGGGACTTTTTGTCCCATGCTAAAGCTGATGACATAAAGACATTATGCGATAAAAGTTTATACTGTCTTGTAAATGGAAAACAACATTATAAATGAACTGAAAAGTTCCCATTATCTATGTAA
This sequence comes from Paludicola sp. MB14-C6, assembly GCF_030908625.1. GTDB lineage: Bacteria > Bacillota > Clostridia > Oscillospirales > Ruminococcaceae > Paludihabitans. Next base: position 1,906,346 of record NZ_CP133133.1, on the reverse strand, counting down.
TGCGTATTTTATCTCCGATTTTAATGTTGAAAATGCTAACCATAAAAATAGAATTAAATAGCATACAGCCCCAGCTTTTTCAAATACGAAAAGGCTGGGGCTGTATCACTTTGTGCTTTTTTAGATATGAAAAGGAATGAAGTTAGCGAGTTTTCTTAGATTTTTTTGAAATGCCAGCTAGCATAATTCCGGATAACACTACAAATACAAATGGGATTTTCGGTGCATTGTCACCTGTTTGAGGGTTCTTTGTATTTGGTGTTGGTTTTGCTGGAGTTGTTGCTTTGATTTCTGTTTTTGTTAATACATAATCAGAGCAATGGTTGATTGTTACTGTTGCATAACCATCTTTGACAACGATTTCATCTGCTATCTTCTCTAATTGTCCTTTTGTTTCATTGAAGTAGTAGAAGGATAGCTTATCTCTATCTTTAAATTGATCTCCAACATATACTTTTACTTGTGTATTTGCTGGTAGACTGCCACTATGGCTAAATGATAAAACTAAGCCATTTTCGTTGTTTGCAGCTTTTTGTATATTTGCATTTGCTTTCATTTCAGAAACTTTTAATTCAAGGTTAACGTCTTTAATCTCATTAACATTCTTTCCGTCAATTGTCCATGAATATTGTAGTTTACCGTTTGAATCAACGACGTTAAAGGTTACTGTTTTCTTTTGCTCTTTTGCAGCCTTTAAGATATCCTTGCTGATTGTTTCAGGTTTCGCTAAATCAACTGTTACATTACTATTTGTTCCGTCGTTAATTGAAGAAATCACTTTTTCAGTTAATGTTGGTTCTGTTGGAATGATAACTGGAGAACCTTTACCAACTATCACAGTTACTGTTCCTAATTTCTTACCATTTACCTCTGGAACATTGAATGTAGTTAATTCTACAGTGTATGTAGCGTCATTTGAAGTATCAATTTTATTATAAGATACGCTATTATCTGTTTTATTGATTACTTTTGCAAATAATCCTGTATCAATTGCACATTGTTTATCAATGTCAAATGATGGGTTAATAAAACTTTGTCCTTTTAATGTTGTATAATTTGTACCTCTGATTGTTTCATATGTTGCTGCAAGCTTTCTTACATCAAATTCGCCTTCACCTTTTTGTATTATTGCTTTTGATGCCGGTTTTGAATACAGTACCGGACTTTGGTTTGAATAATCTACTCCTGCTTTATAGGTATCATTTGCAAAGCCATATAGCTCAAATTCTCTAACCTCAGATCCTGCCGACATTGTCTTCTTTGCAATGAGCTTGTAATATAGTGCAGCTACTGGATTCGTAATGCTTTGTTCAACTATATCATCTCTATTTTTTACAACTGGCTGCCCTAATGTTTGCCATGATACCCCATCACTAGAACACTGTACTTCAAAATCAGCTAAGCCAAAACGTCCATAAGAGTAATTTATTAACTTCCATGATAAAATTTCTTGTGCAGAATCGAATTTAATTACTGCCTCTGTTGGAAGTGGCTGCGTTACTTCAAAATATTTTAATTTGCCATCAAATAAATAATTACCATTCTTCATTGTAGAATTTGGTTGAATTGTCATGCCCTTTGCTAAATTAGATATCACATTAGATTTTAATATGATATCTTTTCCCCCATCGCCTTGTTTTGCTATAGCTTCTGCAAAAGCTCTTTCAGGTGTACCTTCTGACATATCAAATTTTGCATTTGTCATATTTAAAGAAACCATATTAGTTAATTTAGTTGCATCTTCACAAGTGATTTTTTCCAATGTTGAATTGGCAAAAGACACAGCTTTTAAACTAGTACAACCTGTTAATATGATCTCTTTTAATTTTCCATTAGATGAAAGTTGTCCATTTCTTATCATCTCTAGGTTTGTGCAATTTGCTAAATTTAAAGTTTCTAAATTTGTTAATGCTGATATACCTGCTAAATTGGTTACTGCTTTTCCTGTTAAGTCAAGCGTTTTTATATCTTTTAGCTTATCAACTGTAGGTGCTAATGCCTTAACTGCCTCAAATAATACTACATCAGGGAACATTTTTTCATCGATTGCCCGTGTATCTGTTGAGCCACCTGATTTACAATCCAAAACAGTTGGTTTTGACAGATTGCCATTAAAATTTTCAAGAACAATACTTACTGTCCCATCATCAGAAATTGGTATTCTATTCAATTTATGATTTCCTCTTAGCTTATAGTCCGATTTATTGAGTTTTCCATTTTCTAAAATATACGCTTTAAACCAATCACGACAATTTGGAGCTCGTAAGGTAACGCTACTACTGTCTATCTTCCATGGCTTCAAGTTAGGATCATACGGTTCACAATAGGAATCTTTCAACTTTCCACTAAAGCTACTAGAATTATTCGTTGAGCCATCATTGTTAAGTGTAGATATTGAAACTGTATATCTTCTACCATCACTGTAAGGAATTTCAATTGCTGCATGCCCTGATTTTGCTGGTACAGTTATTTTATATATTTGTTTGTCCTCTGAATAATCAAAGTTAACAGCTATTTCAACTTTTTCATATTCTTTTGCTGGATTAGTCCAAGATACATTCATTAAGCCCACATCAGGTTCTACTTTTATGGATTGTACAATTTTAGACAAATCATATGATACTTCTGCTGCATCACTTTCGACGCCATCTGCACCTACTGCTTTTACTTTAATTGTCACTATTCCTTGTGCATCTTTAAGTGATTTAATGTAATAATTACAATCATATATACCACCCATATATGTTTCTTTACCATTGATATCTGCATATACATTATATTGTTTTACATTATTATAGTCTTCTATATTCCAAGAGATTGACATCTCATTTGTTGTGTATGCTTTGTCAATTTTTAAGCCTGTTGGTTTAGCTGGTTTTGCATTTAATCCATCTGTTACTTTTAGCTCTCCTACATTCATTTGATATGCATTAGATGCACCATCAAATACTAAACCAATTGCTGCGATTTCTTTTCTTGCATATGCTGATAAATCTATTTGTTCTGTTATCCATTTATCACTTTTCGTTACTGTATTAGGAATATCAACTTTTACTACTGTATTTGGCGCATCTTTGAAGATTAATCCTAATTTCATAATAGCGTTATCTGTTGATGTTTTTTTGAATGTCACTGAGAATTTAGAAGTATCTTTAACATTTAAATCTGTTTTGTATAAATGCAACAGGTTTTCAGCATCTAATTTACCACTTACAACTAGAGATGAACCACCTCTATATGGATTTACTTGTGTATAAGTTTGTATAGACCCTTTATCATACTTAGGGCCATAGTTAAAGTCTACCTTCAACTTATTTTTACTTGTGGAATCCATCCACCATTGCCATGATGGTAAAATGTCTTGAATGTTGATATTATTCCATTCTCTATCATTAGAAACTTCACCATTTACATAATACTTTAAACCATGACCTGTATTAAAGTTGGTATAAAATTTAGAACCATTAATTACTGATTTCTCAATAATTTGGTCTGCTACTCCATCCCAGTTACTTCTTTTTATACCTAAGTCTTCGCGCATTAAATTGTATCTTCCTGTTTTAGTTGGATCTTGATTGGGACCTGACCACCAAATACGTTCACGCTCAAAAATTTTCCACTGATTTTCATCTTTATGTCTTTCATAGTAAGTACCACCTATATCAGCACCTATATCAGCGGGCATATCAGAACCTATAAAAGCTATACCATTCATTGGTTGACCATTTTTATCTTTGTTATTAGCAATATCATATCCCTGATTAAAATGATCACGACATTCTAGTCCTGCAAATACTGTTTTCAACGGATCAAGTCCTAAGCTTTTTGCATGTTTCGCTGAATCTTCTAATTTTTTGTTATTCCACCAATAATTAAGAAATATTGAGTTGGCATAATTGTTATTACCTTCCTTTATAAATGGACTATTTCCTGTTGTAAATTCATTATAATATGCTTTGCTTCCGCTACTATTGTCAATTGCATCATACCATTGAATATATACTCCAGCATCTCTAAGCTTTTTCATAAATGTTTTATACTTAGCAACTTCTTGAACTGTAATATACGGATCTTCTTCATTAATGAAATACCCATCAAATCCAAAATATTTGCTTATTTCAATGAGCTTATTAGCTACAGGAAAATCTCCATTTGCATCTTGTTCTAATATTTCCCTATATGGATGATCGCAATCAAGTCCTCCAGAAAAACCTATAACAGCCAATGAACCAACACCATTTTTATGAGCTGCATTTGTATATGCTGGGTTTGGTAAATAAATTACACCATAATCATATTTTATAGATGCTGAACTAGTTTTTATATCTAATAACTCTTTAGGCATGTCTTCAGTGAATATACCATTCCACGTCCCATAATAGTCCATGTATTGCCAATAATTAAAACAATATCTAGAAAACTCATCTCCATATTTAGCATGATATCCAACATTCCAACCGTCATCTGTGCCAGTTTGATAGTTACCAGATATTACTGAAAGTTGTGCTTCTGCTGTTAAATTTGGTCTTGCTTGAGTTGCTGTAAATTTAGAGTTTCTTTTTTGCAATGGTACTCTTGCACGATTTTGATCTGAATAAACATCATTTTCAGGTTTCCACTTCAAAAGTCTATCTGGATTATACCCATGCACCCAAGGCTGGTTATCACCGAGATCTTTTTGATAAACATAGTCTGTTTTTCCAGCCAACTTATCACTATCTTCTTTTGAGCGAGCCCAAACAATATTGACGTCTGCCGCTAACATTGATAATGATAATGCTACAGTTAATAGTACCGATGTTGCTTTTTTGATCTTTTTGTTCATTCAATTCGTCTCCCTTTAATATATATCATAAGGTAATAAATGTTTAATTTATTATCCTTTATGTTTCAATATTTTAACTGATGCAATAAAACAGCTTGGTTTATATTAATGATATATTAACACAATAGTGCGCGAGCACGACATTTTCACAAGTAATATTTAATCCCAATTATTTGAATATAAATATATAATATATGTTAATTTCATATAATAATATATCCATTTGTTTTCAATTTTTGTCTAAATGTTTTATCTTACTATCTATATCTAAATAGCAACAACTATTTATAAGATAATTATTAAAATTCTAAATTAAATCAAAAACCACCCGTGACAACGGGTGGTTTACTCTAGCCCTATAAGGGCATAATACTGGCTGTATCCTAAAGGCTTATTGAATGTTCAGGCTTACTTCGTGGTTATACTGTCTTTGTAAATGGATAAGAACATTCCAACATTATGCTAATAATAAGTTCTTATTTCAACTAAGCCCTTTTAGCCAAAGAATCTATTATCATATTTCCATAACAGTAAAGTTACTATAGTAATTCTCTTTAATTCATTATACCCCTCACCATTAAATATTACAATAATTCGTTGATATTTATTACAATATATTGCTATATACACCTTTACGCAAAATCTTCTATTTTTGCGTAAAGGGTGGCTATTCCATAAAAAATTCCCGTAAACATTAGTCTACGGGAACATATAAACACACATATATTTTGACTTGAAATGCTTGAAAGCCTTTAATATAAGGCTATTCTCGCTCTAGCAACACACAGCAATCCACGTGTCCACTCTTTGGGAACTGGCCACATCAATTTTTCAACACAGTAAAATAAGAGTGTATTTATATATGCATAATATATTGAAACGTATTATCATAATTTATTTATGTTAATCGTCTTTATTATTACGTTCATAGTATAACAACTTTAAATATAATGTGCCGTTACTTAAATCACAATCCCATTGCAGTGATCTATCTCGTGTTGGATAATTTGTGCTGTCCAGTCTGTAAAAGTTTTGATTCGCACTTGAAAATCTACGTTTTGATATTGCACTTTTATTGACTTGTATCGCTTAGTTTTACGTGTGCCAGTAAGCGATAGGCATCCTTCCTCAGCTTCATAAGCACCAGAACATTTGATGATTTCAGGATTAAACATCACAATATATTTCTTGTCGTTTTGACAGGCAATAACCCGCTTGTTAATGCCAATCATATTTGCTGCCATGCCAACACAGCCGTCTGCATTGGCTTTTAGTGTGTCCAACAAATCCTCGGCAACGTGCAAATCATCTTTTGTGGCTGTTTCGGATTTCTATGCGAGAAATATCATATCTTTCATAATTGGTCTAATCATTTTTCATTTCCTCTAATCTATCATTTGCTGATTAAGCGTTGAATTTTCAGCTATTATAAGGTTCCTGCTAACCCCATATTATAGTCATAACTCATATTTTACGACTATAGTAATTCTCTATAATTCAGTGTACCCCACACTATATTGCTACAATTGTCTATATATATTTCTAATGCACTAATAGAATTTATTTGAATATTGTAGTATCCGGGTATACATTTTAATCCTTTTTCTCTTGAAAAAATTTCACACAGTTTTTCAACTATTTTACTGCCATGATATTGCATTTCTACTTTATTAAAAACATCATTTATTATTTTAAAAAACTGGTTTCTGAAAGCTTTCGGAAATTCATCATATATGAACACCTCAGGATTGCCTATGGAATCTTTTTTTCTTTGAGAATATAAAACATACATAATTTCACCTACTATATTATTTTTAATCGCAGTCTTTACAGTGTAATGGCTACTTTAAACAATTAAGAGTTTAATTTTTTCATCCACCAAACTACATAATTCTTTAGCAAATCATTTTTCTCATACTATGTGTAATGACAGATAATTTAATTGAGTGTTATTGCTATTAATGCGACGTTTAATAAACATAATGCAAAGCTCGATAAACAGTATTTAAAGAACCTTCACTAAATTTCTACATTCGACGCTAATAGCTCTTCATAGTGTCTTTAGCTTCCTTCATTCAAGTGCGATATGCTCCTCAATCCAGCTTATGTGTCATATGTAATAAAGGATTTAATGTATGTCCACATATTTTTGTCTTGCGGGTTCAACCCGGTTAGATTGATATATTGAAATGCTTTTCAGAGAGCATTCAGCTCAAGCCTTGAACAACAGAAAATTTTACAAATGGCCCTTGTCCAATTGATTATCTATCTAATTCATCAAGCCAATTTCTTCTAGTTTTATGCAATCAAGAATTGCCGGCGCTGAATCGAAACTTCCATTATATCGAATTTCTCGGTCAGAAGTACAATCTTTCAATTTTTCCTTCAATTCCTCAATACTTTTTGCTCCGAACAAATCAAACATCTTTGCGCAGTATTTTTTTGATTTCATTTTTATCCATTCATTTGGCCATGTTTTTACATAAACATAGCAGGTAGGAAACCAATAAGGTTCACGATAACGATCTTCTTCTGCAAGTTTGTACGCCTTGGCAACCTGATAAAGAAACAAGTCGGCTTCTGCAATTGATTGGTTTGTATAAATTGGTCTTTTTTCTCGTTCTGTACAAATGGTATACCCTAAAAGAGTGAATTTGTCCTTATTGGGTGTTGTTGGTTTATACTGCTCCTCAATCAGTCTGCTGTGGAAGCGAAATCTGCAGTAATTGGCTGGTTTGACCACATCATCAAGGCATGATGATGTAAGAAAATAGGTACGAGTAAGCAGTTCGTAGATTGCTTTGTAGTTCTGAGTATGTCGCAAATAAGCGATCACACAAATAAACAGTTCCCAAATATGAATCTTGTAAATCTCATAATCCGAATCACAAGCCTGCATCGCATTGGGATTAAAACCTTTTGCTGTTGTTAGAGTGTTGTACATCCGTTCAAAAGCATCACATATAACATCTGCGAAATTTAATTCCGTTTCTGCCAGAGCAGACACAAAGTCAAGGAATATATCACGAATTGCTTTCATTTCAACAAAGCACTCGTAAGTCAGCTTTCCATCCCTCGCATCTTGTCCGTAATAAGTTTTCAGCATTTCAACATATTCTTCTATGAATTTTGTAATGCAGCTTTGTTGCTTTTTATCTGATTGAGATCCTTTGATTTGGCGAACCAAATCAATTAGTGGAAATAAGTTCTTGTTTTCCCCATCAATCCAGTCTGGACGTGTGCCGAGTTTAGGCTTACTGTAAAGTGGCTTTTTATAAATATTTCGAAGAAGTTTCTCATATTCTTCTTCATATTTTTCCTCATTGGACAGATTTATGTAAATTCTGGTTTTAATGTATGTTGGCACATACGGTTGTCCTTCTTCATCACATTCAGCAATGACCGGAATAAATTTATCTTGTCTCATCTGCCCATATACTTCACCTGATATGATAACAGTTTCGTCGCCAACACCTCCAGCACGGGCATTGGCTTTATCTGCATACTTTTTGTCGCAAATAATCAAAACCTTTGTAATGTCAGGGTCATTCACGCATTGCTCCATAAAAGTATATTTATCTTGACCTTCTTTTAAATCCCACTTATCTAAAACTACATCGACACCATGTGAAACCAGTCTTTCTGCAAGAGGGACAACGAGCCAATCGCAGCTCCAAGAGTACGATATAAATATTTTCGGAATTCTATCTTCTTGCATTTTATCAACTCCTTCTATTTTTAGCCGAATTATTGTCTTGTTGTAACTATGTGAACTAGCTGAACTTCCAATTACAATACTTCATCCAATTTAATATTTGCTCTTGACTATTTATAATCAATACAGATTTCCCCTTGAGCTAGTAATGAATAAACATAATCAGCAATTGTTAATTTTCATCAACAAATTCTACAATTGTATATAACTAAGAATAAAGATTTACATATATGAAGGTATCAGTCTAATCAACAGTTTCTTCTTTTTTGTGTCTTGCAACTGCATTGTTGTATGCAAGTGCTAAGTATTTCTCTGGGGATGGTGGAGTTCCTTTACCAGCTTTTTGTTGTCGCAATACGCTATTATAACCATGTTCATATTTTAAATACTCTTCTGGAAATTGCTTTTTATACTCATCGACAAACTCAATAGTAGAGCAATTAAACCCTAAATCACATAGAACCTTGTCGGAATGTTGCTTTAATTTAGGAATTGCAATATTGACTTTATTTCTAGACATATAAATTCTCCTTTTTTGTTTTTTTTTCCATTATTGCTATAATGCTTAATATTGAGAATACTGTTCAATCGAGGTCATTATTTGTAAACTTATTCTACTTTAATGCCAAATCCAAGCCATCGACCATCTATATCTTCAATAACAAATTCTTGATTGTGATAATCTGTATGTTGTAACTTGCGTACAATCTTTACATTAGCTTTTTCAAACTCTACTTGTAATTTTTGTTGGCTGTCAGTAATGAAATAAGCATCATAACCATAGCCATATAATTCTCTGTTTGGAATTACCTGTTGACCATTAGATTGTGTTAATATTATTTCCGTAGAATCTCTGTATAGACAAATATGTGGTTCTTTTGCTTCCAAATAATCAACTCGTCTGAACCCTAAACTTTCAACATAGTATGATGCGGTAGCATTAATATTTAATGATGGAAAAACACAATGAGACATATATAGTTTCATTTTTTCACCCCAATTATATTTATTAAAAATGTTAATTATTGCTATAATGCGATGCTTATTATAGATAATAAAACATAATGAAAAGTTTGTGCTCCGTCAGTAGCTATAAGCCATGCTCATTTACTGCACACTAGCAATGCATGGCCTGCCATGCCTGTACAACTCTCATGCTCACACATCTTATCATGAAGTGGTCTTAATACTTCGAAGCGTTCATCTGTCATATCATTTACTATTTTCATAAAACACATAAAATTAGTGCCTAAATTTTTTATTTTGGTAAGCTTTTGCTCTTTTGCAATGCTTTCCATTTCTTCTGGCATAGTAAAAAAGAATAGTTCTGGGCGCTCGTCGTCTGTGCCTTTATTTAGAATATAATCATTTGTCTTTTCGTTTGGATATGTTTTTCTCCAATCGTCATATACACATGCACCTGCATATGTTCCTATTGATGTTATATATGCAAAAGCTACTATTCCACCAGTTTTACAAACTCGACTACACTCTGCAAAGACTAATTTTCGTTCTTCTAAAGGCAGATGATACATAGGTCCTAAACACAAAACAACATCGAAACTATCATTTGCTATGTTCTCTAAATCTGTGGCATCGCCTACCTGACAAGATAAATTTTTAACGCCACTTTCTCTTATTTTTTTATTAAAAGTATCAATATGAAAATCCATTAAATCAACGCCAACATATTCTTTACACTTATCAGCATAGTAAAATCCATAATAGCCAGTTGCACAGCCAATTTCAAGAACTCTGTCGGTATTTTTTATTAGTCCATCAAGGTGCTTTTTTGTATAGTAAAATTCCAAACTATCATTACGAGAGTAATTTTGCCTACCATCCTCACTGTTACCAGTATAACATTCGACTATTTTTTCTTGATTACTTGACATTGTTATTACTCCTTTTTTCATATTATAAAATAATTTTCAAATTGCTATAATGTAAAAAAACGCTTCATAAATAAACTATAAGTTATGCTTATACTCTGACCTTATGATGAAACAACTATTTATTCATAATTCTTTGTAAATAGTCTCTCATATAATGTTCATCATCTTCAGGATATGTAAAGTTGCATTTGTCTGCAATCTGTCGCCCCAAAGAACCGAATAGATCAATCATATAAAACAATGATTTCCATTGGTCTTGTGTTGAATTTGATAGATAAGTGTTCCGATATAACTCATATTGTGCATGCGATAAATATTTTTTTCTATATTTCCCCAGAGTTCCGACCGATATTTTATAATCATAGCTGATGCCTATATATGTATCAACAACTCGATTCAGCATATCTCTTAATGAAATATCTCGAATAAACATCGCAAAGGATAACTCGTCTCTTTTTAGGCCCTTAGCCATATTTTGAGTTTCCCATAAGAATTCCGAACACGTATTTCTGAATGTCTTCTCATCCATCGGTTTTACCCAATTAATGCTTCTGTCACTACTGTTTAATCCATGTATTGTATCGTCTTTATCCAGAAGGCAAGTCATTAACTGTCCGTTTGTATGGTTAGCCAAAAAGTTTTCCATAGTGTCAACCGTCAAATCAATGCGATCATCATCACTAAAGAGCATCAGATACGCACTCTTACCTGGAAAAAGCTCGGGATAGATTTCGCTTGGAACAAAATAGAACTTAACATTTTCAAAAACGGAAATATTAAATTTATTTCTTTCATTAACTATAAAATATATGTCAAAATCCTGATATTTATCAGCTTTGACACTGCTGTCAGCTCGTGATCCATAAAGAATTACGCCTCGGATATTGTCGTCAGATTTCGCTATATCCATGATGTATTCGTATCTGTTATGCATAATAGACTCCTTTCTTGCCTTTATTATGGTGCCTAGTTTTCGCCTAATGGATAGTGGGGTATATAATATTACCTTCTTTGCTATTATACAACATTATCCATTTGCATACAATATACATTTCCATATTTATAGGTTCTTTTTGTATTATATTAGTGCTTTCAAGCTATTATTGGATATAGCAAAACTCACTCTCTATTGCTTGAGAGTGAGTTTATTTATTTTCCTAAAAATCTACTTGATATATTCTTAGGTATATTAAATTTATGACCTTTTTGATTGAGGAAAAGAAGTTTTAATGAAAGCAAGTCATCCAGTACTTCTAAGAGTTGAGCGATGTTATTGTAGTCCATACCTTCATTTGCAAGGTTAATGACATCGTTATCATCAATGAGTAGCTCTGCAGCAAAGTAGTTTGCTTGATACTCAGGTTTTGATGTCATATCGTACAGCTGAAAATCTTTCATAGGAGATACTTTTACAAAGGTTTGGTGAAGCCTATCGTGGCCTAACTCATGAGCAATAACAAGTCGTTGTTCTTGTTCAGATAGGTTATCATTCAAGATAATATGACGCTCTCTATTCATCACACAATAAAATCCCTTTAAGCTATTGAATGGACGATATCCAACAAAGATATTTAATGCTTCAGTCAATTCAAACGGATCTCTTGTCTTATATTGTTTTACCAGTTGATCTACGATATCAGTTATATATTGGCTCACTCGTTCACCCCTCTTCCTATAAAAGTAATCTTATTTACTTGCGTATTTTTTAGCACGCTCTTTTGATTGAAAATAGATATCTGTGATGGCTTTGAAAAATAAGTCTCTATCTTCTTCATCTAATTCGCCACCTGCAAACAAACCGCTTGTTTCAGCTATGATTGCATTCGCTTTATTCTTGCCGTTGGTGCCGTATTTCTCAGTAGCTTCTTTTACAAACTCATCTTGTTCTGACATTAAGTATGTATTAGATACTTGGAATATCTCACATATCTTATTTGTTATTTGAGCAGTTTGAGGATAACGCTCTCCTGCTTCATAGTATTGTACTGTTCTAGTTGTCACACCCAATGCTTTCGCTAGTTCTGGTTGTAACATTTTAGCACTCTTTCTTAAAAGTTATGAAAACTTCAAGTTGCATTTCCAAACAAGTTGTTTGTTTCCCACGCTTGCGTGCTCAACTCGGTCTCGACCCATAATACAAGTGTCTCCCGAAAGCGATTGCTTTTTCGGGAGACTTGTTCTATAATAGCCCTAGGATTATTTAAATAATCTTTCAATTGCTAAACAGGCAATTAACTTTTTTAAAGGGGAGTGATTGTGATGAAATGTATTGCTTTTAAAATTAACACAATAAATTTAAAAAGGAGCATATTATATGCAAACAATCACTTATCAAAAAATTAGTAGCAAAAACTTTACATTGAATTCTTTAGACAACTTAAACCGGTATCAGAAAGTAGACCAATGCTTTAGAAAAATGAATGGTAACTGGGAACTACAAAATATTGCTTTTATTGAAGATTGGGATTTGGAAAAAAAGCACGACATTGCAAATGAAACATTAATTTCTATACATAATGGCTGTATCGCATATGGAGCGTATGATAACGATTTGCTAATTGGCTTTGTTACGCTTGGAAATGAACGATTTGGTGGCTCTAACCAATATATTGAACTAAAATGTCTTCAAGTTTCTTTTGAACATCGTAGATTTGGAATTGGGAAAAAGCTATTCCACCTTGCATGTGAAGGTGCAAAAGAATTGAGTGCTAAAAAGCTCTATATCTCAGCTCATTCTTCCAAAGAATCTCAAGCTTTTTATCGAACGATTGGCTGTGTGGATGCTATGGAAATTAACAAATCAATTGCAGAGAAGGAGCCGTGTGACTGCCAAATGGAATATACATTATAACAATATTACGCAAATCAAAAGTCTATTACGTAATTAAAAACTAATAGCATTTGTATAAAACAATTGTAGGGGCTGGCCTCTGGACAGCCCGAAAACATAGGTGAATTCCTAGGTTTCGGGTCGTCAAGGATGCCGCCTCTACATTTTTATGCGATATTTCATTAGAAAGGGCTTTTGCCAACCTTTCTATTCTTTATAAAATGAATATTTTTACTTCATTATTTTCTTAATCGTAGGTAAGTTTTTCATTTGATATGGAGCGTATCTTAATGGAACATCAAAAATTGTTTTATTTTTTAACACACTCTTTTCATGTGAAAAGGTATCAAAGCTATATTTACCATGATAGCCGCCCATTCCACTGCTACCTACTCCACCGAAAGGCAGATTATGATTGACTAAGTGCATAACCGTATCGTTAATGCATCCGCCACCAAATGACACTTCATGAACTATTTTATCGGAATACGCTTTCTCTTGCGCAAAAATATAACAAGCAAGCGGTTTTGCTCTTCCTTTTACAGTCGTAATTACTTCATCTAAATTGGTATAAGAGATGATAGGTAAAATTGGGCCAAAAATTTCTTCCTTCATGATTTCACTATCAAAAGTAGCTTTTGTAAAAATAGCCGGTGCTATTTTATTCAATGCTTCATCGCTTGCTCCGCCAAGCTTATGCTCTTCTCGTTGAATCAATCCTGTTAATCTTTCAAAGTGATCTTTACTGATGATTTTCGGATAATCTTGATTCATAAGCGGATTTTGATACATTATAGTAATCTGTTCTTGCATTTTTGCGATTAGCTGATCTTTTACTTTTGCATCTACCAATACATAGTCAGGTGCTACGCAAGTTTGACCTGAATTTAAAAGTTTACCCCAAATAATACGTTTCGCTGCCAAATCAATGTCTGCGGAATTGTCTACAAAACATGGGCTTTTTCCACCAAGTTCAAGAGAAATTGGTGTTACATGATTACTTGCAGCACGCATTACAATTTTACCTACCCGCTCACTGCCTGTAAAGAAAATATAATCATATTTTTGTGCTAAAATTTCATCGTAACTTTCCCTTGTGTTTACACAATATATAAATTTTGAATCAAAGTTCTCGCTTATCATTTTAGCAATGATTTCTGAAGTGTGTTCGCTGTTTTTAGAACATTTTAGAACAACGCAGTTTCCCGCAGCAATTGCGCCAACTACAGGAGCTAACGCCAATTGGAATGGATAGTTCCATGGTGAAAGAATGAGTGCCACTCCGTATGGCTCATGGATTGTATAGCTTTTTGCCGGAAAATTAGCAAGTGAAGTTGGTTTCTTATTTGGTTTTACCCAACGATCAATATGCTTTAAAGCAGTATGTATTTCTGATAAAACCATACTGACTTCTGTTAAATATGTTTCATATTCAGATTTATTCAAATCCTCTTTCAAAGCATCGTAAATTGCCTGTTCATTGCTTTTTATTGTGTGTTCCAATTTTTGCAGTTGCGTTTTACGAAATGAAACACTTTTAGTTGCGTTGCTATTGAAAAACTCTCTTTGTTTTTGAACAATTGTATCAATATTCATATTAACTTCTCCATTTAAAATAATAAATTAATGCTTAAGAAAAACATTCCATAATAATAGGTACCAAGATTTAAAATATGTATAATCGGATGTTTCTTTTTATAAAAATATAAGAATAAAATAAGTGCGTCTGAGATTAAAAATAGCGCGGATCCTATTAACAGCAGCCAATTTTGTATGCTACTGCTCATAATCCATAAATGCGCACTCTTACCAAGTAGCAGCGCCACAAAGAAAGCATACACTACAATTGCGGGCTTCATTTTTCCGGTATCCATGTCCTTTAAAAAAGTAAGTGCAAACGTTAGCAACGCCACACAAACAGGGAAAATGCAATCCAGCAAAGTTAGACTTCGTCTTGTTGAAAATGCATATACAAAAAAGATATGGCCACATAAGAAAGATAGCAAGCCCGTAATAAAATATAATTGTTTTTTAAGCCTTTGATAGAATCCAAGAAGTACATCACCGCAAAAACAAAGTAAAAATGCAGGTAATAAAATGAGTAGCCATTTCTCATGTCCGGTAATAATACCACATATCAATGCTATTGCAATAAAGCCAAAGCTGTTAATGGTTTTTGCAAGAATATAATACTTCTTATGCTTTTGACTTTCCAATGCCACCATCAAAAAAGCAAATAGTCCGCTATAAGCCACAAACAAAATTAAAATTAACAAAGACAAGTTCATTAAAAGACCCCCACTCAAAGATTGAATTTCCATTCATTTTCAAGGAACACCTGATAAAATAGCTAAACCCGTTTTTTGCAGTATTTATATTTTTATTTGCTTTCATGATATTGTAATTATTATACAATTATCATTTCAATTTTACAAGAGAGAACGAAAAGGTTTTCTGTATTATATCTTAAAACGGCTTCTTTGCTTTTTCTTGCTTTATTTATGGTTTTTGTGTAAAATATAAGAGATATTATTTTAGGGAGAGAAAAATTGTGCTTGTATCGTTAGACCGAATATCCGTTTCCTTTGGTGAAAAACTCATTTTACATGAAATTAGCCAAACAATTGAAGATCGTGACCGTATTGGCTTAATTGGTGCAAACGGTATTGGAAAGTCTACTCTATTAAACGTGATCTGTGGACGATTAAAACCAGACTATATTGCAAATGATCCAAGTGGTGTTTATGTTGGAACAAATGTCAATATTGGTTTATTAGAACAAAACAGTGGGCTTACCAATGGAAACACAATCTATCAAGAAATGCGACTCGTATTTCAAGAACTATTGGATATTGAGCAAAAGATGCGCCATATGGAAACTAAAATGGCACTCCATGATGAACATTTTGAAGCCTTAAACGAAGAATACTCTAAATTATCCGCTTATTACGAAGCACGTGAAGGATATCAAATTGATGTAAAAATTAAAACTATACTAAACGGTATGGGATTTTACGATAAATATTATGAAACACCGATTAACACACTAAGCGGTGGCGAGAAAACACGTCTTGCATTGGCTAAATTATTATTAGAAGAGCCTCAACTGCTCATTCTCGACGAGCCAACCAATCATCTTGATTTTAAAACACTAATGTGGCTAGAAGATTATCTCACTACCTACAAAGGTGGCATTTTAGTAGTATCCCATGACCGTTATTTCTTAGACAAAATGGTCACAAAAATATGGGAAATTGAAAATAAAAAAGTAATCTCATACAACGGAAACTATTCTAAATATAAATTACTTCGTGAAGAGCGTGTAAAACGAGAATTAAAAGAATATGAAACGCAGCAAAACAGAATAAACTCCATGCGTGAGTATGCAGAGAAGAATATTGTTCGTGCATCTACTTCCAATATGGCAAAAAGCAGATTGCATCAATTAGAGCATATTGAGGTATTAGAAAAACCAATTGAAACCATTCAAACCCCACATTTTAATTTTCAGTTTGATAGAAATCCAGTAAAAGACCTGCTTGCTGTAGAAGATTTATCACTAGAAGTTGGCATGGGTGAGAACAAAATTAGACTTTGTGATAACATCAACTTTGAAGTGAAACGAAATGAAAAAGTGGCGCTGATTGGTCCAAACGGAATTGGAAAATCCACGCTTTTGAAAGCTATTTTAGGCTTAGCACCACAAAAAGGCTCTGTGCGTTGGGGCGGGAATGTGAAAACAAGCTATTATGAACAAGAAAACAAAACGCTCAACCCAGAAAACACCGCACTTGAAGAGTTATGGAGTCGTTACCCTCGTATGGCACAGTATGAAGTGCGCAATATTTTAGGTCAAGTGTTGTTAACCGGGGATAATGTGTTTAAAAAAATCAATGTCCTATCCGGTGGCGAACGCGCAAGAGTTGCTTTTGCTGTTATGATGCTGGAACGAGGCAACACATTGATTCTCGATGAGCCAACCAACCATCTTGACTTACAAAGCAAGGAATCATTAGAAAAGAGTCTTGTTGATTTTGAAGGAACTATGATTTTTGTATCACATGACCGTTACTTTTTAAATACCATTCCAACGAAAATTATTGAACTTTCTCGCAATGGCTTGAAAATCTATAACGGTAACTTTGATTTCTATTTAGAGCAAGTAAAAAAAGAACAAGCGTTAGAGCAAGAAACCCTGCAACAACAACCAAAACCGGAAAAAGAAAAATCTAATTATCGTTCCAAGCAAGATCGTCGAGAAGAAGCATTACGCAAATCAACAATTAAGAAACTAGAAGAATTGCTAGAAACGTTAGACGAGGAAATTAAGACGATTGAAGCAGAGCTTGCAACGCCTGAAGTTAGCGCAGATTATGAAAAGTTAACTGCTCTTTGCGCAGAATTAGAAGAAAAGAAATCACAGCATGATGATGCCTTTTTAGAATGGGCAGAATTAAACGAAGAATAAGCACAAATGGAATTATCACAATTTTGTTTTGCTATCTATCGCTTGACCATTTCAAGAAACTATGCTATACTTTCTCAAGCTGGGAATGAAGTTCTCCCAAGGTACTTGATACTACCAAAACCGCTTTTATGCTGATGACTTCTGTGATTTTATCGCAGAACCATCAGCTTTTTTATGTTTCTGCGTATACTAACACTAAAGGAATGATTTATTTTATGTTAACAAGTCTTGCACTCATATTTCTACTCGGTATTTCTCTTGGAACCATATTTCAAAAGCTGAAACTGCCTAGCTTACTGGGTATGATTATAACAGGTATCCTTTTAGGTCCCTATGTATTCAACCTATTAGATAACTCCATTCTTGAAATATCAGCTGACTTAAGGCAACTAGCTTTGGTAATTATCTTAACAAGAGCAGGATTGGCTTTAGATTTGAATGATTTAAAAAAAGTAGGACGTCCTGCAATACTCATGTGCTTTGTTCCCGCTTGTTTTGAGATTGTTGGAGTCATTTTATTCGCGCCGAAATTATTGGGTATCTCTATTGTAGAAGCCGCTATTATGGGAGCAGTTATTGCTGCAGTCTCTCCTGCTGTCGTTGTTCCACGCATGCTCAAGTTAATGGACAAGGGATATGGAACAAAGCATTCTATCCCCCAACTCATTATGGCAGGTGCTTCTGTTGATGATATCTTTGTGATTGTACTTTTTACTTCATTTATCGGGTTAGCTCAAGGGCAAACCATATCCATAATGAAATTTGCATCCATTCCAATTTCTATTGTTATTGGAATCATTGTTGGGATTATTGTTGGTCTGTTGCTTGCTCAATTCTTTCAAAAGGTTCATATGCGTGATTCCACAAAAGTTATCATATTGCTTAGCATTTCATTCCTGTTAATTGCATTAGAAAAATTGGTTCAAAATTTTGTTCCGATATCAGGATTATTAGCCGTTATGGCTGTTGGTGCTACTTTATTAACGAAAAATGTACCTGTTGCAGATCGGTTATCTAAAAAGTTCTCTAAACTTTGGGTTGGAGCCGAAATTTTGCTCTTCGTTTTAGTTGGCGCAACAGTTGACATTAAATATGCAGTTTCCGCAGGAATTTTTGCAATCTTTGTTATCCTTGGAGCATTAATATTCCGTATGCTTGGCGTTTTTGTTTGCTTATTCAAAACAAAGCTTACCAAAAAAGAACGCATTTTTTGCGCTTTTGCTTATATGCCAAAAGCAACTGTACAAGCCGCAATCGGTTCTATTCCACTGAGCATAGGGTTAGGTTGTGGACAAATTGTATTAACTGTTGCAGTTTTAGCTATACTGATTACTGCTCCATTAGGTGCAATGTTAGTTGATTATAGTTATTAGAAGTTGCTAGTGAAGGAATAGGTTTATATCGTAGGGGTGAACTGTATTCGCCCGTTATTTATATCATTATTTTGTAACCGAAACGGCAAGAGCAAGCCCTTGACCTACATAATCCATAAATTATCTTGTGGTCATACGTTGGTCTTTTCGTTCTAACGGTGCGTCAAGGATGCTGCATCCTACAATTTTTTCTTTTCCCTTCCCCCACCACAAAAAATATTTTTATCCCTCTTGACAAACATTTCAGATATATGTTATGATAAACACAATTTCATATAGAAACACTAGGATAGAGAGAGTAAATTATTTGCTCACCTCAAAGAGAGCTTCGGTTGGTGGAAAGAAGCAGGCAGAAGATAATTGAAAATGGCTCTTGAGTGGCGTACCGACTAACAAAATGCGTTTTGTTATAGATTACGACAGGATCGCCTGTTATAGCGAGCGAGTATAACCAATTAGCTTTGGCGTACTCAGTAAGGCTTATTTTGTGAGAAATAAGCGAATTGAAGTGGTACCACGGGATTTATTCCTCGTCTTCATTAAGAAGACGAGGATTTTTTGCATATTTGCATATAATAACATCTTGTCTTCAACTATATTTTTATTTAGAAAGGTGAACAAAATGAACATCGAAACCAAATGCCTACATTCTGGCTACACACCCAAAAATGGAGAGCCAAGAGCACTCCCTATTTATCAAAGTACAACATACACTTACGATTCTACAGAACACGTTGGAGCATTATTTGATTTAACTGCAGCTGGTCATATGTATTCTCGTATTTCCAACCCAACTGTTGACGCAGTTGAGCAAAAAATAGCAGCTTTAGAGGGTGGTGTTGGCGCACTTTGCACGACATCAGGTCAAGCGGCTAGCTTAATTTCTATCTTAAATATCATGGGTGCAGGCGACCACTTTATCTCTGCTGCAACTATTTATGGTGGAACAATCAACTTATTCGCTGTTACCTTAAAGAAATTTGGTATTGAAGTTACATTTGTTGATCCAGAAGCTTCTAAAGAAGAAATTCAAGCAGCATTTAAAGATAATACAAAAGCTGTATTTGGCGAGACCATTGCAAATCCAGCTATGTGTGTATTTGATATTGAAAAATTTGCTACCATTGCTCATAAAAACAATGTACCTTTAATCGTAGATAATACATTCGCAACTCCTATTCTATGTAGACCATTTGAATTTGGTGCAGATATTGTAATACATTCAACAACAAAATATATGGATGGCCACGCAATTCAAGTTGGTGGTGTTATTGTTGACAGCGGTAACTTTGATTGGACAAATGGAAAGTTCCCTGAATTTACTGAACCGGATTCATCTTACCACGGTATTATTTATACAAAGTCATTTGGTAAAGCTGCTTATATTACCAAAGCAAGAGTGCAAATGATGAGAGATTTGGGCTGCTATCCTTCTGCTACCGCAGCATTCTATTTAAATCTTGGATTGGAAACACTTCCACTTCGTATCAAACAACATTCCGCAAATGCACTTAAAATTGCAGAATTCTTACAAACCCAAGATAAAATTGAGGTTGTTAATTACCCTGGATTAAAAGGCAACACTTATTATGAATTAGGTCAAAAATATCTACCAAATGGAGCTAGTGGTGTTGTAGCACTCACTATTAAAGGTGGTCGTGAAGCGGCTGTTCGTTTCATGGATGCACTCACTCTTTCTTCTATCGTAGTTCACGTTGCTGATATTCGTACTTGTGTTTTACATCCTGCAAGTGCAACCCACAGACAATTATCCGATGAACAATTGGTAGCAGCAGGAATTAACCCTGGGCTAGTTCGTTTATCTGTTGGTCTTGAAAATGTTGATGATATTATCGAAGATTTGAAAAAAGGTATTGCTGCAATATAGTTAATATAATATATTAAGAGGGTTGTCATATGGTAGAAGCAAGATGAAGGTTAATTTCTATCGTAAAGCAACCCTCTCAGTCACCTACGGTGCCAGCTCTCCCAAAGGAGAGGTGCCACAACAGTGGGGGAAAGGTTGGAGCTTCCTTTCTTACTTGTATTTTTTCATAAATCTCTACTGCTTTGCTAAACAATACCTATAAGAAATAAACCTTAAGTCAGAAAGGAATGATATTAAATGGATATCTTATTAAGCCAATTTGACCCTGATCCTCGCGCAATTATTGATCCAGAAATGACTTGCTCCCCAATCGAAAACTTTCCTGAGCGTTGCGTTTGCTCATTTTCTCCAACGCTAATCGAAACATTTGCTAAGATGGATGGCGTTACACAAATAGGTTCTTTAATGAATGCAAATGCAATTCTACCAATCTATCAAATTATCTATAAAGATACACCTATTGCATTTTGCATGGCTCGAGTAGGGGCACCGGCTTGTGTTGGTGGTGTAGAAGAGTTAATTGCAATGGGATGCAAAAAGCTAGTTTTGTTCGGATCCTGTGGTGTATTAAACCATGAAATTGCAGATGAACATCTTATTGTTCCAACAAGTGCAATGAGAGATGAAGGCACAAGCTATCATTATATGGCTCCAAGCGATGAAATTGCGTTAGATGAAGAATGTGTGGAAACAATTGCAAAAACAATTGACTCATTAGGTTATCCATATATTAAAGGCAAAGTTTGGACAACTGATGCATTCTACAGAGAAACGAAAGCCAAACTGCAACTGCGAAAAGAACAAGGTTGTATTGCAGTAGAAATGGAGTGTTCTGCTATGGCAGTAGTTGCTAAGTTTCGAGGTGTGAAATTCGGAGAGTTTTTATATTCTGCAGACAATTTGGCTTCTCCAACTTGGGAGGCTCGTGGCTTAGCACATCATCACTTATCTTCAAGAGAAAAATTCATGGCATTAGCATTTGAATGTGCAATAAATTTATAAAGGTGGTACAATGAGAACAACTAAAGTTGAGGTGCTCCCTTATGATAAAAACTGGGCAAAAGAGTATCAAAAAATCAAGGCGGAACTTTTATCTGTAATTGAGGAAAATATTATTGCAATGGAACATGTGGGCAGTACGTCTGTTGAAGGATTATGGGCAAAACCCATTATTGATATTGATGTTGTTATTGAAAGTAATCAACGTCAAAACATTATTAACCAGCTTGCAACAATTGGATATCAACATGAAGGCAATTTAGGAATAGAAGGTCGAGAAGCCTTCAAGTATGATAATAAGCCTCACCTTATGACACATCATTTATATGTGTGCTCAAAGGATTCGGCTGAATTAAATCGCCACATCACCTTTCGAGATTATTTAAGGTCGCACCCACTAGATCGTGGCCAATATAGTAAAATTAAGCAACAAGGTGCATTGCTATATCCAAATGATATTGAAAAGTATATCGAATATAAAAGTCCAGTAATCGAAGCAATCTATCGTAAATGTGGGTTGTTACCATAATAATAAAGCAGGTTTTCACAAGAAAACCTGCTTTATTATTATACATTTGTTTCTATTACTTCTACTTCTATTCTTTCTTTATCTATGTCTTCCAATTCTCTTGCTTTTAGTATCTTTTTAAATTTAATGATAAACACTAATCCCGTTACTGTTGCTGCTATAACATCTGCAATTGGCTCTGATAATAATACCGCAAGCACTTTATCAGTAAAGAAGAATGGTAAAATATAAATAAGTGGTATTAGCAAAATTATTTTTCGTAATAGTGCTAATAAAAGTGATACCTTTGCTTGACCTAATGCAACAAAAGTTTGTTGACATGCAAATTGAATACCAAGCATGAAAACACCACTCATAAAAATTCGCATTGCCCAAACTGTTATATCCATTAGTGCAGCATCACTAGCAAACAAACGAACAAACATTTGAGGAACCACCATTACACAGCCCCACATTAATATTGAAAATACGATTGCTGAAATTAACAAATATCTAAATGTTTTCTTAACACGATCAACTTTTCTAGCGCCAAAGTTAAATCCAATAATCGGTTGTGCACTTGAAGCTAATCCAGCTAAAGGCATAATACAAAATTGAATGACACTACCGATAATCGTCATAGCACCTACTGCATCATCTCCACCAAATCGTTGCAAAGAAGAGTTTAATGCAATATTTACTAAACTTTCTGTGCTTTGCATAATAAACGGTGATAAGCCAAGTGCTAGCACAGGTAACATAACAGCTTTATTAAGGCGGAAATATTTTTTACGTATGCGAATTTCTGATTCACTAGATAATAAGAATTTAACCACCCATATAGCAGAAACTGCTTGAGAAATAACGGTTGCAATTGCAGCACCCTTTACACCCATATTAAATGCAAAAATAAAAATTGGGTCTAATACAATATTTAAAATTGCACCAATCAAAACAGTCAGCATAGCTGTTTTAGCAAATCCTTGAGTGGAAATAAAACTGTTTAATCCCATTGATAATTGAACAAAAATTGTACCCAAAACGTAAATATTCAAATAGCTTAATGCATATTCTATTGTGTTTTCACTAGCTCCAAATAGCATCAGCATATCTCGGCCCCAAATTAAGAATACCGCAGTTAATATAATGGAAACTCCCATTAAAGTAATAAAACAATTACCTAAAATATGTTCTGCTTCCTCTTTGTTTCCTTCGCCAAGCTTAATTGCAACCTTTGGTGCACCACCCATTCCAATTAATGCGCTAAAAGCCGAAATAATCATGATTATCGGAAACGTTACTCCTACACCAGTTAAAGCTACTTTTCCAACTTCATCAATATTTCCAATGTAAATGCGGTCTACAATATTGTATAATGCATTTATTAGTTGTGCCGCAATTGCCGGGATTGCAAGGCGAAGAAGCAATTTACCAATTGAATCATTTCCCAAATCGTTCGTTATTTTTTTCATCGAATCCCTCTCTCTAAATAGAAAACAGGCATTACTGCCTGTCCTTTGCTGATTTTATTATAGCATACACTGTACATTCGTATATGAACGTATATTAAATAAACTATATCAACTTTATTATCTGTTCTGTTACAAATACTGCTACTACCGAACAAAGTGCCACTGTTAGTAGGCTTTTTTCTTTATACGCTAAAAACAAGGCAACTGCGAGTCCTACTCCCGCCGAAATCATATTTGCTGTAGAATAAAGAACCTCAGGAAAGGTCATAGCGGCTAATACTGCATATGGAACATAAGCTAAAAAGGATTTAATATATCGATTTTTAAGCTTCTTTTTAAAAGCCACCAACGGAAGCATGCGTGGAAGATAGGTTACAAACGCCATAATGAAAACGCAAATTAAAATTCGTGTGTAGTTCATTCCGTTACCTCCTGCTTATCCTCATCAATCGGATAACGGTATGCACAATATCCTGCTGCAAATAGAGCTGCAATAATTATTACCCATCCCACAGAAACTTGATTTAAAAATGGTACCCATTTAAAAAGGCAGCTGATACATACAGCAATCATACAAGTAATCAACACCGGTTTTGCTTTTTTTGCTGGTGGTACAATAATAGCAATAAACATTCCGTAAATTGCAATACCAAGCGCAGTTTTTACTGCAAGCGGCAATAGATTTGTTGCTGTTGCGCCCAATAGTGTTCCTATTGCCCATCCTAAGTATGGTGTTGCAATCAATCCCAACATATATGAGGTATTCAATGTACCGAATTGTTGCGAAGCAATTGCAAAAACTTCGTCTGTTATACCAAAGGAAATCAAACCACGCTCAGTTGTAGTCATTTTATCTTCAACCTTTTGGGATAAAGAAAGGCTCATAAGCATATAACGAATGTTAATAATAAATGTTGTAACTGCAATTTCTATGTAAGCACCGCCGGATAAAATAAGCGATAATCCCGCAAACTGTCCTGCAGATGTCAAATTCGTCATAGATATCATCAAAGGTATCCACCAGTGAAGTCCATTTTGCACAGCTTCCATTCCGAATGCAAACGAAATTGGAAGATAACCTAAGCATATAGGTAATCCGTCTTTTAATCCTTTTTGAAAAGTCAACTTTTTATTTTTCAATATGTCACCCACCAAAGATAGAATATTACTATTATACTAGAAATGTGGATTGAACGCAATTCATAAAACAAACGAAAATAGGCGAAATCTTCTCGGATATTTCAAGTATGAAATCACAAAGAATGATATCCGTTATACAGCAAAAGAGCAGACGCCAATCGGCATCTGCTCTTTTTATTAAAACTCTAGTTTTGATTCAATGTAACTTGTTAAATCTGCAATTGCAATTCTTTTTTGTACCATAGTATCACGATCACGAACTGTAACACAGTTATCTTCTACAGATTCAAAGTCAAATGTAATACAGAATGGCGTACCTATCTCATCTTGACGACGATAACGTTTACCGATTGAACCCGCATCATCATAATCTACCATGAATTTCTTTGCTAGCGTATTGTATACTTCCATAGCAGGCTCAGATAATTTCTTAGATAGCGGTAATACACAAGCTTTGAATGGAGCTAATGCAGGATGCAGACGAAGTACCACACGAGTATCTTTCTCATCAATAATTTCTTCATCATATGCTTCACTTAAAAATGCAAGTGCAACACGGTCAGCACCTAAAGATGGCTCAATAACATATGGAATATATTTTTCATTTGTTTCCGGATCAAAGTATTCTAATGATTTGCCTGATTGTGTTTGATGTGCATTTAAATCGAAGTTTGTTCTGCTTGCAACGCCCCAAAGCTCGCCCCAACCAATAGATGGGAACATAAATTCAAAGTCTGTTGTTGCATTAGAATAGTGGGAAAGCTCTTTGGGATCATGGTCACGAAGTTTTAAGTTTTCTGCTTTCATACCAAGTGATAATAACCATTTGTGACAAAAATCTTTCCAATATGCAAACCAATCTAGTTCAGTACCTGGTTTACAGAAGAACTCAAGCTCCATTTGTTCAAACTCACGAGTTCTGAAAATAAAGTTACCAGGCGTAATTTCGTTTCTAAATGATTTACCGATTTGTCCAACACCAAAAGGAAGTTTCTTTCTTGTTGTACGTTGGATATTCGCAAAGTTAACAAAAATGCCTTGTGCTGTTTCCGGACGCATGAAAATTTCGTTTTTAGAATCTTCTGTTACACCAACGAATGTTTTAAACATCAAGTTAAAGCTTCTAATATCGGTAAAATCTTGTTTACCACATTCAGGGCAAACAATGTTATTATCTTTGATATATTGTGCCATTTGCTCAAAAGACCATCCTGCTGGTAATACACCTGTGTCTTCTATTAATTTATCTGCACGATGACGAGTCTTACATGCTTTACAGTCCATCAATGGATCAGAGAAGCCGCCAACATGTCCGGATGCTACCCATACTTGTGGATTCATTAAAATTGCGCTATCTAGTCCAACATTGAAAGGACTTTCTTGAATGAATTTTTTCCACCAAGCTTTTTTTACGTTATTTTTAAACTCTACGCCTAAAGGTCCATAATCCCACGAATTTGCAAGTCCGCCATAAATTTCGCTTCCTGCATATACAAAGCCTCTACCCTTGCAGAGTGCCACTATCTTGTCCATTGTTTTTTCGCTGTTTAGCATATTTTTGACCTCCATTGTTATTTTTCATTGTCTAATCTATTATAATGAAGAATTACGATAAAATCAAGTGTCAAACCATATGTAAAAATTTTCAACTCTCATTATTATTTGTTGCTTTTCACAAGAAAAATGAGGTATAATGAATAAGTATGATTTGCTATTCAGTTAAAGGAGTGTTTCGTATGACAAAATCAAAAGCATGGGACTGGAAAGTTGGCGTTGAACCTGTTTGGTTGAATCCTAGCGAAGAAAGTTATTATATCGCTCAAAAGTGGAAGAATAACGACTATAAAACCGTTCTCGACTTGGGTTGTGGATTAGGTCGACACTCTATTTATTTTGCGAAACAAGGATTTCAAGTTTCTGCAATTGATTTATCCGAATATGGTTTATCTCATCTGAATGAATGGGCAAAGAAAGAAAATCTACCGATTGAAACCACAGTTGGTGATATTCTAAAGCTACCATATGAAGATAATACATTTGATTGTATCTTTTCCTTTCATGTCGTTTCTCATACGGATTCAAAAGGAATTTTACAAATAATGAGTGAAATAAAAAGAGTATTAAAACCGGGTGGAGAGGTATTTCTAACGTTATGCTCGAAAGAAACATGGTCTTTTAAAGATGCTGGATACCCGAAACTTGATGAAAATACGGTAATTAAATCCGATGATGGTCCTGAGAAAGATGTTCCACATTTCTATGTGAACTTAAAAGATGTTTTACATTTATTCACTGATTTCGAAATTGAACGAATTCGTCATACAGACGATTGCTATTTTAACGGACAGCAACAAAACAGCAAACATTATTTTATAACAGCAAAATTAATATAAAAATATTATTGGAACGACACAGAGGTCGTTCCTTACAATATATAACACTGTATACCCAAAAGGAGAAAAAAATGAACAACTGGACCGAAGTAACCATCTACACTACATCAGAGGGCATTGATATAATTAGTGGATTTTTAACCGTTCATGGTATTAAAGGACATGTAATAGAAGATGCTAAAGATTTCTGTGAGTTCCTAGAAGGCACAACTACCCATTGGGACTATGTTGATGATAGCTTAATGGAATTAAAAGAAAAAGAAAGCAATGTAAAATTCTATCTTTCTGATAACCTACAAGGCATTGAAAGCTTTAACCAAATTAAAGCTGCATTAGAAGGACAACGTGCATTAAACGAAGGTATTGATTTAGGTAGACTTACTATTGAAACAAGCAATGTCAACGAAGAAGATTGGTCTACCGCTTGGAAGAAATATTATCACCCTACAAAAATCGGTAAACGATTAGTAGTCGTTCCTTGTTGGGAAAAATACACACTTGCAAACAATGAAGTGCAAGTAACACTAGACCCAGGAATGGCATTTGGAACAGGTACACACGAAACCACTCGCCTTTGTATGCAATTGCTTGAAGATTGCGTAAAAGAAGATACTACTATGCTCGATATCGGAACCGGTAGCGGAATTCTTGCAATTACTGCTTTACTTCTTGGTGCCAAACAGGCTGTTGGTGTTGATATTGATGAGCTTTCTGTAAAAGTGGCACAAGAAAATGCTGACTTAAATCATGTCGGTGAAAAAATCGAATTAGTATGTGGTGACTTAACTGAGAAAATTAGCGGAACATACGATGTTGTTTGTGCAAATATTGTAGCTGATGTTATTATCCGACTCAGCAAAGATGTGAAAAACTTTATGCATCAAAACAGTATCCTATTGGTATCTGGAATTATTGATGAACGTTGCGACGAAGTTATTGCTGCTCTTCAACAAGCAAACCTCAACATTGTTGAAAAAATTACCGAAAACGGCTGGGTAGCTATGAAATGTAGTTTATAATAATAAGCTGAAATAACGTATTCAAGAACTGAATAAAACGGTTGTAGGGGCTGATACCCACATCAGCCCCTGTTTTAGGATGAAAATTCCTATCCCACGGGTCGATGTAGGCATCGACCCCTACGTTTCTTATAAAAATATACTACTTGCTACTAAAAATTGTTTACCAGCATTTATTATTTCTTAAAGATAAAATCATCAAAATTACACTCAAAATCAAGCTGTGGAAGTGTTAATGTCATAATAGAACCACTTGCTTTATCTAATACTATTTTAAAATTTCCCGAATCGCTCTTGCCCGTTATTTGAACTGTTTTCCCCACCATTTTTACATCTACGCCGCTAGGACTTGCGGCAGTATCAATCGAATTTACAATAACAGCTGCCAAGGACGATGCGAGCTTTGAATTTTCATCCAGTTTTACAGATAAGCCTTTATAAGAAACCTTAATGTCCTTGCCATCATACTGAAATTCCATATCTTTTAATTGTTTTGGTTCTTGTATTTTAATTGTACATGCACCAACAGCCGATTTGTTGATATCACAAACCATTACAAGATCTTTCATTTTTACGGTAGCTTTTGCATCAAATGGCTTACTTAAGTTTGTTGAAATTTGATGTGGTGGGCTAGAACCCTTTTGAAAAGCTAAAACCGTAAGCCCCACAATTGCCACTACTAATATTACGCCCCATATAATAAAGGTTTTATTCTTCATTTCTTTCATAAATAAATCCCTCCACAAGCTTTCATTACTCTAAAGCTTATGCAGAGGGATTGTTATTTATGCGATTAGATTGATTCAAAACCTTTTAAGGTATAAGAAATTTGTTCAATAATATCTCGAGCTAACATCGAATATTGCGACATTTGTTCACTTAATTGATCTGCAACCATGCCATGAAGATACACTCCACCTATTGCTGCATTCTTCGGCTCATAGCCTTGTGTTAATAAGCCTCCAATCATTCCTGCAAGAACATCGCCACTACCGCCTTTGGCTAGACCAGCATTACCGGTAGAATTGACATATAATTCACCTTCTGGTGTTGCAATAATGGTTTTATGTCCTTTTAAAACTACAATTACTTGATACCTTTGTGCAAATTGTTTTGCCATTTCATAGCCATTCGCTTTTACTTGCTCTATTGTAGAACCTGTTAGTCTTGCCATTTCACCTGGATGAGGAGTTAATATAGCAGTTTTTTGAAGTTTTTTTAATATCGAGCAGTCTTTTGAAATACAGTTTAAACCATCTGCATCAATTACAATATTCTTTTGCACATTTTCTATAATATACTTTACTACTTGTTTTGTGTCTTCTGTAACAGAAAGGCCACATCCGATTAAGCAAGCATCAGCATTTGAAAGTAAAGAATCCATATCACCTATTGCATCAGCAGATATGCTCCCCGTCTGGCTCTCTAGCAGTGGCACTGTCATTGCTTCCATTAAATTAACCGCACAAATATCAGCCACACATTTAGGCGTTGCAAGTGTAGTAACGCCTGCACCTATTCGCATTGCCGATAAGGTCGACATCATCGCCGCACCACACATCGTTTTGCTACCCGAAATATTGAGAAATTTACCATAACTCCCTTTATGCGTATTCGGATTTCGTTTTGGAAAGAAAGGGGCAACCATTTCATACGTCAGCAATACTGCATTGTGTTGAGCCATTTGTAATATCTCATTGGTTATACCAATATCCAACACTTCAATTTCACCACAAATTTCTTTTGCCTGTTTCTTTACGTGGGCTGGTTTAGCTGCCGCAAACACCAACGTAGTTTCGGCTATAAGATGGTGGTTTGCACAAATTCCGGTATCCGCATTCATTCCGGACGGAATATCCAAAGCAACTTTAACTGCAGATACAGCATTTATTGCATCAAATATGTTCTCTAGTGTAATTGGTAAATCTCCATGAAATCCGGTCCCGTATACTGCGTCAATAACAATATCTGCGCTATTGATACAATCTCTTGCTCGTTGCAATTGGGAGTCAAAGCAAATTACTTCTATTGAATCTATCGGTAATTCTGAAAATACTTGTTTGCTTTCAGTTGTAGTAGATTCACCACAGCACAGTATTATTGAGACGCTGCCACCGTTTTCATGAATTTTCTTTGCAACAACAAACCCGTCTCCAGCATTATTGCCCTTTCCACAGACCACAACGCTTTTCTTTGTAAGGATATTATATTTATTTTCGCAATAATTATATGCCATTGTTCCAGCATTTTGCATCATCTCAATATATGAGAGGCTTGTACTGGCAGTAAGCTGCTCTGCACGTTTCATTTGAACCGTCGTTAATACTAACACCTAACACACTCCATTCAAATCCATCAACTTACGATTTATGATATTGGGTATGCCACAACAATTGCAATGGCATGTTGGTCTGTATGAGATTGACTCACGCTAAAATCTAATCTAAGCTTTTGCACAATTTCTGCCGCTTTACCGCTTAGCTTTATATAAGGGGCACCCAATTCATTACGAAGAATTTCAACTTCTGACAAACGAAACCCTCTAATTCCTGTTCCTAATGCTTTGGAAAACGCTTCTTTTGCTGCAAAATTCGCCGCAATGGTTTGATAATACTGTTTCGTTTGTTCCTTTTTTGTAAGAAATTTCTGTTCCTCAACCCCAAAAAACCTCGTTATAAAACGAGGATCTTTTGTTATACTTTTTTCAATTCTAGAAATTTCGACCATATCTATTCCGGTTGAATACATTATCTACTATGCACTTTCCTTTTATATATTTTGTTAATTTCAGTTAATAAACGCTCATTCGGGCTAAATACAAGCAAACATTTTTCGCCTTGTTTTCCACGATAAACGGCAGAATACACATTTTCATCTAGCATATGGGTACACGCATATATTTTTACATCAAAGTGTTCACTTTTATATTTATCATGATTATATTCTTCAAACAATTCAAAAGAGCTAATTCGAACTGTTGTAACACGTTTTCTTTTTCGCTTTGCACTGATTTTATCAATATCAATTTCGCCATTTGTATAAATATATTCAAACTCTAAATTTAATCCGGATATAAAATACCAAGCTCCAACCAATGAACCAACTGCCAATAAAAACGCAATTGAGTTAATTGTTGGGTACCTAGTAAATACTACAACATACATCAGCATAAAAAACAAGAATAATGCAACTAATAAAATACATGCCTTAATTAACTTATCTTTAATAGAGTCCTTCTTTTTGACAATTTGCTCAAAAAAAACATCGTTCATGAATAGACCTCTCTTACTTATCAATTCTTATTTATGTTTAGTATATCATAGTAATACAAAAATCGCAAACTTAATTTATGAACTTTAGGTAAATTACATATAAAAAAGAGACTTCAAAGTGAAGTCTCTTTATCTTTTACCAATCAGTATCGACTGTTTTTCCTGCTTCTAAATTAGCTAATTCCTTTACTAACTTATCAACATAACCCGCACGTCCAACAAATGCATTATTACCGTTTAAAGAAATAATACAAGTGCGGTCATCTAATACATAGATTTCTACTACATCTTTTTTACCATTTCGATAATTATATTGAACCGTAGCAGCAGCCGCTTTATTGGGTTGTACTTTGTTGATATCTTGAATTGCTGTTAGCTGTAAGCATTGGAAATAAGCCTTTGCGTTGTTAATGTCTGCTTTTGAACCATTCAATGTTGCAGTAATTTCGTTAACATCCTTTGGCTTGTCTTTGTTTAATTGGAATGCTATTGTGTTCTTTTTATTGTTTAAAGTAACATCAATACTTTGAGTATCCAAAATATGAGGAAGTACTGCAACAGTAGAAAGAATATCTTTTGGCTGCATTTTCATCCATCTTAAATCAGATGCTTTGACGATATAAATTTGATTGATACCTTCACGCATTGCATAATAAGAAACAATTTGGTGCGTATGACCTGTTAAGTCTTCGCCTTCTTCATGCTTACATTCAATGCCTTTACCTGTTGTTATTTTAACAGATGAAGTACCGTTATATTTTAATTCAAAAACTGATGTTGGTTTATCAAATCCATACTTCACCAAATCTTCTTTTGTTGGATTACCCTTCAAAATTGATTCTGCTATAATACCAAAGTTTCCATATACTAAATCTTGTGCCGGAGTTTCACTAATTAGCGCATGAACAGGACTGGTCATTTTAATACTAGCTTGTGTTGCAGCATTTGCACTTAGCTCACCTTCTGCAAACTTTTCTAGCACAATAGGCTTTTCTAAGTCCGGTCTTGTAACAGACATTTTATCAATTTTTGGAATGTCCTTAACCTCATCTGATTCCAATCCAGGAATTAAAACTTTATCAATATATGCATAACGGTCATAGTAAAGGTTAGTAAATGCATCCGTACTTGCAACATACACTGTTTTTTGGTCGCCCACTCGTATATATGTTGCTTTTTTATCGCTGGATTTTTCACCAACATGAATGACAATCACAGGTTTATTTTTTGGTTTAACTTCAAAAGTAAGTTTTGGGTTCAATAATCCATATTTTGATAAATCCGTTGCATCTTTTTCAATTACTTCTAACGCAGTAACACTTTGTGCTTGACCTAATGTTTCAAGGTACAAATGATATGCTTGCGGATATTCCATGATTTCTTTGATACCCCATTTGTTTTCGCCTTGTTTTGAAATTGTATATTCATCTTTTTCATTTTTAATTTTCAAAGATTCAATGGAATCAACTGTTTCTTTTACGAGCGTAATGTAATTCTTTTCCTGACTATTTGGATTTTCTTCTTTTGCAGGTTTTTTTGTAAGAACAAGCACTACCAACACAGCAACTAATAGCAATAATACGCATCCGCCAGCAATAATTGCTTTAATTTTGTTACTCATAAATGCCTCCTGCGGAACCAAATAACAGTACCTATAACAAGCGCAACTAACGGAATAATGATTGTTAAGATTAAGTTAATAATAGATACTTGTGCTTTTGAAACTGTGATAGTTTCATTTGCAAATTGAATTGGCAGAATCTTAACAGCATCTTCTTTTTCAGTTAAGTTGTTTGTAATAGTCATTACTAAATCGCCGTTATTACAGCCTGCGTATTGTAAGAAATTTGTATTTAAGAATTCAGGTGAAGAAAGAGCAATAATGGTTGAATATTTCATAGTGCTTCCAACATATTTTTCACGAGTTGCTCTTACCATGGTATTGAATTCACCAGTAGCATCTAACTTTTTGTTTTCATCTGTTGATGCTAATTTACCTGTAGCTGCAGATTTTGTAATAACAGCTGTTTTACGGTTATCTTTTTCAGTAAATAACTGTTTGATTGGACTTGCAAATGGGGTGATAATTGGAAGGTCAGCTGAATTTAATTGCTTTTTAATAGACTCATCAGCCAACTGATTTACTAATCCAAATTCATTATTTACTAGATTACGTGTATTAGAATCGGTAATAACGCCTTCGCCGATTTCTAAGCCCCAATCTGCCAAGAATGATTTCAATAAAGGACCAACTTCTTTATTATAAGCAGAAACAAATACAATGGATTTTCCAAACTTACCGTTGTTGTCTAAGTAAGTTTCTAATTTTTTAATTTGATCTGCTGTAAAATCGCCTTTTGGCGTTGGAAGAATTACTAAATCGGATTTTGCATCAATATCTTGAGATAGTAAGTTAACGCTTTGAATGGTGTAGTTGTTTGTTTCTAATAATTCTGTATAACCTTTAACGTCAACATTGTCTTGTCCGCCAATAAGCGTTACAACAGCTGGGCTTTTATCTGTTACGTACATGAGAGAGCTTGTTAGCTTTTGTTCTGCAACAGAGCTGTAAGTTACTTGTCCATATTCGGTTTGATTGCTTTCAAATAAATCATTGATCGGAACTTTTTTGTAACGGAGCTTACTTTCGATAATGATGTCGCCCTCGTTAACTGTTACTTTAGGATATTTTTTTGCAAAGCTAGGATCCTTTTTTAAATTAACAAATTTAATATCGATTTTACCGTTATATTTTGCGTAATTTTTGATGATTTCATATCCTTGTACATATAAATCACCTAGACCTTTTAACGTAGCTTCATCAGCACAAACAATCATATTTACATCTTGGTCTAATTTTTTAATATAATTGACACTTTCTTGTGTTAATGCAAAACGTTTTTCTTTTGTAAGGTCAATATTTAATGGAAATCTTTCCAATAATAATGTTGCGATAAAATTGATAATAAAAATTGCAACAATAAATCCTATTGTAATAATGGTCGCTAGAGAGCCATGCTTAAAGCGACGATTAGCAAAAACATTCTTTTTCATACGCTTTCTCCTCCTTAGCTCCATCTTTTCTTTTCAAGTACTCTAACTGTTAAGAAGTTAAAGACTACTATAAAACTGATAAAGAATATAATATGTGATACATTCAAAATACCATTTACGAAATCAGTATATCTTGCATTCATAGATAATTTTGAAAGGAAAGTTGAAATAGCTGTAACCGGAATTTTTTGAGCAATTGTATCAAATGAAAGAATAAATAATACAATACCATAGCTTCCGATTGCTGCAATCATTTGACTTTCTGTTAATGAAGAAATAAATAAGCCGATTGCAAGAATTGCACCACCAACTAAAGCTAATCCTAAAAAGTTTCCTAAGAAAATGTTCCAGTTTGGTTTTGCAAAGGTAGCTAATACAATAACATATACAATTGTAGAACAAAGACCAATTAAATACATTACAAATGCTGCAAGATATTTACCAATAACAATACCGCTGATGTTAACAGGAGCAGTTAATAATAATTGGTCTGTTTTTTGCTTTTTCTCTTCACTTAACAATCTCATTGTTAATAGTGGAATTAATATAATAACGATTGTAAATAATGAACTGAATACATATTCAATTTTAGTTGAGTTTTGAGATAATACAGCTGAGAAGAAAAATCCACCAAACACAAACATAAAGGCTAAGAAAACATAACCAATTGGAGATTGAAAATAAGATCTTAATTCTCTTTTAAATACAGCAAGCATTATTGTACACCTCCGTTTTCTTTTGTTAGTTTTAAGAAGATGTCTTCTAATGAAAGTTCGCTAGAACGTAATCCTAACATTGGCCAATTTCTTTCAGCTAACCGTTTGAAAATTTCACGGCGAACATCAACATTTTCTTCTGCTTCAACTGTATATTCATATACGTTGTTTTCACGTTTTCCGTTTGTTACAACTGATTTCATACCAGCGATGCCTTGTAATGTTTTATAAACATCATTCTCTGGGCCTTCAACCAATAAAACGTAATAACGATCTTCGCTCATTTCTCTTGACAAGTTGGTTGTTGTATCATTTGCAACCAATTTACCTTGAGAGATAACGATTACACGATCACAAACAGCTTGGATTTCAGGAAGAATATGTGAAGAAAGAATAACAGTATGCTTTTGACCTAATGTTTTAATTAGGTTACGAATTTCAATAATTTGTTTTGGGTCAAGACCTACTGTAGGCTCGTCCAAAATTAAAACCTCAGGATTTCCGATAATTGCTTGCGCTAAACCTACACGTTGTTTATAACCTTTTGATAGGTTTTTAATTACACGGTTATATACATTTGAGATTTTAACAACATCACAAACTTCTTTAATATGAGCTTCTTTTGGCAGTTTCACTTTCTTTAAGTCATAAATAAAATCTAAATACTCCTTAACTGTCATATCCAGATATAGAGGTGGTTGTTCCGGAAGATAGCCAATTGCCCTTTTTGCTTCAATTGGATTTTCAAGAATATCAAATTCACCAATTTTCGCTACACCATCGGTAGCGGATAAATAGCCTGTCAAAATGTTCATTGTCGTTGATTTTCCAGCACCGTTAGGCCCTAGAAAACCTAAAATTTCACCTTTGTTCACGGTAAAGCTAACATTATCAACTGCAAGCTTTTGTCCGTATCTCTTGGTGAGATTTTTTACTTCTATCATTTGATTTCCCTCCTGTGATATTATATATCCTATTAACTATATAGAGATGCTCTTTTCAAACAAGGTTTTGCTTTATAATTTTGTAATCCCTTAATAAATTCGAAACATCTTAATAAATATAACATAAATGCAGAATATTTTCCACATACTTTGTGAAAAATGTGTGTAATGTTTTTTCATTACTTGTAAATTCCATTATTTATTAGGCTTTTTTTATTAATCTTTGGTTGTAAATTCAAAAACAGTAGTGTAATCATACACATCATTTGCTTTCAAAACACAACATGGAAACTGAGGCTGATTTGGCGAATCTGGCATAAACTGTGTTTCTAAACATACACCGGCATTTTGATTATAGATACAGCCTTGCTTTCCAATATGCGTACCATCCAATGCATTCCCTGTATACAACTGCATTGCAGGCTTATTCGTGTAAACATTTAAAACTCTTCCTGTTGCTTCATGATATAATGTAGCAGCTTGAATCAATTGTTTACCTTTCCCGTTTAATGCATAGCTATGATCATACCCACCACAATTATGCAAATCTTGATTATCAGCGTTAATACGTTCACCAATCAAATGCATTGGTTCAGTTGCCGTAAAATCAAATGGAGTATCTTTTACTGGCACTAGCTCACCCGTTGGGATTGCCTGTTCATTCACTCTAGCAAAGAAATCGCCGTTTACAAATAACCGATGCTCCAAAATTGTTCCTTTATTATGACCAGCCAAATTAAAATAAGTATGATTGGTTAAATTCAGTACTGTATCTTGGTCAGTTGTACCTTGATAATGGATTGTTAATCGATTATTTTCATCTAAAGAATACTCTACCGCAGCGTTTACTGTTCCGGGAAAGCCTTCTTCTAAATTGGGACTCGTCAAGCTGAGCCTTAGCTTTGGATTTGTTTCATCGTTAATAATTTTGTAATTCCACACACGTTTGGAAAATCCAATATTTCCTCCATGTAGATGATTCTCACCATTATTGCAGTTCAACTGATATTCATTATTGTTGATTGAAAACTTGCCCTTCGCTATTCGATTTGCATAGCGTCCTGCAACAACTCCTAAATAGGCAGTTTGATTATAATACGCATCTGCTGAAGACAAGCCT
This sequence comes from Paludicola sp. MB14-C6, assembly GCF_030908625.1. Lineage (GTDB taxonomy): Bacteria > Bacillota > Clostridia > Oscillospirales > Ruminococcaceae > Paludihabitans. The sequence continues at coordinate 1,868,715 of NZ_CP133133.1, read as the reverse complement.
AAACAAATATCATCAGAGTTGCCATTCTTATCAGGTGTTGTAATAGATACAATAGCAGCGCCCAAGTTGATAATTTCTACTTGCGTTTCTCCATTATCTAAACAAAACAACTGTATTTCTTCACCCGATGATAACTTTGAAAAGCTTTGCTGTTTAATCTTTGTCATAAAAGATCCTATCCTTTCTCAACTATAAACTTTATTATATAGCTCATCTCATTTTATCTTAAAAACTTTTTCCCTACCTTTATTAAATCTTCTTTTGCAAAATCAAAGAACATTTTAAATGCAGGGCAAAGATAATTTTCGTTGTTATGATCAATTCCTATTGGCTCTCGATTTCTTCGGCACCCACCTCGGCAAATATGATAATGCTCACACTCTTTGCAATTAGGTGCTACTTGCTTTGAAATTTCAACAAAACGTTTTGCGGTTTCTGTTTGACTCATTTGTTCAAACTCATCTGTTAACACATTGCCAATACGCCATTCATCCGTTACATAAAAATCGCAAGGATAGGTGCTGCCATCTGCTTCAATCATATAGTAACAACTGCACATACCCGACATACCGCAGCTTTCAGGTGGATAACCAAACAACATCATAACCAAATTATCAAAATAGCGAATACTCATTGGTTTGTTTGTGCTTAAATCGACATACCATAGGGAAAACAGTTTTTTTAAAAATTCGCCATATGCTTCGGGTGTTAAAGAATAATCGTTTTGCCCATGCTCTTTTTTTAGTTCATCTAAACAAGGAATAAACTGTAGATAATGAAAGCCTTGCTTTTTAAAGAAATAATATATTTTTTCAATGTTATTTGCCACATCAATATTAACCGTTGAAAGAATATTATATTCTACTTTATGCTTATCCATAATTTTTGCAGCATTTAAAACACGGTCAAAGGTTCCGTTACCTAGATGGTCCAAACGATATTTATCATGAATAAGCTTACTTCCATCCAGTGAAAGTCCTACCAAAAAGTCGTTATCATGAAGAAACTTTGCCCACTCGTCATTCATATTTAACCCATTAGTTTGAATTGCATTCGTTACTTTAATGTTTTTAACATTATATTTCTTTTGCAGCGCAACAACTCTTTTAAAGAAATCAAGTCCTGCCATTGTCGGTTCTCCACCTTGGAATCCAAAGCTTGCAACATGGTCTGCGTATTGAAATGCTTTTTTAACTATAGTTTCAATTGTTTCGTCGCTCATAATTCCATAGTTTGCAATTGCACGTGAATTTGTTACATCATGATAAAAGCAATACTTGCATTTCATATTACAAGTAGACGAAGCAGGCTTAATCAGCAATGAAATTGGTGGCATAAAATCTCCCTCTCTCTGTTTTATGTTAATAAAATGATTGGGTAATTAACACAAAACACAGTTTGAAAAACATGTTTTCAAACTGTCTAAAGTAAAATGGGGTTAACGAATCGTTACCCCTATATAATAATGTTGTAGTATTTGTTGGTAATTCCAGCCTTCATTTGCAGAATAACCAAGCGCACCAAGTTGGCTCATTCCAACACCATGACCATATCCTTTCGTTGTAAAAGTAATATTGTCATCGGAAACTGAAATATCGGTTATCTTACAACTCTTTAGCTTAGAATTTCCAAATATACTCTCTCTTAATGTGCGCCCTCTTACACTGGTACCACATATAGAAATTCTATCAATAAATCCACCATCCGTCAATGCTGCATTTTTCAAATCGAACCAGTTAGATGCATCTCCACTAACAGATATCCCATTTGACGCTAATATGTTTGCTGCTTCACTTTGCGAAATAGTAGAAGAGCTAATGTAATCATCATACTTACTTGGCCTTGCTTGTAAATATGGAAGCGTTCCGCCCCATACATATTTCGCACTTTGAGTGCTTCCACCAGAAGCTGCATGATATACAGCGTTTATAACGCTGCCATTGTAGTAGATTTTTTCATTCCAAACCAATTTCACTAATTCAATTGTTTTGGCATATGGGGCAGCATATGGCATAGATGGATAAGTTCCGTTTGCTCTTTTATGATATTCCATATAGGTTCTGCAAGCAACTGCTTGTGCTTTATAAGCTTCGTAATATCTAGATTTAGGTGCTGTATTGGTTCCAACAATTTCTCTTTGTACTGCACCGCTAACGATATGTAATAAATCCTCATCTATTTCTCCATTACCGCTATTTTCATTACTGATTTCAGAAGAAGCAATTGGTGGCTTGGATGATGATGTTTCGGATGGTTTTGGCTTTGAAGAATGTGGTATAGACGATTGCTGTTTTGAAGATTGCTGCTTGGATGATACTTTTGAAGATGAAGGAATACTAGAGCTAGGTGCTGACGATTCTACCGAGCTTAGTTGGCTTGAATTGTTAGATGAACTTTGGTTGCTATTTTCTGAGCTTAGCAGATCACCAATACCAACATCACTCTGATAAAAATCATCTTCTCCAATTGTATTACTTGAATTTGCTGTTATTTTCTCTATATTAGAAGCCGCATAAACAATGCTTCCACTAAAGATTGCTACAGCACATAGCAACGCGATTAAATTCCAAAGTATTCCTTTCATCATGTTTCCTCTTTAATTTTTCTTGTCATTTCTTTTTTGTTTATTGAATTGCCCGTTTCGGAACCAATCGATCCTCGTTTAATACAGCAGAAGAAGTATCCACACTTGTAGATTCTCCGTCTCGAACCTTTCTTGCAACAAATACGTAACGGAAATCTTTACTGGTTAATGAATAACAAGTAGAAATTGTTAAAAATCTATCGCCGTATTTACTATCGACCGGTGTATCATAAAAGCTTCGTTCTCGTACTGCTTCAACAAAATTGTTAAAATCAGCTTCACTTGTAGCATTTACAAAGTTATGATACTCAAAAGGTCCTATTGGGTTTTTATCTGATACATCTTCAAGGAAAAAACCAATTACTTTCCATTGTCCTCTTTCATAAGCTGTATCAAATTGAATTACTGGGTTTTGTTTATAAAAATCTAAATTTTTATAATTTTTTATACCCGATAACTGCAAACCACGCTTATCATCACTATGGCCATAAATGATGATATTTGTGCTCTGTTTATTCGGGACAATACTGGAACGATAATCCATGAATGGTACGCCCCATCCGCTGGATGCTCTGTATTCGTTGTGATTTAAATAAAAGGTGTTGTTATTCGTTTGAGTTACAGGATAATTGACATGGGTATTGGGTACGATCAACCTGCCTTTTACATCTCTGTTGGTTTTAAACCATACTTTAAACTCTTCCAAATAATTTTCGGGAGGGTTCATTGGCTCCATTTTATTCGGGTTGGTTTTACTATTGGTACTTACAATCTGGCTGCTGCTTTCACTGCTTATTGAAGATAAAGTACTGCTCATATTTTGTAAGCATGATTCTACTTCTCCAATAACAGACCATGATTTACTGCTTGGTGTATTAATAGACGTTACCAATGCAGATTGATTCATTGCATTTGCTATATCATTGTGCTTGTGCTGCGCACTAATATAACAGCAGCTTATAATAATTCCCACTATTATTAAGATTATAATAACATAAATTGAGTATTTGCGAATCAGTGTTTTTTTTGAATCACCATTTTGAGGAACAAAGAAGTTTACAAACGCATTGTCGGAATGAAGCATATCCTTAAAATTCATGAGAACCGCCTCTTTCAGAATAATATCAAGTTTTAATTGAACTAGTTATTTGCAGCGCTAAAATGTGTAAACAAAATTATCCGTTCATTTTTATTGTTATCTTTCTTTTGAAAACGGATCCTCAATCCCCTTTTTTTGATACCATCTTGCAGGCATCATCGGCTTAGCATTTTTCTCTGATTTTGAAATATCAACTTCTGTACTTTCACCTTCTCTTACTTTTCTTGCAACCAATGCAACACGAAAATCGGTTTTATTTACTTCTGTATCACATGTGGAAAGAGTAATAAACTGATCGGATGAAATTGCATCGACTCCTGTTTTAAAATAGCTGCGTTTCGCAACATTTTCTAAAAACCTTATTACGTCTTTATCGGAATTAACATCTATAAAATCATGATACGAAAATACTTTTTTGTTTTGTTGGCTAACGTCTTCCATAAAAAAGCCAATTATTTTATAAGTACCTTTCCCATAAATCGTATCAAACTCTATAATTGGATGTTCTTGATAAAATGAAAAATCCTTATACTTTTTAACAGTAGCAAAAAAAGATCCATCTTGTGCACTATGTCCGTAAACTGTAATGTTGGTACTTTGTGTTTCTTTTGTTATGGTTGATCGATAGTCTGCAAAAGGAACACCAAATGGATCATATTTTTTGTATAATGTATTGGTTAAATAATACTGATTATCTTTTCCTTTTACAATCGGATAGTTTAACCTTGTATTAGGAATGTTAATATGACCGATTAAATCATTATTAACCTTATATAATTGTGATAATTCTTTTATAACTCCTGTTTCAGAATCAAACAAATCTTCCGCTTTTTTTATTTGAGAAGAAGTAGTTGACGAAACATATAGATCATGATAAGAATTAGAAATTGAATTTGCTTTAATATATTTAAATAACAATAGAGCAAGCATGATAAGACTAAAAATTAAAATAACAAGCGCAACTAGCGATATGATTTTGCCGATTTTTTGCTTTGTTGTGTCTTTTTTTTGAGGAAACCAAAAAGAATAACATTTTGACCAAAAACTATTTTTCTTTTCTGTAGTCATAACATATCTGCCCTTTCGTCATTCATATTGAAACACTGTCAGTTTCTAAAACTTGTAATGTCATCTCGAACAAGCATTGAACAGTTTGCTTTCGAATATCTTCTCTATTACCTTCTAAATTTAAACGTTTGCAAAAGACTTTCGATTTTGTTGCAACACCGATATATACTGTTCCAACCGGCTTTTCTTTTGTCCCACCGGTAGGCCCTGCAATTCCTGTTACCGATATTCCGACGTCAGCATTTGCTTTATGAAGAATTCCTCCTGCCATCTGTTTACAAACCTGCTCGCTTACAGCACCGTATTCCACTAAATTTTGATGCGATACATTGAGTTCCTGCTCTTTTATGCGATTGGCATAAGAAATAACGCCACAGTCAAACACAGAGGAAGCTCCGCTTACTGATGTAATATATTGTGCAACCATTCCACCTGTACAGCTTTCTGCCGTAGCAATTGTAAACTGTAAATCATTTAACTTTTCAACAAGCTGTTGAGCTAATTGTATTATCATAACTGTTATACCTTTCGCTAAATTCTTTAAGCTGACTTAACCCTTATTTGGCAAATGGATTTTTAATGTCCTTTTTCTCATACCATCTTGCAGGCATCATCTGATTTGCATTTTTTACAGCGGAACCCGTATCTACCTTTGCAGACTCACCAGCCCGTACTTTTCTAGCCACTAAAGCAATTCGGAAATCAGTATTGTTTACTTCATAATCACAAGTTGATAGGGTAATCAGTTGATCGCCAAACTTCGTATCAACACTGGTTTTAAAATAATTACGTTTCATAACATTTGCGACATAATCGTTAAATTGTGCTTCGTTCATATCAGTGTAATCATGATAATTAAACATAGCCTTATTATTATCGCTTACATCTTCCATAAATAGCCCAATAATTTTATAATTACCTGTTCCATAGATTGTATTAAACGTGATATTTGGATGACTTTTATAGAATGCAACATCCTTATAATTCTTTAAGACAGCAAAATAAGATCCATCTTTTGCTGCGTGGGAATAGATTGTAATATTGTTACTTTGCTTATCTTTTGTAAAAGTGGCTTTACTATCTGCAAATGGAATACCCAATGAGTAAGATTTTTTCGTTATGGTATGATTCAAATAATAAGTATTATCGGAAGCTTTTGCAACGGGCAAATCTAAACGTGTTTCAGGTATAGAAAGCCATCCTATTGTATCTTTGTTAATTTCATAAAGCTTATTAAAATCTTTTACAACACCTGTTTTTTTATCAATGGTATTTCCGCTTTTACTAGGTGTTCCATCCTTATTTTCAATACTGGATACAGGGTTATAAAATTCCTGTGCTTCCTTTTGAAATTGTTTTCCTGCTGCATATTTGCGAACGAGCAAAGCGCCAATTACTACTGCAAAAATAAGTACCACACATATAGCAACAAGCAAAATAATACGTGCTACGCTCTTTTTCCCTTTGGTTTTTCCTGTTGTCATTTTCATAATTCTGTCTCCTTGTTGTCTGTTTACATCTTAATTGTCTTTATTATTGTATTATCCACGGCATCCGCCAATAATGGTTCAAAGTCAAAAGCTGCTTGAGACTCTTCAACATACTTTAATGTTGGTTTCGTTTTAGGTCGTTTCGGAGTAAATACGGTACAACAATCCTCGTAAGGTAAAATAGAAGTTTCAAAGGTATCAATTTGTCTTGCAATTGCAATAATATCATTCTTGTCCATACCGATTAGCGGTCTAAACACAGGTCGATCTGCTACTGCATTTGTTGTAGCAATTGCGTAAACTGTTTGGCTTGCAACTTGGGCTAAACTTTCGCCTGTTACCAAGCAAGGTATGTTTTCACGCTCTGCAAACCGAATTGCTATTTCCATCATCAATCGACGCATGATAATCGTAAATAATTCTTCGGGACAGTTATCACGAATTGCTTCTTGTAATTTGGTAAACGGTACACAGTAAAACACAATGTCACCTGAATAATCAGATAATTTTTCACATAATGTTTCTACCTTTTGCAATGCACGATCACTGGTATATGGAGGACTTATAAAATGCATTGCAGACATTTTCAAGCCTCTTCTTGCCATCATATATCCTGCAACCGGACTATCAATTCCACCGGAAACCAAAAGCAAACCTTCGCCACTTGTTCCAACAGGCATACCGCCTGCACCTTGAATTACTTTTGCATGAACATAAGCAGATTCTTCCCGAATTTCTACCGTTACTGTTACCTCAGGATTATGCACATCAACCTTTAAATGAGGATATGCATCCAATAATGCTCCCCCTAACTCTCTTTGCAAATCAGGAGATTGATATGGGAACCGTTTATCAGCCCGTTTTGCTGCAACTTTAAAGGTTTTGGTGTATGGTAGTAAATCTTTCAAATATTCAATTGCATCTGTTTTAATAACTTCTAAATCTTTTTGAGTAACAACCGATCTTGAAAAAGCTGCAATGCCAAATACTTTTTTTAACGCATCGCAAGCCTCATCCAAATCAACTTGTTCATTTTCAGGGGTAATATAAATTGTTGATTGTGCTTTTTTAATTTGAAACTTACCTATTTTACGAAGACGCCATCTAATATTTTTTACCAATGCATCCTCAAAAGTATGTCTATTTAATCCTTTTAATGCAATCTCGCCATTTTTGACAAGTATAATTTCTTTCATATCTACTCCGTTTTTCTTTATCTTTTTATTTTTGCGAGGGTATTAATTCCCTCTTTCAACTGTTCTGTAACATAATCAAGCTGCTGTATTGTAATATCGGGTGAAAAGCTAATGCGAATTGCCGTATCAGTATATTCTTTTTCTAAACCAAATGCCGCTAAAACATAGCTTTGCTTTCCTTTCGCACAAGCTGAGCCACTTGAAACATATATTCCATATTGCTCTAAATAGTGTAGCATAACCTCAGAACGGATATTTGCAATTGAGATATTTAATATATGAGGTGCACTATTATCTAATTTTGTGTTAATATGCACTTCAGGAATTTCAGCTAATTTTTCAACAAAATAATCCTTTAATTGTTGATAACGTTCTTTAACAGCCGAAATTTGCTCTCGCTGACTTGCAACTGCCGCTCCAAATGCAGCTATTAACGGAGTAGGTTCGGTGCCCGATCGAATTCCGCTTTGCTGATTTCCGCCAAAGGTTTGTGGAACTAAACGTATGCCTTTTTTTATATATAACGCTCCTATTCCTTTGGGTGCATAGACTTTATGTCCACTCATGCTCAATAAATCAATTTCATTGTTTTTGAGCTTAATTGACAGCTTTAAAAACCCTTGAACAGCATCTACATGGACAACTGTATTCGGATTCTTTCTTTTAACAGCTTTCGCTATTTTTTCAATCGGCAAAATCAATCCCGTTTCATTATTTACCCACATACAGCTCACCAATACCGTTTGATCGTCTACTTCATCAAAAAAATCCATCTCATAAAAAGCACCATCTTCTCTTGGAAAAACTTCTTTGATTATGTATCCTTGCTGTTGTAACATTTTCATTGTTTCTTTCACAGAGGGATGTTCAATCGCTGTAGTAACAATTTTATTGCCCTTACGTTTATTCGCAAGAACACTTCCAACAACCGCTAAATTATTGGATTCTGTTGCACCTGATGTAAATAAAATTTCACTTGGCTCACAAAACAATGCTTTCGCAAGCTCTTGTTTGGCTTTTATAACTACTTTTTCTGCTTCAAAGCCTTTTCTGTGTAACGATGATGGATTCCCGTAATCCTGCTGCATTGCTTGTACACATGCAGTAATTGCCGCATCGCAAGGCTTTGTTGTTGCACTATTATCTAAATATATTTCTTGCATGTTTCCTTATATACGCTCCTTGACCATTCTAAGAATTTATTATACACTATTGTTTTCATTTTTGCTATAGGTTTTCAACAAAATATAAGCACAATTTGGTATATTTTAATACTTTCAGTAAATTATAAAGTTAATTCACAATAATACTATTTACTCAATATTGGAGGAGTTCTATGACATTTCGTATTACAAAAAGAGCGTTGATTCGCTTAATTAGTTTTGCCGTTGCTATTATTCTTGTTGCATCACTATTGGTATATACTTATTCAGAACAAACGCATCAATCAAAATTAGCATTGCAATATCAGTATATGCAAAGTGTTGATGACCTTACGCATTATGCACAAAATGTAAATAGCGACTTAACTAAAATTATCTATGCTCAAACACCGGAATACCTTGCAATGCTCTCATCAAAATTATGGAGAGAATCAGGCTACGCAAAAGACAGATTAGCTAGCCTTCCAATTGACAATCTAAAAATTCAAAATACAAACAAACTGCTTTCACAGGTTGGTGATTACTGTGTTAGCTTATCAAAATCTTATGCAGAAGGAAACACGATTACCGAAGAACAACGAAACAATCTCATGAAGCTAAATGAATACTGTGATGGTATGCTTCGTGAAATGGTAACCGTTTCAGATGAAATTAAAACAGGTGCTATTAGCCTAAGCAAAGTAAAATCCAATGTAAAAGAAGAAGCAAGCAACAAAAATCCGGTTGGTGATATTACAGAAGGCTTTAAAGAATTTGAAGAAGGTTTTTCTTCCTATCCATCTTTAATATATGATGGACCATTTTCTGATCATATTATGCAAAGAGAACCACAAAAATTAAAAGGACAGCCGAATATTTCTCGTGCAGAAGCTAAAAAAATCGCCTCACAAGCAACCTTACTTTCGATTGAACAACTAAAAGATGAAAATGACGAGGATTCTCGCATGCCATCTTATTGCTTTAGTGCAGAAGGTCTTGATATCTCCGTTACAAAAAAAGGTGGTTTTGTTTGCTATCTTTTAAAATCGCGCTTAGTAACTGAACGTAAAATCAACGTGGATCAAGCAAAGGACAAAGCACGTACTTTTATGGATACGCTCAAAATTGGCGCATTGACTACGACCTACTATGAAATCAGCAACAACATCATAACCATAAACTATGCATATATGCAAAATGATATTATTGTTTATCCGGATTTAATAAAAGTAAGCGTTGCTTTAGATAACGGAGAAATAATCGGATATGATGCAAGAGGTTATTTAATGAACCACAAGGAACGTCAAATAAAAGCTCCTAAATATTCAAAAGAAGATGCTTCTGCTAACGTAAACAAGAATTTAAAAATTGAAAGTAGTCGCCTTGCTATCGTTCCAAGTGGTGGATTATCTGAAGTATTATGCTATGAATTCAAATGCAAAACTTCCGATGATAAGCAACTTCTAGTTTATGTGAATGCTAATACAAAGGTAGAAGAACAAATACTAATTTTACTGATAAACGAAAATGGCACACTGACAATATAATAACAAAGAGGGAATCATCCAATATTAGATGATTCCCTCTTTATTCCTTTATAATTGAAAACTCAGTTACTATCTATACAATATCATTATGCATTCTCATACATACTGTAATCCACATATCCCGTAATATTATTTAGTGAATTCAAATATGTTTCCTGTACCATCATACATTTCGGTTCTTGTAATGGCCATCCACTTGTTGCAAAGATATTATATTTTGATGAAGTTTCAAATCCTAGGGTATTATAAAATTTAGGATTACCCTCAACTTGAATCCCCTTGTACCCAAGCTTCTTCACTTTTTCCATACCTAATAAAATCATAGTAGAACCTATATTTTGTCTCAAATAATCTGAGTGTACAGAAACTGGTGTTAACATAACAATAGGCGTTTCAACAATCTCTTTATCATAATTTCCGAGCTTTGATACTTTAGATAGTGGAAAATGCGAAAACATAAAATGTCCGACTATAATTCCATTTAATTCTGCAACATAAGATAGTTCTGGTATATAGTACTTACCTAAGCGAATCTCATGAATCAGAGCTACTTCACCTCTGCCATCAGAGTAATCCGTACCTTTAGAAAACGAATCCAACACCAGCTTATCAATTTCATCAAAATCACGTATACACTCTGGACGAATTTTAATATCATTTCTCATATAATATTTTTCCCCAAACATTTATTATTTTATTTTTAGCGTTCTTCCCGAATGATATCCATATAGACTTCATCGTAGAATTTGCCTTTTACAAAATAGGCTTGTCTTCTTCTGCCGATTTCTTGAAATCCAACTTTTTTATAACATGTAATTGCACGTTCATTAAAAGAGAACACCCTTAGCATTACATTATTGAGATTCAAATAATCAAAACAATAATCTACAAGCAAGTTCATTACCTCTGCTCCATAACCTTTGCCTCGGTTTTCTTCTTCTCCGATAAACAATCCCACTTCGCCACACTGCCTAAGATGGTCCACTTGCATAATTCCACAGTTACCAATTAACTCATCATTTTCTTTTTTCACAATCGCAAACTGATAATCATTAACATTGTTTTCAATCCATTTCTTTTCACCATCTAGTGAAGTCACTCTCCATGAGCTTCCAACTCCATCTGTTACAGCAAAATCATTCAGCCATTTTACATAGGTTGGAGCGTCCTCCTCATTCATCGGAGATAGATAAATATGATTTCCAACTAATTTTTGAAAATATTTCATTTCATTCACCCGTTTCTTAATAATTAGAGTTATCATATCAAAATTTTAGAATTTATGCAATAAATAATGATATATTAAATGCTGCAAACTACAAAAATTGAAAAAGTCCACCCATTGGGGTGGACTTTTTACAAATTCGTTGAGTTTTTAAAATGAATACTACTCTATTAAAATGCATCCTATTTTTAAATTAGACTACATTAAAAAATTACTATTGTTCGATTAGAAGGCTTTGATTCTTGGCTAACCCGATTTAAAGCTGTTATGACATATCGGTCACCTTTCTTACCTGCTGTATCTAAATATTTTTGAATGCAACCTGAACTTCCGTAATACCTTGCAATTAAGTTTTTCGGGTTATCAATGTTAATTGCTTCATTCGGTGAAAAACGATATATTGCAAAGTAACGTGTGTTTTTATCCGTTTTCAAGAATGTTAGATTTACTCCTTTTGTCGTTCTAAAAGCACTTAAAGCAATTGGTGCATACGCTTTCGGAATATTTGCCCAATACTTAGATGGTGGAAGGGCTGGTGTTTTCCAAAGCTCTGCTATTTTTTTACGTGCTAAGTCCGTATTGGCATTACCCGAATAAAGTACTCCATAATTATAGAGTAAAGAACCATTGATATTAGGGTTAGCCATATTAAATTTTAATTGTCGTTCCAGTTCTTCAGCACCAACTTTATACGTATCCCAATAAGGGTCCCCTGAACCATCAGGAAGACTTAATTTATAAGCTGCCATTCCTATATAAAGCTCTGTTTTTACATTCGGATTCTCTTTCAATAAATCAGCCCACCAACTAGAAACTACGCCGTATGGTGTAAGATTAAAATTGAAACTCCAATATACCTGTGGACATATATAGTCAACTAATTCTTCAAGCACCCATTTACGGGTATCGGAACGACCATGGTCATAGTTAGGAATACCAGCTTTCGTATCGGAACCCAGAACGTCATCTAATTTATTTCGCCAAATGCCAGCTGGACTCACGCCAAATTTAACCCATGGCTTTGTTTCTGTAATTTTATCATGTATATCCTTAACTAGAACATACGTATTGTTTCTTCGCCAATCATCAATATTATCAAATTGTGCTTTTCCATAGGTTTCATAAGTGCTTTGGTCGGCTCCTTCTTGATCAAAGCCACCTTTATCTCCTACATAGAAATAATCATCAAAATGAATACCATCAACATCATAATTATCTACAATTTCCATTACGCAATCTTCCACGTATTTGATTGCATCAGGAATACCCGGATCAAGAATAAGCCTATTGGTTGCTACTCTTGCCCACTCAGGATGTTTCGCATATATATTATTTCCTTGTGCTAATAACATTTGCTTCACTTGGTCGAGACTTGTCATAGGATTGCCGTTTTCATCTTGATATAATTCTGCCGGCATTGAAATACGATAAGGATTACACCATGCATGTAACTCCATGCCTCTTTTGTGCGTTTCATCAATTGCAAATTGTAGTGGATCAAAGCCCGGATCCTTGCCGTAAGTTCCTGTTAAATACAAAGACCATGGAGCTAGATTTGAGCGATAAAATGCATCAGAGGTTGGGCGTACTTGGAAGAACACTGTATTTGCGCCAAGATCTTTCAAATCATCAAGAATTTTTATAAGGTCAGCCTTTTGTACCTTGATTCTTTCAGCATCATCTTCAATTTTGAGTGATTCTTTTTTAGGCCAATCAATATTCAAAACGGTGCTTAACCAAATACCACGCATTTCACGTTTATTTAATGGTGCTTCTTCAGGTATATTATACTTATCCCAAGCAGCAGGAATACGTTTTTGACGTATTTTTTCCATTGCGCCATTCAATGTAATTACTTCATCAGCAATTGCTTTTTCAGTAGCACGGATATCAGCCAATACGCCTTTTGCATGATTTACCGCTGCTTTGAATATATCATAATCTGCTTGCGGATATTGTCCACCTAGTTTTCCAGGAAGAATTGTATTTAAAAAATCATCAGCTTTGATAACCGTTTCATTTAACTTAGTCTTATCATAATGATAACTTACCATTGCTTTATCAAATTTATCCTGAGCAATTTTAAGTTCAGCAAGTACCGCATTTATAGAAGCTTGGGTTTTACCTACTGCTTTGTCATTAACTGCTTTTTCTTTTGCTATTTTAAAAGCATCAATGGCAGTTTGCGGATATTGACCCGGATTCGTTCCTGCTTGTGCAGTTGCTAACAATTCATTTGCGAAAGCAATCGCTTTATCAAGTTCTTCAAATTGCAGTGGACCCACCTTCTTTGTATTAAATGTTGCCACTGCCGCCGTTATTGCGGTTTTGGCTTTTTCAACTGCTTCGCTTGTTGCAGCTGCATCGTCATATACTGCCTGTGCACTATCAATTGCTGCTTTTAGCTCTGCTTTAGATCCAACGATATATTGCCCAGGCTCTTCGCCCTCAACTGCATTATTATACAGTTCATTAGAGGCATTTATCTTTTCTAACAATCCAGGACGATCAATTTTTGGACGCAATGAATTTTCAAATTCTACAACTTTTCTACTCAGTTCTATTGCCTCTGCATCAATTTGTTCTTGAGAATTAGATGATAAAACTTGCATTGCACTTGCAATTGAAAGTCTGAAAGCAGAAAGTGAACCAACAGGATATTGTCCTCCACTTCCCCCCTCTACAGCGCCTATAAGCAAAGCACGTGCTTTTGCAATTGTACCAATTAACTTTGCCTTTTTCAGCTCACTGCCCGGAACATTATCTTCATAAATCAAATTGATATCATCAATATAAATCTCGCTATCAACTTTGGTTGTATCGTTAGTAGCCAAAACGGAAGGTACATAGTTTAGCAACACTCCTGTTTCCTTTGTAAATCCTGCTTTAGCTAAATCAATTGTATAATAGTTCCATCCTTCTGGAATGACATTGTTTGTAAGGGTAAATGGTATGTTTTGAGTGCCACTCTTATCAGCTTTGCGTATATCAAGACGCAATGCAAATACAGACTGTCCTTTTCCATATACCCACATACCTATTTTTTGCGGTGTTTTTTCTCCTGTAAATGTTAATTTTGGATTAGGATATCCGCTACCCTTAACTGCTGCAAGTGCTGTACCTGCAGTACCTTTAAATTGGTATACTAGCTTTAAAGCAGAAGTACCTTGATGAACAAACGGTGCTTGGGTCACCTTTGCAACTGTACCTATGCTGCTGTTTGTAGTAGCATATTCCCATTCTATCCCGCTTGAGCCCTCAAAATCTTCTAAAACAATATTTCGGTTATTTATAAATTCAGCTGAAGCAAGAAGACTTGTCAATGCTCCCACCACAAAATCCTCAGCGTCATAAATATCCTGCTGTGTAGACACTACGTTTTCCATAACATTACGTGCGGCATCAATTGCTGTACGCAGACCTAAAATCTCGTTTTTATCTCCGATTGCATCAGCTTTGCAATAATTCTCTGATATTGCTAGCGTTTGCTCCAAGCAGGAAGTATCCCTAGTTTTAGCACCATAGATTGCCACAATATCGTCTATGTAGAGAATACCCGGAGCCTTTGCACCGCTAGCCGATGATAAAGAAACAAGTCCTGGTAATGTAGACACCGTTAGTCCGTTTGCCTTGCATGATTCAGGAATTATAAACTCGTAAAAATTCCAACCTTTTTTTAACGGAGTAACTACATTATCCAATTTAATCGTAACGCCAGCACCATTTGATTTGCCTAACAACCTCAAACTATAATAATTCAAATCTGTGCCATAAATCCATAATCCGATCGAATTTGGAACTTCACCTGCTGCAAAAGACAAGTTACTGGTGTTAGCATAGGTACTAAGTGTGCCGCCGCTAGTATTTGTAGTGAAGTCAAAATTCAACTTTAAGGAATTCAGCCCACTATGTACATTGCTATTTTCTATTGAAAATGTAGGTGGGGTATTACTCACACTTCCACCAGACCAGTTCAGCATACCGGTAACAGCGTTTCCCTCAGCGATAAGGCTGTTTTCAAAATGATCAAGCACCTTATGCGCATCCACCTGAACCCGTAATGCTACTGTTTTACCTGAAGCGGTAGTTCCATTTACCCAAAAACGATGACCGGAAGTCAACATGTCCTGTGTAATTTCATTCCACGTAACCGTCGTAGCAGCTTCGCCCATGGTTACCGTGTTGGGAAGCGTGGGTGTTTTGCCTAAAACGGTATGAACAACGGTTTTTAAATATGCTGGTGTCTCATTTGCTGCAGCTTGCACAGAAATTCTGCCAAGTCCTGTTCCCATGGTTAATAAAATTGCCAAAGTTAGACTTAATGCTTTTTTATACAATCCTTTCAACATAAAACTCTCACTCCTTTTGGTTATGTATAAAAACGATAATTACACCGTTCTTAACAATTTTGCTTGTTATAACATCAATGAGAAAATGCTATGCATAGTCCAACTATATTCTATTCATTATTAGATTGCTTTACTATTATTCAAAAACTCCAGTGCATGAGCAATATTATTATTATGCTTTAGTAAAAGGTTTTTTGATTGATCATAATTCACATTAGCCAATATCATCAATATTGCATGCTTAGCTGAGTACTCACACTGTTCTAATGTTGCAATCGCAGTATTCAAATCTACACCTGTTGCAGTACAGACGATAGATTTCGTACGTTCTATTAACTTTTCATTGGTAGCCTGTACATCCACCATTAAGTTTCCGTAAACCTTTCCAAGTTTAATCATAACAGCTGTTGAAATCATATTCAGAATCATTTTCTGGCTTGTTCCACTTTTCATACGTGTTGAACCTGCGATTACCTCAGGTCCTGACCAAGGAGAAATTGCTATATCAGCATACTGTTCAATCTCGGAATGCAAACTACAACTTAATGATATAACCGGTGCTCCAATTTTTTTTGCGTATTCCATACACCCAATTACATAGGGGGTTCTTCCACTTGCAGCGATACCTACCAATACATCAGACTCTGTAAATCCAGCTGCTATTAAATCAGATGCACCAAGCGTTTTGTTGTCTTCTGCCCCTTCTACAGCCTTAACAAATGCACTGGGGCCACCTGCCATGATTGCTTTTACAAAGTCGGGTGATACACCAAATGTCGGTGGACATTCTACCGCATCAAGCACGCCAAGTCTACCTGAAGTACCTGCACCACAATATATTAGTCTACCACCGGCAACAAGCTTTTGATAAATAACCTCTACCGCCTTTTCTATGTTTGGTAACTCTTTTTCAACAGCGTAAGCAACTTTTTTATCTTCATCATTTATTGCCTTTAGTATTTCTATAGTAGTCATCTTATCAATGTTAGCAGTCGACTCATTTCGTGTTTCAGTTGCGATTTTTTCTAATTCAATCTTCATAATTTACTCCTAAATTTATTGATTAGCAATTTATTTTATGTAGTTTTATATACTGATTTTACCTAGAATTTTCTTTTTATAGGCACCTGTTGCAGAGGGAGTATTATTCGGATGAAATGATATCGTTTCATTTGCTAACACTGCAAAGGCGATTGCCTCTTTTGCATCACTGGAAAAACCTAAATCCTCTTGAATACATACCGTTGTTTTCGGCAATTCAGCCTTCAACATTTTAACTAGAGTACTATTATAGCTACCTCCTCCTCCAACTACCAACTTTGTAATTGGTAGTGGAATAAGATGTTCGCAAGCATCTGCAATTGTTTTTGCAGTAAACATAGTTGTTGTCGCTACAATATCATGATCTGACATACCAAGCGATTTACACTTTTCGAGTAGCTGCTTACTAAATCTTTTACCGAAGTACTCTCTACCTGTAGTTTTAGGCGGTAAAATCTTAAAATATTTGTCTTGCATAAGTTCCGATAGAACTTGTTCATTTACGATTCCTTGACTAGCGATCTCTCCATTCACATCATAACTTTGCTTACCATTTGTTATAAAAGAAACCATAAAATCAATAATCATATTGCCAGGGCCTGTATCAAAGGCTATCACTTCATGCTCAGCCGCACCTTTAGGGATAACGGTGATATTACCTACTCCTCCAATGTTTTGTAAGGCTATACAATCCGTTTCACTGCGATAAAGCAAATATTCTGTATATGGCACAAGTGGGGCACCTTCGCCACCTGCCGCTACATCCATTACCCTAAAATCAGACACAGTAACTACTCCTGTTCTATCAGCAATTACTGCCCCCTCGCCGATTTGGAGAGTAGAACGAATTTGATAACCACAGTCATTTACCGGCACAGGTATATGGTAAATTGTCTGCCCATGAGAACCTATAAGATCAATATCTGCTAAACTGATTGCACATTTATCGGCTATCTTTTTAGCGGCTTCTGCAAAAAGCTCTCCTAATAAAAAGTTCATATGACAAATATCTTTGCTAGATGAAGTTTTATCTTCAAAAAGTGCAAATATTCTTTCTCGTATGCCATCGGGCATCTTATAATTTTCAAAGCCTAATAGTTCAGCTTTTGTGTCTGTGTAGCTTCCTTTAATTCTTACTAAAGCTGCATCAATACCATCTACTGAAGTTCCTGACATTAGCCCAATAACCATACGCTCATTCTTATTAAAAAGATTTTCTAATTTATTCATAATCTGCAACAGGCATAACACCCATGAATGGTATATCACCAGCAAGGCATTTGCAAACATTATATATGGAACGTTTTGTATATTCATAAGCCGCAACAAAAGATACTGATTCAGGCATAACCTTGCAATCATAAGGTAATCGTAATGCCACAACGATTACATTTGCGCCTATATCAGTTAATCTTTTTACCAATAAAGCTTGCTGTCTATTTAAGATAGCATTATATGTAGCAACTACAATTTTATCGTAGTTAATAGAAGCTTCTACAATCTCTTGGATTACTATATCAGGTACATCTAACTCGATTTCACGATAGTTGGCTCCTTGAGTTTTTGCAAGTACTTCTGCAAAACTCTCTAAAACCACCGTAGAATTCTCGGCAAGATTTGCCCTTATTGGCAGGGTTGAAATAGCGAGCAGTTTACAGTTACCTAATGGTAAAAGCTTTTGTGGATCTCTTACTAAGGTAATACTTTCTCGACTCATTTTTTCTGCAAGCTGCTCATGCTTTGGATATATTTCAACCAGCTGCTCAAAAGGTATAAAATCAAAGTTTAGGTGAAATTGTTTTTTATAGCTTAGAATTCTTTCAAAAGCATCATCGATACGGCTGATTGGTATTGTCCCATCTGCAACCGCTTTTTTGATTGCTTCAAACGCAAGATGATTATCCGTATGACTACCTGTCATACACAATAAATCTACTCCGGCTTGAATGGCTAATACCGCTCCACGTTCAATACCATAATTAGACCTTATTGCTTCCATTTGCATACCATCTGTCATAACGATTCCTTGGAAGTTTAACGTTTCTCGCAAGAACTTGGTTAAGATTTCAGAAGATAGAGTTGCCGGTAATCTCGTTTTATCTACTGATGGAAAAACCACATGGGCAGACATGATGGATGACACGCCAGCTTTTATTGCTGCTTTAAACGGCAATAATTCCACTTTTTCTAACCGCTCCATCGGATAATCAACAACCGGAAGTGACAAATGAGAATCTACAGTAACATCTCCATGTCCGGGAAAATGTTTCGCACTTGCAAGTACTCCTGCTGATTGTAATCCTTTCAAATAATCCACACCCATTTGGGATACTATTTCCGGATTATCAGAATAAGAGCGTATGCCTATTACAGGATTATAGGGATTATTATTCACATCTAAAACCGGAGCAAGGTTAAGGTTGATACCCATTCTAAGAAGCTCGGTTCCAACCATTTTACCCATTTCATAAACACTATCCGCATTGTTTGACGCTGTTATTGCCATATTGGTTGGAAAATGTGTAGCACCGGAATATACTCTCGTTACCATTCCGCCCTCTTGATCTATTGCAATAAATGCCGGTATATTACAATTTTGCTTTGCAATTTCTTGAAGACTGCGGCTTAACTCAGCCACAGCTTTATAATTTTCTAGATTTCTAGCAAAATAAATAAAGTTAGAAAACTTATGCTTTGTGAATTCATCAATATCTTCTTGTGTCAGATGTGAATGGGCAAAGCTCACTACAAATAGTTGGGCAATTTTTTGATCTAAAGAATACGTTTGCATGATTTTATTCCACCCTTAGTCAATTTGTCAAATCTTTAAAATGTCTGCTAATGACATAACTATCATTTAAATGTTTGGTTACATTCTGAACATCATTTTTCAAAATAGTACTATATAAAATATCTACCACAATGAGCTGAGCCATTCGTGAGCTGGTTGCTCCAATACGTTTCTCATTTTCCGGAGAACTCATTATGAGTTTAAAATCGGCAATCTCAGTTAAATCATTTTTTCCGAATTTTGTTATTGCAACAATTTTTGCGCCCCTTTGTTTTACAATGTGCAATAACTCCACTATTTCTTTGGTTCTGCCTGAACATGATATAAATACTGCTACATCATCTGCTTGAATGCAAGATGTTGATAACAAATTTTCATGAAAATCCTCAAAATAAACAACACATTTCCCAATACGGGTAAGCTTTTGAGCTAAGTCCTTTGCGACAACCCCAGATGCAGCAACACCAAAAATACGTATAGAGCGAGCTTTTGCTATTTCTTTCGCTGCATTTTCCACCACTTGTTCATCAACTAACAATGCAGTGTCTCGAATTGCTGTAATACTATTCTCCGTTATTCTTGCAACAACATTTTTAATGGTATTATTATTTTTAAGTTCGGGAAATTCACTTTCGTTTTTTGCTTGGCTCTCATTAACGGCGTTTTGTAAGTTTGTTATCATTGCTTTTTTTAAGTCTTTAATTCCCTCATAGCCTAAGCTTTTACTAAAACGAATCCACGTTGCTTTGCTCACCTTTGAATTATAAGCTAAATCATCTACTGACATTTTTAATGCACTTTCAAAATTACTACTTAGATACTTAGCCGCTCTTTGCTCTGCACTCGTTAAATCACTTAAATATTCTCTAATTTTCAGTTCGATATCAGTCAATATCTTCACTCCTAAAACTTTCTATCCAAAGTAACGCTATGATATGTATCACACTTGGTTATTTTCTTTTATTGTATGTTATCCTTTTACTGAACCTAAAGTTAATCCTTTAACGAAGAATTTTTGTAAGAAAGGATATAAACAAATAATTGGTATTGTCGTTGTCATAATTACTGCAGATTTTATTGTAATTTCTATCGTAGTTTTATCAGCGGATCCTGCTCCATCACCAACTGATGCTGCACCATTTACAATATTACGTAAGTATAGCATTACCGGGAACTGATCTGCTTTTAGATAGATTAAACCATTAAACCAATCACTCCAAAAGAAAACTGCTGTATAAAGTGAAATGGTTGCAATCGCTGGTAACGACAAAGGCAATACAATGCGAATGAGTATATTAAAATAATCAAGGCCATCAATTATAGCCGCCTCTTCAATCTCTTCAGGGATACCCTTGAAGAAGTTAATCAGGATAATGAGATTAAACTGGTTAATTGCAAATGGCAATAGCATTGCCCATATTGTATTTGTAAGATGCAATGAAGCTACAACAAGGTAGTTTGGAATTAAACCACCAGAGAAAAACATAGAGAAGACCACCAGTTTCATAATGATACTTCTTCCCTTTAAAAAGTTCTTAGAAAGTGGATAAGCAAAGAGAATTGTCATTGTTAAAGAGATGAATGTACCTACAATTGTATAAAATATTGTATTTCCATATGCCCTAAAAAAGTTCGGATATGAAAATATCTCTTTATACGCATCAATAGTAAAACCAACCGGCCATAAGGAAACTTTATTATTGATAACTGCATCCGCACTAGAAAAAGAAAGCGCAATCATATATATAAATGGAAAAAAGCAAACCGCACCAACTAGACACATAATAATCATATTTATGATATCAAATGCACGTTCACCCTTTGAAGTAATTTTCATATAAAACTCTCCATCTTTTTATAATTAGGCTACAAAGCACTAATAAATGCTCTCACCCGATACTTTTCTACTGAACCAGTTGGCACTACTTACAAGAATTAAACCTATAATACCGCCGAAAAGTCCAACTGCAGTTGCATAGGAGTAATTTTGATTTTGCATACCAACCCGATATACCAACGTATCAATAATATCGCTGACTGCTGCGTTATTTGGAGTATAAAGTAACAACACTTTTTCAAATCCAACACTTAACAACCTGCCAACATTTAGAATGAGCATAACCATAATGGTTGGCATGATTGAAGGAATTGTCACATAGATAATTTGCTTAAATCTATTTGCACCATCAATCTTTGCGGCCTCAAACAATTCGGAACTAACGCCTGTAATAGCTGCAAGATAAATGATTGCTGTCCAACCTGTGTACTGCCATGTGTCTGTTAAAATATAGAGAATTCTGAAATAGCCTGGCTCATTTAGAAAGAATATTGGTTGCATTCCGAATAAATCGCTTAACATGCGATTCACGATACCGGAGCTAGGAGAAAGGATTTCTCCCAACATAGAAATTACAACTACGGTCGAAACGAAGCGAGGCATATAAGAGGCAGTTTGAATAAATTTTTTAAATCGAAAGAATTTCATTTCGTTAAGTAATATCGCAAAAATAATAGGTATTGGGAAGTTCACTATAATATTAAGTATTGAAAGTATTAATGTATTGCAAAACGCACGCCAAAAAGCACTATCTGTCATGAACATTTTAAAATATGCAAAACCTACAAAGCGATTTCCAAAGGCAGAACCACCCGGCTTAAACCGCCTAAATGCAAGTATATTTCCAAACATAGGCGTATATTTAAATATAATAAAATAAATAATTGGTAAAAGCATCATAGCATATAGCTGCCAGTATTTTTTAAAATACTTCTTATTAGAAGATTTATTGAGAGATGGTTTTGATATCGTTTTCATCATTTCCTCCTGTTCAAAAAACCCGATTTATATAGGACAGGGGCGTAGCTACTACACCCCTATCCCTAAAAATTAAATTACTTTAAGTGATCATTATAAAGTTTTACTAGATCGTTAATTCCTTTGCTTTCCATCTCTTTTACATAAGTTGCCCAATCTTTATCAATACTCTTTTTACCAGTGATAAAGTCATTATTCCATACATCAAAGACGCTAGCTAAAGGAGCTTGAAGCAATCCGGCTTTTTCAGCTTGCATGTCATCAAACTTAGCTGCAGGAGGAATTACTTGAATGGCATCATCCATTTGTGCAACAGTTTTGTTGATAGCTGCATAGTTTGCATCATACTTTGTCATTTCTCTTTGGTTAATCCAAACTTGTTGTAACACATCTACGCCAAGACCATATTTTAATTGCAATTCTTTGTAAACACCATTTGGTGAATCTACGATTTCTTTTGCATATGTAATCTTATCGCCATCTTTTGTATATGTTTCGCCTTCAAATCCCATGCACCACATTTGTGCATTTGCTGAGTCATAGAACATTTTATCAACGGCTTTTACTATTTCTTTAAAATCTGATCTTTCCATTGCTTTTTTCGTAAATAATGCGCCGCCGCCTGTTTTACTCTTTGGTTGATGGTGTGCACCAGCCGGTCCAGCTAATGGAGGAAGCATATTAAATTTAATACCTTGAACTTTTGAATTAGAAACAATTCCGCCAATTTGGTCATAATAAGCCCATGATGCTGCTGAAGCACCTGTTGCCATTTTACTCGTCCATTTATCGCCTGCATTAACCATTTCAGGATCAAATAAGCCTTCTTTATAAAGACGTGCAAAATATGTTAGGTATTGTTTATATAGGTCACTTGTTGCTCCAGCAAAGTATTGCTTTTTACTATAATCCCATGAAAGTACATGAGTTCCTGTGGAAGCATTTTTGCCTAGTGAAATTCCAAAGCTAGGCATTGTCATTCTAAA
Organism: Paludicola sp. MB14-C6; assembly: GCF_030908625.1. Lineage (GTDB taxonomy): Bacteria > Bacillota > Clostridia > Oscillospirales > Ruminococcaceae > Paludihabitans. The sequence goes on along the minus strand of NZ_CP133133.1, from coordinate 1,845,382 downwards.
TAGAACACGAGGTTCAACTAATGTAGTTAATGGATAAGACTTTGGATCTGCTTCTTTAAATTTCTTTAAAACAGTATACAAATCCTCAAACGTTTTTGGTGCAGGTAGACTAAATTTATCAAGTAAATCTTGACGAATCAAAAGTCCACCATCATAAAACGGTTTATCGAATAATGCCGGCATAAAATATCTTTTACCGTCTTTTAGAGATAAATTTTTTACATCTTCCTCAAGGCCTAATTCCTTTACCGTTTTATTAAAGTTAGGAGTTAGATCTGAATAATCACTAATTGGAGCAATTGCACCGTTTAATGCTAAAGCGGCAAGTTCTCCTTTTGTAACAGTTTGATATAAAATTACCTCTGGTGCTGTACCCGTATTTAAACCTAGGGAAACTTTTTGCTGGTAGTCTGCAATTGGAACAACTTCAAAAGTAACTTCAGCATTTGCTGATTTTTGGGCTTCAATTACAGATTTCCAGTCAGCTTTAAATGGCAGTGTCGCATTGTCGGAATAGAGCATTGAAAATTTGACTGGCTGCGCTGGTGCATTTGACTGTGATGAAGTCTTTTGCCGGTCTGTAGGATTAGAGCATCCTGCAAACAATGAGAGAATAATTGCAAGTGATAATGATGCTGCTAAAAATTTTTTCATAGTATCCTCCAAAATATGTATTTGACACTTTTGTTTTATAAAGTGTGCCATTCTTTGAAATTATAATATCAAAATTTATAAAAAATGTCAAGAATATATTTACATTTATTCTTCAATTTGTATATATAAACAAATTTGCAGGACGTTTTTGTTATAATTAACAATAAAGTAAGTTAACTAATATTTATAGTAAAACTGTAATTAGTTCTAATAAATACAATTAAATATTATTGCTTCATTTAAAGTATATGGGTGAATTGGCTACTAATAGAATTGTGAGTCAATATGAAATATTAATTAATGACAAACCTTTACCTTGCTAGAAAAAGGATTATTCTTATCTGGTTACCTTAATATATCAAAAAGGATACTACTTTCTCTTACGAGTTGTAGTATCCTTTATTCATGCTTTTCTATTCAATTTGACCTGTTTAATTGACAACATATCAATTAACTAGCTGATTATCTAATGGGGTTAATGTATTAATATTCTTTTTAAACACAGCTATTGTTATACTGATTGCCACAATCAGGGATATCATTTCAGATAAAGGAAATGCTAACCATACATAATTTACGCCCCAAAATGAAAATAGGTATGCTGCCGGTAATAAAACAACCAATTGCCTTAAAACCGAAATGATTAAGCTTCTTGTTCCCATACCGATTGCCTGAAACAATGTTGACGACATAATACCAATTGCCGCAGGAATAAAACAAATACAAATTAGTCGGAATGCCACTACACCAATTTCAAGCATTTCTGCATTTGCATTAAAAATACGCAGTAGTTTATCAGGAATGGAAGCAAATAAGATTGTACCCAATGCCATAATTACAATTGCAATAGCAGTACCTATTTTTAATGCTGAAACTACCCTCTTACGATTTCTTGCACCGTAATTATAACCCAAAACAGGCATAACACCTTGCATCAATCCAAACACCGGCATGAAAACGAAAGATTGTAATTTAAAGTATACTCCCAGAACATTAACCGCAGCTTCACTAAATCCGATTAAAATCCCGTTTAGTGCAGTTGTTAACACAGATGCAATTGATTGCATAATAATTGCCGGAAAACCGACAGCATAAATATCACGTATTGTTTTCCATTCAAATCGAAATCCTTTAAATGCGATATGCACATCATGACTTTTTATCTCAACAATAATAATACTAAATGTCATAGCTACCATTTGACCAACGACAGTTGCAACCGCTGCACCTACAACGCCCATTTTAGGGAAACCGAATAAACCAAAAATCAAAATTGGGTCTAAAATAATATTTGTGATTGCACCAGATAGCTGGAACATCATTGGATATATCATATTACCTGTTGCTTGCAGCGTCTTTTCAATATTGATTTCCATAAAAATTCCAACTGAAAAAATAGTAACAATATAAGTATAGTCACAGCCCATTTTTAAAATAGCGGGATCAGATGTAAATACTTGTAGAAACATTTTTGTAAATAAAATGCCAAGCACTGCAAAGACTACACCCGAAATTAACGCTAAAAACAGTCCATGTGTTGCTGCTTTGCTTGCTTTATCTTTATTGCCTTCTCCAAGCCTTCTTGATACAACTGAGTTAATTCCGATTCCTGTACCAATTGCTACAGAAAGAATTAGCATTTGAATTGGGAATGCAAGTGATACTGCTGTAAATGCTTGTGTGCCTAATTTAGCTACAAAGTAGCTGTCAACAATATTATATAACGATTGCACAAGCATAGAGAACATTGCCGGTAGCGACATTGTCATAATTAAACCAAACATTGGTTTGGATCCCATTTTATTTTCTTTTACTTGATCCATTTTCTTTTCCTCTCTCTTTTTAATCTATAAAATAAATTTGGACACGATACTATTTCGTGTCCTAAGATCAATACCAATTTCATTTAAATTCAAAATTATTGTTCAAATGAATTTCAAAAATCATAATCCTATTCTTCTTCACTATCATTATATTTTTTTTCTTTCATGAGCTTATATTCAACAGAATCTAAAAGCGCATGAAGGCTCGCATCAATAATGTCTCGAGACACACCAACGGTAGTCCAAATATCTGTTCCATCACTGGACACAATCATAACACGAACTAACGCTGCAGTTGCATCACTAGGTTCAATGACTCTAACTTTATAGTCAATCAGCCTTATATTTTTGGCAGCAGGATAAAATCTTTGTACTGCTTTTTTTAACGCAATATCCAATGCGTGAACAGGACCTTCTCCTTCTGCTGCTGTAATTTCTGTTTCCTCTCCTACTTGAATTTTTATCATCGCAGAAGCCAATCCACCATGCAATCCTGCTGTTTGCTCACCAATTACTTTAAATCTCAATAATTTAAAAAAAGGATCAAACTGATTGAGGTGCTTCGTGATAACTAATTCAAGACTTGCAGTTGCAGATTCAAATAAATATCCTTTGAACTCAAGCTCTTTTAAAATATCGATCAATTCTTGCGCTTCTTTTGATTCTTTCGTAATCGTTGGATCAATATCGTTGATCACACTCAACATTGCTGAACGGCCAGAAACCTCGGAAATCAACACATGACGTTTATTTCCAACAGATTCAGGAGCTATATGTTCAAATGAAGATGATTTTTTTGTCACACCGTCAACATGCATTCCACCTTTATGAGAAAAAGCACTTTTTCCTACAAAGGGAATTGCATTATCTAAGCTTACGTTGGTTACTTCAGCAATAAATCGAGCAGTTTTTGTCAGCCGCTGCATATATTCAATTGGTATACATTCATAGCCCTCTTTAAGTTGCAATAAGGGAATAACCGAAGACAAGTTTGCATTTCCACAACGTTCTCCAAATCCGATATATGTACCCTGAACATGAGTTGCACCGCCTTTTACCGCCATAACAGAATTAGCAACGGCACATCCAATATCATTATGACAATGAATACCGATTTCACAAGTAAGTTGTGACTTTACCTCGTTAATAATTTGAGCAATTTCATCGCAAAATGTTCCCCCATTGGTATCACAAAGTACAATCACATCTGCCCCAGCATTTTGAGCAGTTAATAGAGTTTCCATAGTGTATTGTGCATTTTTTTTATATCCATCAAAAAAATGTTCCGCATCAAAAATTACTTCTTTTCCTTTGCTTTTAAAAAAGGATATTGTATCAAAAATCATTTCGATATTTTGTTGTTTTGTTGCCTTTAGTATATCAATTACATGATCTTCATTGCTTTTCCCAAAAATACTTACGACATCAGTATCGGCTTGTAATAAAGACAATATATTTTTGTCTTCATCAATTTTACTATCTTTATGACGTGTAGAACCAAAAGCCACTATTTTTGAATTCTTTAGTTTTAATTGCTTTACTTCATAAAAAAAATCCATGTCTTTTGGATTAGAGGCAGGGTTTCCGGCTTCAATATATTGAATTCCTAGCTTATCAAGTTTTTTTACAATCGCAAGCTTATCACGATTGGTAAACGCAATGCCTTCACCTTGTGCTCCATCCCTAAGGGTAGAATCCAAAATTTTTACGGAATTCATATACACACGTTCCTTTCTGCTTTTGTAATAATCATGTCAAATGGATAGTATAACTTATAAAATAGTAAAAAAGAGCAAAACGTAGTTTGAAAATAAAATTCCAAACTACTTCTACATATACAAGTATTTATATTGTCGTTACTAATTCTTTTTAAAGAACTCGTACCACTTCTTCTTTTCAGGTTGGCTGGATGAAGCCGGAGCCGGTTCTGAAAAATCCTTATCCGGATAAACAGTTGTTGCAATCTTTCTAAGTACTTCTGCAATATCTATATTTTGTACAGTAAGCTGTTCTTGCTCAACTGCAAATATCTTTTCATTTTTTACTGCATTGGAGTTTTTAAACAAATCACTTTCGATAATATGCTCTTTATCTAGCTTGGATGAGAAAAAAATCATATCAGGATTCATTGCTTTTACTTCATCAGCTGTAACTGCATATTGCTTTTTGCTTTCAGCTAAATTGGTTCCAATTACAGAAAGTAAGCTGCTTTCAAAAGTATCACCTGTTGCAATGATTGGATCTAATGCAGAAACATATAAAAAAGTGGGTTTGGTTTCAGGGGCTTTTGATTGAATATAATCTAACTGACGTTGCATCTCTTCAGTAATAGACTTTCCATTGGTATTGGCTTCTATTTGCCCTGACATGATTGTTATAATTTGAACATAGCGATCTAGCAGTTCTTTTGTTGATTTAACAGTAGGCATAACCACTACTTTAATACCGATTTCATTTAATTTTGACATTTCAAGCTTTGTCATTGGAACATTGGTAAATATAATTTCAGGAGCCACTTGCCCTATTTTTTCAAAATCAGGTTTTAGTCCTGTTCCAATTGATACAGGTTCTTTTACTTCACTTGGAATTTTGCAATCACTTGAATAGCCTACTGTTTTTTCTTGATATCCAAGGCTTAACAAAATTTCTGTTATTGACGGAGATAATGATGCTATTTTAAGTGGTGCTCTATCTATTGTAACATTTAATAGGGAAACAGGATATGGAGTTACCTTCTTTTTCACTCTGTTTGCTCCAGTACAAGCAGTAAAGGTAACTAAAACGACCAATAAAAGTAACGATATGCTAATTATCTTTTTCATAACGTATTTCCTCCATAATGGTGTATCTATCAATAAATTTTATATATATTTAATCATTCTAGAAGCGCTATATATTAGAATACCATCTTTTTAACCTTATTTCAACTTTTCTACGCAAGTTTTTCATAAATTTGTAAATTAGTACTTTAGTATGCCAAAGTGTTGCATTACAAAACAAGAAAGATTATAATAATAACAACGTATTTATGTCATTTTAGTATTTACATAAGAAAGGGTGTTTTATAATGATTACTGCCGCAAGCGCAATGGTAAAATGTTTACAAAAAGAAGGCGTACAAGTCGTCTTTGGTTTACCGGGCGCTACAATATGCCCTTTTTATGATGCATTGTATCATAGTAATATCAAACATATTTTAGTACGGCAAGAGCAAGGTGCAGGTCATGCTGCAAACGGATATGCTCGTATTACAAATAAACCCGGCGTTTGTATTGCAACCTCAGGTCCTGGTGCACTCAATTTAATTACTGCAATTGCAACAGCTTATATGGATTCTATTCCGATTGTTGTTATTACAGGACAGGTTGCAAGTGATTTATTAGGTCGAGATGTATTTCAAGAAGCCGATATTACGGGAGCTGCTGAGCCATTTGTGAAACACAGCTTTTTAGTGAGTGATGCAAAGGAACTGCCGAGTATCATGAAGTCTGCATTTTTAATTGCAAGTACCGGTCGACAAGGGCCTGTTTTAATCGACGTTCCTGTTGATATTCAAAAAGAAATGATTGACTTTTCATATCCAGAAACAATTGAAATCCGAAGCTATCATCCAAATATACAAGGGCATTCCGGTCAAATTAAAAGGGTGCTCAACGCTTTAGCAGAATCAAAAAAGCCGTTAATTTGTGCCGGTGGCGGTGTATTTAGTGCAAACGCTTGCAAAGAGCTTACAGCCTTTTCTCAAAAATCCAATATACCTGTTGTTTCCACTATGATGGGACTCAGTGCAGTTTCTCCAACTCATTCCTTATACTATGGGATGATTGGTATGAACGGAAGTGAAATTGCAAATCATGCCATGAACCAAGCAGATGTTATCATTTTACTTGGTGCTCGAGTAGGTGACCGTGCAATTATGTCACCAATCGGATTAAGTAAAACTGCAAAAATTATACACATTGACATTGACCCTGCTGAAATCGGCAAAAACATTGTTACCAATATTCCATTGGTTGGAGATGCCAAACATATTTTATCTGAAATGATTCAAAGCCCTCCAACTGCTGACTATTCAAAATGGATTACTGAATTAAAAAGCTATACAGCAAAGCCATTAAAATCTCGAAAGACTTCAAAGTACGTAAACCCTCATGAGTTTTTATCAAAGCTCATGGAAAAAGCTGATTCTAACGCTTGTATTATTGCAGATGTTGGTCAAAATCAAATTTGGACAGCAAGAAATTATTGTATTGAAGACGGACGATTTTTAACTTCAGGTGGAATGGGGACCATGGGTTATTCTATTCCTGCCGCAATAGGAGCAAAATTGGCAAGCCCTAATGCGCAAGTAGTTGCAATTTGCGGTGATGGCGCATTTCAAATGCAGATGATGGAACTTGCTACAATAAAAGAAAATCAAATTACCGTTAAAATAATTGTTATGAATAATCATGCATTAGGACTTGTTAAAGAAGTACAAGATCAGCAATATAACAAAAATGAAATTGCAGTACAACTAGATGGCAATCCCGACTTTGTAAAACTAGCAAAAGCATATCAAATTAATGCCAAACGCATTACAACATTAAAAAACATAGATGACGTCTTATCTGAATTTTTAGAAAATGATACTTCATTTGTGTTAGAATGCATTGTTAGCCCAGATGAACCAACATTGTAAAAAAGGAGACTGACTATGAAACACACCATTTCCATCTTGGTTGAAAACCATGCTGGCGTTTTGTCTAGAATATCCGGCCTATTTTCAAGGCGTGGATTTAATATTGACAGCCTTGCCGTAGGCATTACAGATGACCCAACCGTTTCTCGTATCACAATTGTTGTTGATGGGGATGATTATACCGTTGAACAAGTTGAAAAGCAGCTAAATAAACTTGTTGATGTCATTAAACTACGTAGGCTGAACCCAAGCGAAACCATCAGCCGTGAGCTAATGCTAATCAAAGTTGAATCTACTCCGAAAACCCGTGGCGATATCATTGATGTTGCTCAAGTAATGCAAGCAAAGGTTTGCGATATTTCGAAATCTACTATCACCATTGAAATTTCCGATACAACAGAGCGTATTGAAATTATTCATGAATTACTCCAACCATACAACATATTAGAAGTCGTTCGTACGGGAACAATTGCATTGGAAAAAGGAAATAGCCGTATAACCATTTAATCCTGTTTGCATATGCCACTTTCCTTTAAAAAATCGCACATAAATATATAAGTTGTTATGATTATTATCAGATATTTATAAAAACAGACGATAAACCAAATATAAGAGATAAAAGCGATAAAAGGCGAGGACTTCCTCGCCTATTTTCGCACAAATAAAAGGGGGTATTTTGAATATGAATCGAATTGGTAACGTGGATTATCATGTTCACTATTTTATCGACAAATGTGCACAAGAGGAAATGACCTTGTCAAACATTGAGAAAACAGCATTTCAATTAGGGCTAAAGGAAATCTGCGTTTTAAAACATTATTGTGACCATCTACCAAACGGTAAAGATGAATTTATAACTTGGTATCGAATTAAGCCAAACGAATTCGATTACTTTGTAAATGACATCACGACCTATCAGTCAAAATATGATATACGCATCCTATCGGGAGTAGAAACAGAGTTACTTGACGATAAAGGAACAATTAACATTCCAAAGGATAAAGTTGACTTAATCGATTTCATTGCATTAAGCTGCCATTGGCTGCTCAACATGGAAGTATTACCTATGGACTTGTTTTATTATCCGAATGCATCTTTCTATGAAAATGAAGGAGAGCGCAAAGAAGCTCAAGAAGCAATCAATCACTGGATTGCAAAAGTTAAAAAAACTGACACCGCAACAATTATAAAAAGCTACGTAAATGCATATGTTAAGGCAATTGAAGGCAATAATAAAATCAAAACACTTTCTCATATGTATGATGGGTTATTTCCATTAGATTTATATCACATTCCTGTTGATGAACTCTCTAAAACTGACTTAATAGATGTAATGACTCCTTTATTTGAAATTTGCGCCGAGAAGAAAGTTTTATGGGAGCTACTCAGTACACCTGTAAAAAGGCCATTCATTTTACAAGCAGCAAAAGAGCACGGAGTAAAATTCTGTGCATCCAGCGATTCTCATATGATTGCAAATGGTTGGGGAAACTTAGTAGACCATTATCAATCCGAAGCCTATATAGATTCATTGGAATTGCCAAAAGGTATTATAAAATAAGTTAGGAGCTCTTAAAATGATTTTCGAACATGACATACATGTACATACGTTTTTATCATCTTGTGGTAACGAAAACGCAAAGCCAGAGCATTATATTGAAATTGCCAAAAAACAGGGACTAAAAGTACTGGGCTTTTCCGATCACGTTTGGGATAGCAACGTAAAAGGTGCGTGGCCTTGGTATCAACCTCAAGATATCAGCCATGTACTTACTATTAAAAATCTATTAGCTAACAAAACAAATGACCTTAAAGTGTTAATTGGTTGTGAAGCTGAATTTACTGGCAACAACAAAGTTGCAATGACAAAAGAACATGCTGCTTTATTTGATTATGTACTTATTCCTACAACACACTTTCATATGAAAGATTATGTTTGCCCATCAAACATAACAAAACCTTATGAAGTTGCAAAATTGATGGTACAGCGTTTTAATGAAGCTGTTAAATTGGACATTGCAACGGGTATTGCACATCCGTTTGTACCATACGGATTTATGAAGCAAACGTCAGAATGCATTGCACTAATTTCAGACGATGAATTCATCAACAGCTTTTCATTAGCTAAAGAACATAACGTTAGCATAGAAATACACAGAGATATGTTTTTCCCTGTTGATGATACAATTATTGATAAAGACATCTTTATTCGTGTATTATCTTTAGCAAAACGTGCAGGCTGTTATTTTCACTATGGAAGTGATTCACACTCTATTCAAGCTTTTGAACAACGTAATATGATTGCTTCCTATATGGACGATTGTGGTATTACGGAATCAGATTTATTACCTTTAGTAAGAAGCAATTAGAATGGAAAGTTACATTGCAATATAGATCTCCATAAAAAATCAGGGTAAACAATATTTCTATTAAAATTACAAAATCCACGGAACATTTTATGTTCTGTGGATTTTGCCTTTCAAGATAAATCTTAGCTCAGTCACCAAGTTTCATTTATAATTTTAATTGTTCTTAAAATTATAAAACCGTTAAAACACTATTTAGCTACCGAACTTGCCATCTGTTCCGTTTTTCTTTAACGTTACAGTTGCCAATGTATATAGCTCACTATCATTACTTGTTCCTTTAACGTTAATTACAATATCTGTTAATCCAGCTGCATCTTCATTGATTCCTGATTTTGCAATAACAGCTGCAACTTCGGTATCAGTTAGCTTCACTGCCGTACGCTTAGTCTTTGTTGCTGAATCCAACTGGTCCACGCTACAACCTTTAATACTTGCATCTGTCAACATAGCTTGTGCAGTAGTGGCAATACTTCGAGCATCCGCATTTGCCGCTTTTTCCTTTGAATCGTTAACGAATCCAATCATAGATGGAATTCCAATGCAAGCTAAAACTGCAACAATTGCAATAACAATGATTAGTTCGACTAAAGTAAACCCTTTTTTATTCTTTGAATTTAACCTTTTTGTGAAAAAATTTAACATGATTTTTCCGCTCCTTATGTAATTTATTTATATTACCACCACTTAAAATGGTAATATTCACAATAAATAATCAAATCCCCTCTATGCGCTTTTTCATAACCAACTCAACCCCATCTAAACTATTGTTAAGCTTTTAATTATGCCTATATATATATTCTCCACGTTGATTGTTAACCGTTAAATAAGAATGTAACACTGTATAATCTGCGCATTTTTCAATTGCATCAGTTATATCAATAACACCCTCATTTACTAGCTTAGCAAGCTCTACATCTAGAGATTGCATTCCTTCCTTTGCCCCTGTTTGGATTGCAGAATCTACTTGATGACCTTTATTTTCTCGAATTAAGCTAGCAACCGCATCAGTAACTTTCAACACTTCCACTGCAGGAATACGGCTTTTATGATCAGCAGTTGGAATAAGTAATTGGGATACCACCCCTTTTAACACAGCAGATAGTTGAATACGTATTTGATTTTGCTGTGTTTGTGGAAATACATCAATCATTCTATCTACTGTATTTGCAGCACCTGTTGTATGTAATGTAGATAAAACTAAATGTCCTGTTTCTGCAGCAGTAATTGCAGCACTAATTGTTTCTAAATCACGCATTTCACCAACCAATATTACATCAGGATCCTCACGTAATGCTGATCTAAGTGCATTTGCAAAGCTATCAACATCTCTGCCCAATTCACGTTGATTTATCATACATTTCCCATGATAATGAATATACTCAATCGGATCTTCAATTGTAATAATATGCTTTTTGTAATTTTTATTAATGTAATCAATCATAGCTGCCAGAGTTGTAGATTTACCACTGCCTGTTGGCCCTGTTATTAAAACCATACCTCTGCTTAATTCGCAAAACTCCAGTATTATGTTTGGTAAATGCAGTTGCTCCAGATTCGGTATATCCTCTTGCAGTAATCGAAAAGCCGCTGCCAAACCGCCTTTTTGTCGATATACATTCACACGATTTCTCTTTCCTTCATTCGTATCAAAAGAGAAATCCACATCGCCTCCTTCGTCTAAAATTTCTCTTGTCTTAACATCCAATAAAGGCAATATTAAATCTTCCAGCATCATCTTTGTCATCTTAGGATATTCGGGTGCAAACAATAAAGCTCCATGCTGACGAAAAACCGGTGGTGCACCTTCTGTAAAATGTAAATCTGAGCAATCATTTTCTCTTGCAAACTTTAATAACTCATTAACAGTGAAATTCATAAACAATGTCCTCACGTTCGTTTTATTCCATCTATTTTACTCGCTCATTTTAATCATCCATGCCATATGTTGTTTTGATTAACTGACGTATATCTGTTTTGCCCTCTAATACCAACCTTGAAACACTTTCTCGTAAAAAACTTGCACCTTCAAGGCGAGCTTGCTCTTTAATTGCTGCCTCATCTGCTTCATTGGTAATCATCTTTTTTATTACTTTTGAAATAGTTATCATTTCATAAATTGCTGTTCTTCCCTTGTAACCTGTATTAGAACATTCTTCACAACCCACAGCCACTTTTATCATTGTTGGTTTTGATATTCCTAATAGTTTCATTTCTAAAGAATTAGTTTCAACATCTTTTGCACAATATGGACAGCAAAGCTTTACCAAACGTTGAGCTACAACACCTACTAATGATGATGATACCAAGTATGGCTCAACTCCCATGTCAACCAAACGTGAAATGGTGGAAACCGCATCATTTGTATGAATTGTGGAAAGAACTAAATGACCTGTAATTGCTGCTCGAACAGCAATTGCTGCTGTTTCGCCATCACGAATTTCACCAACCATTACAACATCAGGATCTTGACGCAAAATGGAACGCAATCCCTCTGCAAATGTCAACCCTGCTTTTACATTTATATGTACTTGGTTAATTCCATCCATATTTTTTTCAACCGGATCTTCAATTGTCACTACGTTAATATTTGGTTTTGCAATCTCATCAAGTGCTGCATATAAAGTAGTCGTTTTTCCACTACCTGTGGGTCCAGTCACTAAAATAATTCCATTAGGGTATTTTAACATTTGGGTAAAGCTATCTAAATCAGATTGATTCATCCCCAATTCAATAAGCTTGGTTATCTTTTGCGTATCAGAACCCAATAAACGAATAACCATTTTTTCACCATTTACTGTGGGTAATGTTGAAACACGAAGGTCGAGCATTTTTCCTTCTATATCAATACTATATCTTCCGTCTTGCGGAATTCGCTTCTCAGCTATATTCAAATTACTCAATATTTTCAAACGTGTTATTAAAGCTTCATGAGCAGCTTTTGAAATAGATAACTGCTCAACTAATTCGCCATCGATACGAACACGAATGCGAGTTTTAATCCTACCAGGCTCGATATGTATATCACTTACACCATTTTTAAATGAATCAATTATAATTTTGTTTGCTAATCTTACAACAGGAGCACTATCAATCTTTTCACCAAGATCTACAATTTCTTCATCTAGTTCATCTATAGTGGTAACTACTTCTTTTGCATTTAATGATGCAAGCACTTCTTTTGTTTCTTCACTTTGAAATGTTTTCTCGATACCTTCTTTAATATCTTGTGTCGTTGCCAAAACAGGTTTTACATCATATCCTGTCGCTAATTGTATATCATCAAACTGATAAAAATTCAAGGGATTATCTGTAGCAACAGATAGTACATTGTTCTCTAATTTGTAAGCAATAACATTTTGTGATTGCGATTTCTTTTCACCTAAAATTTTTGCTGTATTAACATCAATTGCTATTTGAGACAAATCAACAAAATCTATCATCAGTTTTTTAGAAAAAGCTTTCATAAAATCCTTTTGCGTTATGTAATGCAAATTAATAAGGATATCGCCAAGCTTTTTGCCACCAGATGTTTGTTGAATCTCTAAAGCTCTACTAAGCTGTTCCTTAGTTATCACGCCATCATTTATTAAAATTTGACCAATAGGTAATAAAGCCATTATTTTCATCCTTTATCTTTCTTGTTATTTCAAAAAATACTAAAATATGATATAATAATAACATTCTTATTAAAAAAGGAGAATGACCATGTTTGGGAAACTTTACTTTCGCACCCTTATCATTATTCTAGGCCTTTTAATCGGAAGTTTTTTAAATGTTTGTATTTACCGTATTCCACGGAAAGAATCTATTATAAAGGGAAGCTCTCATTGCACAAACTGTAATGGTAAAATTAAAGCTTATGACTTAATTCCAATATTCAGTTATATTTTTCTTGGCGGTAAATGTAGAAATTGTAAGACTAAAATCTCACTTATTTATCCTACTATAGAATTGATAAACTTCTTACTATACATAATTATTCTAATCCAATATGATGTTTCTTTTAAAACAGTCCTATATTGTGCATTGTTTTCGACACTCATCGTTATTTCAGGAATTGATATTCATTCACAAGAAATACCAAATGGGTTAATTGTTTTTCTACTTTGTTTATCTCCTCTATCCTTCTTGATAAACGATATGCCTTTTTGGCATAAACTGATTGGATTTTTTTCATCCAGTGCTATTCTATTCATTATTGCTTGTTTTACAGATGGCTTTGGTGGAGGAGACATTAAGCTAATGGCTGTATGTGGACTTCTAATTGGGTATCAAAACATCCTTCTAGCATTATTCATAGGATGTATAATTGGTGGTATTAGTGGAGCCTTTGTGTTAATCAAAACCAAGCAAAAAGGCTCCACGATACCATTTGGCCCTTCCCTTAGTATTGGAATTATGATATCAAGCCTTTATGGGGAACAGCTTATCAATTGGTATTTCTCATTTCTTTAACCGTCAAATTCAATATAGTTACCCTCTTTATGTCCAGTAGCATCACTAATACAAGCGTTATAAGTTTTTATCATGGATGTAGTACTGTACACTAAATCAAGATTTGATTTTTTTCTAACAACAATATTCATCTGCAATACATCTGTTTGTGTAGTTTCACTATAAGTTATTATAAAAGTAAGTTCATCAAAAAATTCCTTTTTTAATATGTCATCCCCCATAGTCTCTCCGCTTTCTATAATCATAGTGCGTAATAAGGAACTATCTACTAAATCATATTGCTGATAGATAACGTTATTTGGCGTAGGAGACGCTAGATTTGTATAATTACCACTTTTGATTACTAAAGAATTTGCGTATTTAACTTTATTGGTAATAAACTCTACTAGCTGACAAGAAATATTTTTAGCATTCGCAACATTTGAGTTAAACGCTACAGTGTTTAATGTAATCATAACAACCGACAGTGCCCCAATTAAAATAATTGATGAAATAGCGGAAGTAACGACTACTTCAACTAAAGTAAATCCTTTTTTACATCTATAATTATATTTCATTGTCATTACCCCCAATCAATTTTTTATGGCGATGACATTTGCTCAAGCAAGTTGAACTGTTTCAATGACATTTTTTCTCCTTTGGGTTCACCAACTAAAACATGCCCATTTTTGCTAAAATTTAAAGATGCATCCATAAACTTCACTTCAATTTTATTGTTAGCGTCTCCTTCTTGATAATCAACTTCTGGTGTTTCTGAATACGTCTTTAATTCGATTCCCTTTTTATTTATTCCATCTTCCAATGTTGTCTTACAAGCTTTTTGATTAATGGATAATGCAGACATCATTAAAGAAATTAAAGTAACCATTAAAATACTCAAAATTGCCAAACTAACAACAACTTCTATTAAAGTTTCACCTTTATTGTTTTGAGCTGAATATAGTAATTTCAATTAAAAACATCCCCTATTTACCATACTTATCAACAACCCAGCTAGCTTTGTTGGGATCTACCTTCATAAAATATTTATCTCGCCTTAAAGCAGAAATAAAAAACGGATCTTTTTTATTGGGTACATATTGGTATCGGTTCCCATTTGTTAAAGTTACACTACCGGCTACAATGCTACCCTGTATTTTAAAATTGGAACAAGCAATTGCACCTCGCTCTTGATAATTTGAGAATTGTCCCGGAAAATAAGCTACTCCTTTAAATCTTGCGGTTCCACTTAAATCCATAGTCATATTGTCAGCACCAATAATATATAATTGTGTCTGCGTTTTCTCTGGATTGGCTGGATCTTCACCACTAATTTCTCCAATATAGCTGTTATTTTCAACTTGAACTGTTGCTTCGCCAGCTGGAACAGGTTTGTTACCTAAAAAAATATATACATTATTAGGCCCAACAATTTTTAATTTTGAATTTGCTGCAAAACTCATACCATCATCTGCAAATATCTTGATATCTCCACTTGTTGTATCAATAATATTCGTTCCAGTAATATTTCTTTTTATTGCACAACTTGAAGTAATATTATGTGTACTTGCCAAATCCGTGAGTCTTTTTGGCTTTATCATATAGCTTCCATCAGAGCTTATGCATACATCATTTAAAGAAAAAGATTTTTCGCCACAAATATAATTTGACATTGATACAGAAGCTTTTACAGACCCATCGGCATTATTAAAGAATAGCTTATTTACTTTGAAATCAAATATATTTTTTTCTTTTGTAATAAAAGTTTTATTATCAAAATTCGCCTTATATCCATTTCCAAAATTTACGTTGCCTTTATTATGTGAATCTTTAAAATCTATTAAGGTGCCATTCACTAGTAAAACTTCTTGGTTCAAGTAATCAATTCGAGTACCATCATATAAATTTGCATAAGTATATGGAACAAAAGTAATATAGTTTTGACCTATTGTTCTGATTTCAGGTGCAATTGCATCATCTATCCCAACTTCACTTTCGGTCATTCCAAAGCTTTCTTTAATTGCAGATGGGGTTGTAATTGGTGGATTAACAGAGTTTATAGGAAAATTTGAACTACCATATCCACTGCTTGCAATCGTAAGATCCGTAAAGAATTTACCGTTAATTTTACTAGAAGACATCATTATATTGCTATAACTATTTTTTACGGTTGCATAACCGTTTAGAGTTGAATTAGACATCATAAATCCACCAACATTAAGCAAATTACCGTTGATAATAGATGAGTTAATATGTGTTGATCCGCTAAACAAAACATTACCATTTATTGTTATGCCTCTACCAAGCAATGAGTTATATGTTGAAAATAAAACGAATTTTGTTGGATCTATCATACTATCTTCTTGCTTTAACAAAACTTGTAGTTTTGAACTTACATCATTCACTTTTGCCAATACAACAATTTTTACTTTCTTTGTTGCAGCATCAAATTGCATTGTAACATCTGCGCATCCCATATTGTTATCTGTTACACCATTAACAATTACTCCATCAACTTTAGCTTCTATAGCCGTTCCTGGGTTGCTTTGAAGTTTTTGCGAAATTGGAGCACAAGTGGCAGTATTCTCTAACTGAGCTAAAACTGAATCCATAACACTTCTTGCAGTCAGTTCAGCTTGCTGCTTTTGATGATAATATATAGAATTATGATAACTATAAGATGCAACACTTAAAATAGAAGTTCCAAGCACAATTACAATTGTAAATACAACAATAACTACAACAAGTGAACTTCCTTTTTTAGAACTTAAAATATGAGTCACATTTGCCACAATACTCTTCCTTTCCGGTTTAAGTTTTTATGACATATAGTTGAACTGTAAGATTACCCAAAAGCTTTCCTTCTTTTATTTCATACTTCCAATCTTGTATAGTAACTTTTTTATCTAGAGAAGCAAAATCATCTAAGAATCCTTTTAAACTTTCTAACGATGAAGAATACCCCATAGAAACTGAAATTACTTCTACTATATTGTTCATATCATTTGCTTTATTTATTTGTTCAGACTGATTATTGACAACTGGCTCAAGCTTCTCGGATGGAAGTATTGCAATTTTTGTAACTTCAAGACTGTTTTTCTTTGCTATTGATGTAACAACACGCTCGGCATCCCAAGTGTATATCTCCTTATAAAAATGAGCTGATTCTGTTTCAATATATTTTTGTTTCTCTTTCAATTTATTGTTTAATTGATCAAGCTGTTTTAACATTATATCAACGCTATCATTTTCTTTTTTTAATTGTTCTATTTTTATCTGCTGTTCTTTTCTTGTTTCAAGAATCGGTTTAAATAAAAACATAAAACTAAAAGCAAAAACAGAAATTAATATTAATAAACAAATTAGCTTTTTTTCTCTAACAGTTAGTTTAGTCATGTCGTTCACCTTCCCCTAACAAACAAGAGATTGAAAAAGATATTTGATTTTCTTGCTCTTCAGAAGTAAATCCACCGTACAACACTTTTGTTGGTATACCTTGTTCATTCAGCTTTTCCGCACTGAGAGATGGTGAGTCCTTACTTACGCAAATGCAATCCAAGGTCAGAATAGAATTACTATATGTAGCCTTTTCAACAGAAACATCTTCACATAAAACTGAATAAATTTCTGTAAGTTCTTTTTTCGTAACCATTCTATTGCTTTGAATAACGAAACTTACATTTGCTATTGATTTTTCCTTTTCACTTAACATATCCATTTCAGCATTAGCTTTTTTATATTCTTGAACTTTTATCGAGTTAGCATTTTTTTTATTCGTCAATTCATTAATCGTAAATTCATTTGTTATATTCATTGCTACTAAAACTAGCGTAATCGTACCGATAATTGCAACTGTTACAATTACCAATGCTGTTACTAAATAAATTGATCTAGATTTCATTGATAAATGCATATTGCTCAATTTATAGCTTGTATAAAAATTCAAATCCAACTTCATAGCAAACCTCTAACCTTCTTCATCATAAAAACTAATGCAAATCAATTAGTCCACCAATAGTGGAAACATACTGGCTGTATTTAAAATTCAGCTTGGTTTTGATACAATATGGTTTAGAAATTGTTTTAATTTTGGTATCAAGTAGATTTGCTATTCGCTTTTCTACTCCACCAGCATTGGTAATTGCACCGATTAAATAAATATCATCAATTGTTGTAAAATGACTTCTGGAAAATTGAAATTGAATCATTTTGGAAAATTCTTGTGCAATATCATAAACAAAGCTTTCTACCAATTTTTTTTGATTTTCACTGACAGTTGTTGTTAAATCAACTTTTGTATAATCTATGGTTTTTTTATCGCTAGTTAAATTCAAATATTTTGATATATTTAAAGCTATTGTTTTAGAATAAACAATTTTTCCTTTTTCAATAATGAGAAATATTCCGTTATTTGTTCCAACACTTGCAATAATAATGGGCTTATCTTTTGATGCTATTGCTGGTTGAATTGCTATTGTTTTATATATACAATTAAACTCAAGATTTATATTTGATTTTGAAAAGTTTAGCATTTGGCATAGCTTTATATAACCTTCAACAATACTTTGAGGAATTGCTACCGCCAACACTTTATGTTTCGTTATACTCTTTTCTTTCAATACATCCGTAACTATGTAATCAACCACGTATGGCAGCGTTAGATTTCTTGCTTGAAACATTTCGTTAGAAATAATTTGTATTGCTTGTCGCTTTGGCGTTTTAGGTATAACCAACTCTCGAGTAATAATCGTTGTACTATTAATATTGATATTAACCTTAGTTCCTTTTATTTTATTATTATGTAGTGCATTTTTAAGCACATCATACAGCAATTCAACATTTAGAATTTCACCATCTTTAATAATAAACGGTGGAGTTTTTACTTTTACTGTATTTTTAACAATTATTTTTTTCCCCTGTTGCATACCTTGAACAATACTTATATTCTGCGCTCCAATATCAATAGAAACTTTCACAGCTTTACACCCCTAGCTCATTCTATGCAATATTTGAATACATTCCAAACATAGGAACTGCGATTGCAATAACAATAAATCCTATAATAACGGCTAAAATAAGAATCATTATTGGTTCTAAAAGTGCAACCATTTTAGTCATTGCACTTTGTGCATCCTCATCATAAAAATTTGCCGTCTTTAAAAGAATATCATCCAGCGAACCTGATTCTTCTCCAATGAATACCATTGATGAGAACATAGTCGGAAATACATTAGCATTAATCAATGCTTTAGAAAATGGAACTCCTTGTTTAATTTCATCAATAACAGAATGAAGCTTTTGTATAATATATTGATTGCCAACTACATTTGCGGAAATTTTAATCGATTCAATTATAGGCACACCGCCAATATAAAGAGCAGCAACAGTTCGAGAAAAACGAGCAGTTGCAACAATTAAAGTCAATTTTCCAAATACCGGAACATTTATTTTAAATTTATCAAACGCTAATCGTACACTTTCTATTTTCAATAGAAAAATCCACCCGATACTAATACCAACAACCGCAATGAATAATATGTACCAGCAATGAGTCATAAAGCTACTTATGGAAAGCAAGATTTTTGTTGGAGATGGTAAGTTCGTTCTAGATCCAAATAAACTAATAAAAGTTGGTACAACTTTTACCATAATAATTGTTACAGATATAATAGAAACGATTATTAACACAATAGGATAAATCATAGCCGTTGTTATTTTATGTTTTAAAGCCTTTTCCTTTTCATAATGACTTGACATAGCTAACATAACATCATCTAACGTTCCGCTTGCCTCGCCGCTTTCCACCATACTGATTAACAATTGAGGAAATGATTTATCCTGTTCTTTCATGGCTGCTGATAATGAATTCCCTTTTTTTATGGATTCATATAAGTTTAATAAAACAGTTTTTATTTTTCGTCTTTCAGCTTGACGATATAAAATATCTAAACACTTAACTACTGTTAATCCCGAATTAAGCATGGTTGCAAACTGACGGCAAAATATAGAAATATCTTTTACCCCAATTTTGTTTTTGTAAGAAGTTGCACTAATAGCGACAGTAGTATCACTATTATAAGGTGTTTCTTTTACAGAAATACAAAATAAATTTTTCTCATGTAATTTTACATAAAAATCATTCAAATTCTCAGCGTGAATAGTACCTATTTGATTTTTCCCGCTAAAATCTTTTGCTTTATATTTATACTCAACCACAATACCACCATAATTTCTATAAATATACTGTAATCTGTTTTACTTTATGTAAATATTATACTGTAATATATATGTAATGTAAAGTGATTCGGCAAAATAGTTAATTAACTTTTCTTATATTTTTTATTAACAATTACTTACCATGCAGGTTAAATTTATATTTATCTACTGATTTTATAACATATAAAAAGACTGAATCCGATAAATATCGAACTCAGTCAGATAAAAAATAAGTATTTTTATCCAAACTTAAACATTCATACTCTATTACGCATTTATTACCATTGGTAAGAGATAATTAGGATGGAAAGTTTCCTATTTATTTACTTCTACTTGATAAATTGTTGAATGTAATAATCGACTAAATCAAATATCCATTCTTTTAATGGTGTAAACATAAATCCTAAGCTCTTAGCTTGATCAATATTTATGCTATACTCATTTTCACTATTATATGGTGCTTTATCGCCTGTAGAAGTTAAGATAATAGACTTTCCTGTTTTAACCTTAACATAATCTGATATTTCTTTAATAGAAATCGTCTGCTCACTACTACCGTTAATTGCGCCACAATACGCTTCATCCGCTAAAAATGCAAGAAATGTTCCGGCTTCATCAGAACGGACAAAAGACATTTGATTATCTATATTATCAATACACATAGGTATTTCTTTCATCATATGTTCAATATAAAAAGATAACCTTTGAGTATAATCATCTTTGCCAATCACAAACGGAAGGCGTACCGCAACCGCACTCACTTGGGGATACTTTTGCCGTAGTGCGCATTCTGCTTGACGCTTACACTCATCATATAGAAAATCATTTCTCGTGCACCATACTAATTCTTTTTGAAGCGGGTCAAACTCATTTTCTTTGGTGTCAATATGCTTATTGTACACAGCGGTTGAGGAAGTCATAATATATTTATCACAATTTACAACATCTAAAATATATTTGACGTCTTGAGAGCAATATGCCAAGCTATCATAAATCACATCATAATGTGCCCCTAAAAAAGATTGCTTCAAATTTTCGGGATTTGTTCTTTCAATAATCATTCGATTAACCCTCTCCCCGAAAGGATCCTTTGCAAGACCACGAGTAGCAATTGTAACTTGATGCCCTTTTTCAATTAGTGCTTCAACCAAATGTTTGCCGAAAAATCTTGTTCCACCTAAAACCAAAATGTCCATAACAAAACCTCCTATTGAATAATAAGATATGTTCATAGTAGTATCACTACCATTACCGATCAATCAAATATGCAAAAAGCGAGCCATATGGCTCGCTTTTATTAGCTTTGTACTTGTCCTGATTTTGCTGAAATATAATCGTCATAAGTTGAGAATCTATCAACAATGCCGTCTTCCGTAATCTCAATAATACGGTCGGCAATCGTTTGAATAAACTCATGGTCATGAGAAGTAAATAAAATATTACCTTTATAGTCCACTAAACCGTTGTTTACAGCAGTAATAGACTCTAAGTCTAAATGGTTTGTTGGTCTATCTAAAATTAGTACATTAGAACCGTACAACATCATACGGGAGAACATACATCTTACTTTTTCACCACCAGATAAAACGTTTACCGGTTTGTAAACATCGTCACCTGAGAAAAGCATACGGCCTAAGAAACCACGAAGATAAGTTTCTGTTTCATCTTGAGAATATTGTCTTAACCAATCAATAATGGATTGCATATTCCCGTCAAAGTATTCGCTGTTATCATTTGGGAAGTAGCTTTGAGAAGTACTAATACCCCATTTAAATGAGCCTTCATCCGGCTCTAATTCGCCTACTAAAATGCGGAACAATGTTGTAATTGCAATTTCATTTTCACCAACGAATGCAATTTTCTCGCCCTTACGAACAATAAAAGAAACATTGTTTAACACCTTAACACCATCAATTGTTTTAGAAAGCTCATTCACAGTTAAAATATCTTTTCCAGCTTCTCTATCCATGTTGAATCCAATAAACGGATAACGGCGGCTGGATGCAGGCATTTCTTCCACTGATAGTTTATCTAATAATTTTCTTCTAGAAGTTGCTTGTTTAGATTTTGATTTATTTGCAGAGAAACGTTCAATAAAGCTTTGCAACTCTTTAATTTTTTCTTCATTTCTCTTGTTTTGTTGCTTTTGCATACGTTGAATTAACTGGCTGGATTCATACCAAAACTCATAGTTACCAACATACATTTTTATGCGATTAAAGTCAATATCAACGGTATGGGTACATACTGTATTTAAAAAGTGACGGTCATGAGATACAACAATAACAGTTCCATGATAATCCATAATAAAGTCTTCCAACCATGAAATTGCTGCAATATCCAAATGGTTTGTAGGCTCATCCAATAGGATGATATCAGGATTACCGAACAATGCTTGTGCTAGTAATACCTTTACTTTCTCATTACCATTTAAGCTGCTCATCGTGCTATACAAAATAGATTCTTCTAAGCCTAAGCCTTGAATTAACTTTGAAGCATCAGACTCTGCTTCCCATCCGTCCATTTCTGCAAATTCTGCTTCCAACTCACCAGCTAAAATTCCATCTTCATCAGAAAAGTCAGGTTTTGCGTATAATGCATCTTTTTGCTGCATAATTTCATACAATCTTTTGTTACCCATAATAACGGTATCCATAACTGTATATTCATCAAACGCATAATGGTCCTGTTTCAATACGGACATTCTAACTTTAGGCGGAATAATAACGTCACCTTTTGTCGGTTCTAATTCTCCATTTAAAATTTTCAAAAAAGTAGATTTACCTGCTCCATTTGCACCAATAATACCATAACAGTTTCCCGGTAAAAATTTCAGGTTTACTTCTTTAAATAAATCTGAGCCATCAAAACTTAGGCTCACATCTGATACTGTAATCATTTTTATCCTCCATTATTTATCTCATTTATCTTATTGTTTTTTATGTTCTGAATAAAATTCATTTATTTCGATTTTTTTGCAACACAAACTATAGTATAACATACTTTCAAATATAGTACAATCCTATTAACAACTAGTTATATTGTTGAAAACAATTCACTTTTATGCTAATATTACTAAGGATATTATTTAAATCAAAAAGGCACCATCTAAACAGATGATGTCTGAATAAAAATATTATGGATATTGCTTTTGTATTTGCTCTAATAGTTTATCTGCATAATGTGGTTGTCTTTTATTTAATGGCTTATAATCTCCACCATGAAAAAATTCCTTTGGTGCATATGCAAGCAACTCTTTGTTTAGTTGTTGCTCAATAACACCCAAATCTGGTACATAACTATTTAGGGACGCAACAAGGCTTTCAGAAAATTCATCAATGAGAGCAACAAATGGTAATAGATATTCTTGATTTTCATTACTTCGATACTGCATTGAAGTATGCAAATCGCCTACAATATAAAAGACACCATCTTTATTTTTCTTTAAGCATAACAAAAGCTGATCACCCTTTTGAAACAAGGGATATGATGCAAGTGTAGCTTTTGAACTACCATGTTGAACCAAGGTAAAATCCTCTAAGTTGTTATCTATTTTGTTAATGAGTTGGTTGATCATTTTTGCTTTGAAATAAGTATGATAAGAGTAATTTTCTTCTGAAAGCCAAGATGTAATTTCAACAATTGCCACAACATCCGCCTCTTGGATTGCTTGTTTTAAAGTATATCGTTTTACGAATTCAACCTTCATTGGGCCTTTTCCAATTCTTAAGGGTGTAGCCACGCCCTCCTGCAACGTTAAATTACTTGATTGATTATTTTTTCTCGATTCCTCACAACTTATTAAAAGTAACATAAGAAAAATTGAGCTCACTATGAGCACACATAACTTTCTTTTCATTGCGACACCTCACCACACAGCATCTACTTCACAACAATATTAACATTAATGTATTTTGATGTCAATTTATTCGAATAGTCTTTCACTCTATGCTATGATTTTATAAAAAAGGACTGATACAATGGCATATTTCACTTGCCCCATTTGCAAGCAAGCGCTAAAAATAGAAAATAAAAGTTATCTCTGTGAAAATAATCACTGCTTTGATATTGCCAAAAGCGGCTATGTAAACCTACTGCCTTCCAATCAAATGAATTCCAAAGCACCCGGTGACAACAAACTGATGGTCGACACGAGAAACCAATTCTTAAGCAAAGGGTTTTATCAACCGCTATTAGATACCCTATCTAACGAGCTGGTCCATATTATAAAAGAACATCAACTGAATGAGCCTACTATTGCAGATGTTGGGTGTGGGGAAGGCTACTACACACAAGGAATCTATCAAGCAATTCACAATAATGGCATTACGCCTTCTATACTTGGAATCGATATTTCCAAAGAAGCCTTGAAATACGCTGCAAAGCGGATGAAACAAATCAATGCATCTACTGTTCAAATTGCTGTGGGCAGCGTTTTTCATCTGCCTATTGAGACGGAGTATTGCGATATATTGATGGAGCTGTTTGCCCCATATTGCGGTGAAGAATTTCATCGTGTATTAAAGAAAAATGGGATTATGATATTGGTTATACCCGCTGAAAATCACCTATTTGAATTAAAACAAGCAGTTTACAAAAATCCTTATAAAAATGAGGTTAAGCCGTATGAACTAGACGGGTTTACTCTGTTAAACAAGGAAAAAGTGAAATCACAAATTCATTTATCCAATAACGAAGATATTATGAATTTATTTCAAATGACTCCTTATTATTATAAAACATCAAAGGAAGATACGGAACGTTTAATGTCACTCAATGAGCTGACAACAACGATTGAATTTGAATTACTTATTTATCAATCAAGATAACATTTTATTCGGACAGAAAGAAGCATTTTTCTGTCCATTATTATTGCAATTTGATTTATTAAATGATAAAATTAGATTGTTAAAAAAATAACATATTGGTCATTTTTCTTTAGGAGGGTTTTACTATGATAGAGGTTAAAGTTTGTGTGGGTAGCTCTTGCCATATGAAAGGATCATATCAAGTTATCAAAACATTCGAAGAACTGATTCAACGAAATAAATTAGAAGACTTTGTAAAATTGAAAGCTTCGTTTTGTCTTGGCTGTTGCTTAAACGGAATTGCAACAACAATTGATGGGACTCCAGTCAATAATGTTGGATTTTCCAACGCAGAAAAAATTTTTTACGAAGAAATCTATAACAAAGCAATTGCTTTAAAAAATAATCAAACCAACTAAATTGAAATTTTATAAATAACATTCGAAACACATACAATGCGTTCCCTGCAAACGATATTCAAAACAACTATTTGGGATTGTATTATGATTTATAATGTGTGCAGTGTGTTTTCCACAAATGAATGGGGGATAAGATATGAGTATTATTCGGTTAAATGCGTCAAACTGTCAAAACTGCTATAAATGTATTCGGGAATGTCCATTAAAAGCAATTGAGTTTAAGGATTCTAAAACGAAAATAATTGATACTGAATGTGTTCTTTGCGGAAATTGTATGGAAACTTGTCCTAAAGGTGCAAAATACTTTCGAAGAAACACAGATAAGGTGAAAGAATTACTGGCTTCCGAAAAGCCTGTTTACGTCAGCCTTGCGCCTTCTTATGTTGGTTGGTATCAACAAAGTTTTTCTCAAATTAGTCAAAGCCTAAAACAGCTTGGATTTGCTGGCGTTGAAGAAACGGCTATCGGTGCAGCTTGTGTTTCAAAGGAATATGCAAAGTTAATGCAAAACGGACAAATGAAAAACATTATTGCAACCGCTTGCTCTTCTATTGTAATGCTAATCGAGCGTCATTTTCCATCTTTAATCAAAATGCTTGCGCCTGTATCTTCCCCTATGATGGCTCATGCACGTTTAATGAGAGAAACCTATGGTGACATCAAGGTTGTATTTATAGGACCTTGCCTTTCTAAAATGTACGAAGCTGAAGATCCGCTTTCAGGTGGATTAGTCAATGAAGTATTAACCTTCCAAGATATTGACGAATGGCTGCAAGAAGAACATATACCAATTTGTAAAAGAGATGAGCATACAGTCGGAGTTCTTGAACCAATTTCACGTATCTATCCAAAACAAGAAGGCATTATTAAAACCATTCCGCCAAAGGACTTTTATGAATATACACCCATTTCTGTTGATGGAATTGATCGCTGCATTGAATTCTTTACCGCTATGCAAAAGGAAGAAATAAGTGGTCTATTTATTGAAGCAAACATTTGCGCCGGCAGCTGCATCGGTGGGCCAATTATGAGAATGCATCAAAAAAGCATTTTACAATCTACCGCAAAACTCAAAGCTGATAAATTACCAATTGATGATATGCCTGCAAAATCTGCGCAAGTTGAGTTTTCACATCCTCGTGTCTTTACAAATCGCAAAGCAATGAAAGATATGCCAACAGAAGCACAAATAAAAGAAATTCTTGCTAAAATCGGTAAGACTACAGTAGAACAAGAGCTAAATTGTGGTAGCTGTGGATACCCGACTTGTCGTCAAAAAGCAATCGCTGTTTTTCAAAAGAAAGCCGATGTAACAATGTGTTTGCCATTCTTACGTGAACGTGCTGAAAACATGTCATCATTAGTGATTGAAAATTCACCAAATGGTATTATTTCATTCGATGAAATGATGCTTGTTACTGATTTAAACCCAAAAGCAGAAGAGTTGTTTGGTGTAACTCGAGCAGAAATCATTGGAGAAATTATTCCAGCTTTATATGGTCTTGCTGCTTTTGAAGAGGCTAAGATAAAACAAGTTCCTATTGTATGCATTTCAAATGGGTATACGGAAGAAATCAAAGTGGAAATCACAGTAATTTATGTTCAAAAGAACAATATGTTTATTGCTTTTGCCAAAGATATTAGCGAGCAAGAAAAGAATAAAGAAGAATTGGCTAAGCTTCGATTTAGCACAGTTGATGTCGCTCAAAATGTAATTGAGAAACAAATGCGTGTTGCTCAAGAAATTGCAAGTCTTTTAGGTGAAACAACTGCTGAAACCAAGGTTGCGCTAACGAACTTAAAGCGTTCCATCAAAGATATTTCGGAGGCTTAATATGAAATTATTTATTGATGAAGCCCACGAAAGCCTATTCAAATATGGCGAAGAGCTTTGTGGTGATAAAGTTGAAATTGTTCGGCAAGATGATTTCTTTTTAGCAGTATTAGCAGATGGGCTAGGAAGTGGAGTAAAAGCCAACATTCTATCTACCCTTACGAGTAAAATCATTGCAACCATGCTTGCAAAAGGAGCAACACTTGTAGAAGCCGTTGAAACTATTGCCTCTACCCTCCCCGTTTGTAGTGAACGTGGCATTGCATATTCCACGTTTACAATCGTTAAAATTGAAAACAGCGGAATGGTTTATCTTGCCGAATTTGATAACCCTTCAACGGTTTATTTAAAAAACAATATCGTTACGCCAATTCAACGTGATGAATTAAGTATCGAAGGAAAAACAATCTACATCAGCTATTTTCAAGCAGAAATAAATGATATGATTGTCTCTTTTTCTGACGGCGTAGTTCACGCCGGAGTTGGACGATTGCTGGATTTAGGATGGCAATATGATAACATTGTTGGATACATTAAAGAAAATATGAACAGTGAGGTAACACCTCGTACATTATGTAGAAAGCTTCTTGCAAGTGTCAACACGCTTTATATGGATAAACCGGGTGACGATTCTACCGTATGTGCAATGCGAATCAAGCCAATTAAGCCTCTTACCGTAATGGTCGGACCTCCAATGAATTCGGATTTAGACAAAGTAGTTGTTGATAAGCTGATGTATAATCAAGGGCTTAAGGTTGTTTGCGGTGGAACTACTTCTCAAATTGTAAGCCGAATTACAGGCAAAGAGCTTGATGTACAAATTGATTACGAAAACCCAGCCGTTCCTCCTACTGCAAAAATTTCAGGCATTGATTTAGTAACAGAAGGTGTTTTGACATTAAGAAAATGCTTAGAATACATGAAGCTTTTTACCGAAAGTGGACAAGATAATTTAGAACATTTTGCTTTAAACAAACAGGATGGTGCAACAAGGCTTACAAGGATTATGCTGGAAGAGTGTACAGAGATTCACTTCCTAGTAGGTCAAGCCTTAAACCCAGCACATCAAAACCCAGGAATGCCTGTTTCTCTTGGATTAAAGCTGAATTTGATTAAGGATTTAGCCAAAGAATTGCAAAAAACAGGTAAGAAAGTGAGTATTGAATTCTTCTAAACTTGACGAATAACGATAAAAAGAATATAATATAAACCACAAAAACGCAAGACACCAGATCGAGAAAGGAATGATTATAATGGTGCTTACAGTAGATGTCGGAAACACAAACATTGTACTTGGCGGATTTGAAGATGACAAACTTCTTTTTGTAACTCGCTTGTGCACAGACAAATATAAGATGCCGGATGAATATGCAATTAGTTTTAAAGGTGTAATCGAATTTCATGGGTATTCTGTTGATAAATTTGATGGTGCAATTATATCAAGTGTTGTTCCCCCTTTACTACCTACATTAAAAAAGGCAATTTCTTCTTTATTGGGATGCAAAGTTTTTACTGTTTCTCCCGGAACAAAAACAGGCTTAAATATTCGCATTGATAACCCTGGAATATTAGGTGCTGACTTGGTTTGCAGTGCAGTTGCTGCAATGAACCGTTATAAAATGCCATGTATTATTGTGGATTTAGGAACAGCAACAAAATTTTCTGTTTTAGACAAAGATAAGTTTTTCTTGGGCGTTTCTATTATGCCCGGCGTAAATATCTCTTTGGATGCACTTTCAAAAAATACTGCACAACTCCCTCATATTGAGTTTGAAAATGCACATACTGTAATTGGAACGAATAGTATAGATTCCATGCGTTCCGGTATTGTTTTTGGAACCGCCAGTATGATTGATGGCATGATTGAACGTTTGAATGCAGAAATCGGGCAAGAAGCTACAGTCGTTGTAACAGGTGGCATTGCTGAAAATATTGTTCCACATTGTAAATCAAAGATTAACACGAATCCAAACCTTGTATTATACGGGTTATTGGACATTTATTATAAAAATACTAAAACAAAATAATAATTTTCCCATATGGTATATGCAGAGTAACACTAATTTGTACTAAGAATTTGTTTTCCAACCTAGAAAATAATACAAATAAGTGTATCTGTTTATATAAATTTATTTGCAATGCATCTTTCGTTATGAAAGAGTATTAGCAAGGAGGAATACTTTATGTCAACCATTCGTAAAAGCCCTATGAGTACGCTTAAACTTACTCAGCTATCTATTTTGATAGCACTCATCGCTGTTTTAACATTCACACCTTTAGGATTTATCATGATTCCACCAATCTCAATGACAATCTTACATATTCCCGTAATCATCGGTGCTATTTTATTAGGTCCGACTTATGGCGGAATACTTGGATTTTCATTTGGAATTATGAGTATGATTCGTGCAATTTGGAGTGGAAATCCTGGTGATATGTTGTTTTCACCATTTGCTAGCGGAAACCCATTAGGCTCTATTGTAATGTGTATCTTACCTCGTATTCTTTTAGGCGTAATCGTAGGATATTTATTTTTGCTTATAAAAAAAGCGGATCAAAAAGGCTATATTGCAATTACAGTTTCTGCAATTATTGGAACGTTGCTTCACACCATTATGGTTTTGGGTTGTTTATGGGCATTTTTCAAAGCGTTTCCATTACAACAAGTTTTCTTAGCAATCGTAAGCCTTAACGCTCTTTTAGAAATTGCTTCTGCGGCTATCTTTAGCGTTGCAATATGTAAACCGTTATTCAAATTAAATAACAAAACTGCAAAACAATAATTTGCTAATCGCCCAATCGTTTGGTTGGGCGATTTATTATTTTACATAATATAACCTTACTATTTAATTGCTTTACAAAGTTATTTTAACTGTAAATTTTAAATGAATGCTATCGTGAAAATAGAACAAATGTTAATGTAAAATTTCATACCCATTTGTTAAATTTATCATAAACTACTAGACAATATATACAAAAGAATGTATAATAAATTTAATTGTTGTATGAAAAAAATATGTTGATACATAGGGTTATACTATACAAACTCATTTGTACTCATATCTAGGAGGAACATTAATGAAAATGATGAAAAAAATGATAGCTGTTTTAATCATTGCGTGTACCATGCTTTCTTTAACAGCTTGCCAGGATACAACCTGGGCGTATGATTACAACGGTAAAAAAATCCCATCCGGCCTTTACATAGCATTTACTATGGATGCTTATTCTCAAGCAATGTATCATAAGGACATTAAATCTGATATCAAAAACTTAATGAAACAAACCTTAGACAAAAAGCCCGCAAAGCAATGGATTATTGACTCTGCAAAAGCAACTGCTGATCGTTACGTTGCAATTGACAACCAATTTGAAGTATTAGGCTTAAAGTTAACAGAATCTGATCAAAAAATGATTAAGAAAAGTACTGATGACAAATGGGAACAAGTTGGAAAATACTATGAACCAAATGGCGTTAGCAAAGAAACAATGAACTTGGTTTCTATCAACCAACAAAAAGAATCTGTAATATTTGAAAAATATTATGGCAAGGGTGGAATCGAAGAAGTATCCAATGCAAACTTGTTAATCCATTTTAAAGAAAACTTTGCAAGTGTAAATATGCTTAAAATTCCTTTAGAAACCGGCGATAAACTAACAGATGAACAAAAAACAAACAATAAAACGTTAAAAGCAAAAGCTGATGAATATGCAAAACTTATCAACGAACAAGGTAAATCTTATAATGAAGTTCAAGATGCATTTATTCATTATAAAGCTGGATCAAAACATAATCCAAATGCTAAAGACGATGTAATTCTAAAAGATGAAGATACAAAGCAATACATCAAAAAGGATTCAAAAGTTCCATCTGAAAAGGTTGTAAAAGCTGTTTTCAACGATTTAAAACCAGATGGTAAAGCAGTCGTTATTCCAGATGAAGATGCTTACTATGTAGCAATTCGCTATGATGTAACAAAAGATCCTAGCCAGTTTGATAAAATGCGTGAATCTATTTTATTTGATGTAAAAGGCGAAGATTTTAAAAAGCTAGTAGATAAATGGAAAGAGCCATTAAAACCAACCGCAAATAATGCATCAATCAATCGTTATGATCCTAAAAAAATCAAACTAAAATAAATGATATAAGAGAAGTTTGCCAAAAGCAAACTTCTTTTCATTTTCAATCTTCAAATAAACAAGAAAGCAAGCAATTCTATTGATTTTTAGTTCATTTCATTGTATAATGCAACTGGATTTGTGAGAAACATAATAAGATAGTCAGCCAAGTAAAAAAGTAAAAATCAGAGGAGATATTGAATATGAATACACCTAAAATTTTATTAGAAAGAGCTAATGAGCTCGAAACAATTGTACAAGCGAAATATCCAAAACTTGCACCACTCATCAAACAATGCTTTTTAAACACTATTGAAACAACAGTACAACAACTAGAAGATGATAGCTACTTTGTAATTACAGGTGATATCCCTGCAATGTGGCTTCGTGATAGTGCTGCACAATTAAAACCATATATTAAATATGCAAGTCAAGATGAAGACTTAAAAGCTATTTTAAAAAGTGTAATTGCTAAACATGCTTATTATATCAATTTAGACCCTTATGCGAACGCATTTAATGCAAAAGAAAAAGTAAATGAACATGGCTATAAAGACTCTACTAATTTTGAAAGCAAATGGGTATGGGAACGTAAATATGAAATTGACTCATTATGTGCTGCTTTATATTTGTCCCACGAATATTATCAATCAACAAAGGATTCCTCTATTTTTACATCCGAATTCAAGAAAATGATTGCAACCATTGTTGCTACCTTTAAAACAGAACAGCATCACGAATCCTCTCCATATTTCTTTACTCGTGTTGATTGCGTTGAAACAGATACTTTAGTGAACAATGGAAAAGGTCGTCCTGTAAATTATACAGGTATGACATGGTCTGGATTCCGTCCTTCAGATGATGCTTGTACATTTGGATATTTAATTCCTTCTAATATGATGGCGGTTGTTGCATTAAAATACGCAGCTGAATTGTGCACTATCGGTTATTCTGATCAAGTATTAGCAGATACTTGCACTACTTTAGCTTCTGAAATCGACAATGGTATTCAAACTTATGGTATTGTAGACCATTACAAATACGGAAAAATCTTTGCATATGAAACAGATGGATTTGGTAACCATAACTTAATGGACGATGCTAACTCTCCTAGCTTACTAGCAATACCTTATTTAGGATATACCAATGCTAGCAATCCAATTTACCAAAACACAAGAAAATTCATTCTATCCAAGGATAACCCTTACTATTATGAAGGTACTGCCGCTAAAGGAATCGGTAGCCCACATACACCAAACAATTATATTTGGCACATTTCATTAACCATGCAGATATTAACCAGCACCAATCCGGATGAAATTGCAGATTGTCTGAATATGATTGCTACCACTCATGCAGGAACAAACTTTATGCACGAAGGATTTGATGTAAATAATCCTCATAATTTCACAAGAGAATGGTTTGCTTGGGCGAATACATTGTTTGCACAAATGGTTGAAAGTGTTATTTGTAAATAAAATGATTATTACAGAAATATTTCTAATTGTTATGAATTTATTTCGCTTTTATGACTAAAAATAATATTATCCTTTGTTAAAAAATTATGCTGTATGCCGTTTTTGGGGGTACAGCAAATTTTTTTATTGTGTTTCACTCGTTTTTCGATTATACTAAATAATACTAAGTTAATAGGATTTCGCTTTAAAGTGCTGACGTAAAAAACTGTTAAGGAGGAATATTATGAAAAATGAAGCAAAAAAACGTGGCGGGTTCACTTCCTCTCTAGGATTTATCCTTGCCGCAACAGGTTCTGCTGTAGGTTTAGGCAACCTATGGAAATTTCCTTATATCGCCGGAGAAGGTGGCGGTGCAATCTTTGTATTAATTTACTTATTCTTTGTTTTGGTTTTAGGTGTTCCAATTATGCTTGGTGAAATGGCAATTGGCAGAAAAACAAAACTAAATCCTATTGGTGCCTATCACAAGTTAAATAAAAAATTTACTTTTATTGGCGTTATTGGCGTTGTATGTGCATTCATTATTCTATCCTACTACAGTGTAATCGGCGGATGGGTGCTAAAATATATCACTACGTATGTAACCAATACACACGTTACTGATGCCTCCGCTTACTTTAAAAACTTTATTCAATCACCTGTAGAGCCGGTAATCTGGCATATCGTTTTCATGGCACTTACTTGTATTATTGTAATTGGTGGCGTTGCAAAGGGAATTGAACGAGCAAGCAAAATAATGCTTCCTCTTCTATTCATATTTATTATCATTATTGCAATTCGTTCTGTTACACTTCCAGGTGCAATGGAGGGCGTTAAATACTTCGTTATTCCAAACTTTTCTCATATTGATTCAATATCTGAGATTTCTAAAGTTCTATTAGCAGCTATGGGACAAGTATTTTTCAGCTTGAGTTTGGGTATGGGTGCTATCATCACATATGGTAGTTACTTAAACAAAGAAGTAAATCTTCAAAAAAGTGCATTTATCATCCCTACTCTAGATACCCTTGTTGCTGTTCTTGCCGGATTTGCAATCTTACCAGCCGTTTTTGCTTTTGGATTCAAACCAACTGCCGGTCCTGGATTATTATTTGAAACACTACCTAAAGTATTTGAATCAATGCCTTTTGGCGTAATTTTCGGTGTACTGTTCTTTGTGCTTGTTTTCTTTGCAGCGATTACCTCTTCTGTTTCACTATTGGAAGTTGTAACATCTTACTGTATCGATAACTTAAAAATGAAACGTGCGACTGCTTCTATCATCATTGCATCAATTATGACAATTATCGGTATATTTGCTGCACTATCATTTGGCCCACTAGCTGATGTTAAATTCTTTGGAAACACTATCTTCGACCTTATGAGTTTTGTATCAGATAAATTGTTAATGCCTCTTGGCGGTTTCTTTATGTGTATATTTGTTGGGTACATTTGGGGTATTGATAATGCCTCAGAAGAAATTTCAAATGATGGATCCATTCGTTTTAGATGGAAAAAACTATTCAGCATTATTATGAAGTATATTGCTCCTGCAATTATACTTGTAATCTTTATTACATCGTTCTTACCTACGAAATAAATTGAATTCCCTAGCTTTGAAATAGAGCTAGGGAATTTTCTTTTCCTACCGACCAAAACCATAATAGCTTTTCATCATATCATACAAATTTCAAAGCATATCTTCTACTTGTGTTTTAGTAAACTAAGGAATATAATAAACGCAAATAAAAAATGACTTTTGTAATTACTTATTCGTTGTGTAATTGATATCTACGCCTTGCGGCGTAATATAAATACAAATATAATTTATTAACGGAGGGAATATGAGATGAAAAGCAAAATAACAGCTAGAAAAGAACCAATCATGGCGCGCTTTTGCGGAGCAGGATTTCACAACAGTGAAGCTGGGTTATATCGTAAAATGAGTGACCGCCAATTCAATGAAGTAGTGGGTAAAATCTATCGTGAGCTATCACCCGGATTTACTAGAATGTGGGGTGGCGCTCCAAATTGGACGAAAGAAGAAATGGATGATTTCGCAGAATACTGCGAAAAAACCCACATTCCTGCAAATACCTCAATTTATTTAACAGGTCATACAACACGTCATCAAACCCAACAAGAAAAAGAAGAATACGCTCGGAATGTTGCCGATAAACTAGATTACTTAATCAAT
Source organism: Paludicola sp. MB14-C6 (assembly GCF_030908625.1). Lineage (GTDB taxonomy): Bacteria > Bacillota > Clostridia > Oscillospirales > Ruminococcaceae > Paludihabitans. The sequence continues at coordinate 1,810,371 of NZ_CP133133.1, read as the reverse complement.
GAAAAAGGAATTAAAAATATTGAATTTTATTGTATGTCAAATGAATTAAGTATTGAGGACTGGGGTAATATCTTCTTTGAATTACCTGTATTTAAAGATTATCATACATATCTATATAGAGAATTCAAACGCAGAAACCTCCCTGTTAAATTGCTTGCAACAGATGCGTCTCCATATGAACGTTGGGAATCCATTGACTGGGCAATTTCAAACGGTATGGTACCTATTTCCGAAATATTTGGTGGGCATCATTATGTAAATGATTTTGAACCACAAGACCTTGATTTTTACAAGGTGTTCTATAAAAATGTAAAGAAAACCGTTAAAAAGCTATTACCATATGAACGTCGTTTTATTCTTGGTGAGTTTGGATTAGCCCAAGATATGAATAATGTAAATGGTGTTAAGATGGATGTATGTAAATACTTTTATGACGGACAAGAGGCATATTCAGCGTTAATGATTACGGAAATGGCTTTAGCCGCTATTAACGCCGGTGTTTATGCTTGTGCGCTTTGGACTTTTACTGACTATCCAAATCCTAAGGGTACGGATTTCCGCTATAACAAATGGGGACTCACCAAATGGGATGGTGATGATTATTCACCTCGTGACTGGCTATATTGTTATGGACTAATTGCGAAATATTTTAACAAAGACTCAAAACCTCTAACCATTGAAACAGAAGACTATTACTTGCGCTGTGGTGGCGTTAGCAACGACGATGGCAGCTTTTCCATTGCTATTGTAAATCGACATGAAGAATCAACCGATATTACTGTTTCACTGAAAGCGCTCTCTACCAATCAACCAATGAGAAAATATGTCTACGATTCCGCAAATGTACCTCGAAATAAATTTGGGGATATGCAGTCCTATACGGAATTGATTTCTGTGACCGAAGACACAGCTTGCATTCAAGTTCCTGCAAACTCTGTCACTTTACTTACAACTGATTATATCAATCGTACTCCATGTACGGTTGAAGATGTAAGCGAGGATAATGGTATGATTCGTTGGAGTAAATCAACTGACCCGTATTTCTGCTATTATCGTATATATAAAGGGGATAGCCAAAACTTCGTTCCATCCTATGATAATCAAATAGCTTCGACTATCGTTGAAAGTTATCGTGATGAAAGCGGTGTAGCTGGGTTTTATAAAGTAAAAGTAGTTGATAGATTCGGTAACGTATAATTACGCATTTCTTCTCTTATAAAAACAGCACACGACAAAGCGATATGCTTCATATTGCATATTAATTTTGCCAAAAAAACAAGCACATTAACAGTTACTCGTAAATGTGCTTGTTATATTTTAGCTTAAAACTGGAAAGAAAAATATTCTTTCAATTACTTAGCAAATTTAATTGCAGCTTGTGTACAAGTTTATTTGATAGTATAATATTGTTGAAGATTATTGATAGTTTGCGACAGAGCGAGAAATCATAATTTATTGGAGGACTGTTATGGCTGAACTGTTTGAATGTTTCCCAAGCTTGCAAAATGAAACACTCATTATCCGAAAGATGAGTGATGATGACATAGATGCATTATCCGAAATAGCTTGCAATGATAATGTATATAAATATATTCCACCGTTTTTATATAAAAAAAGCAGGGGTAATTTGCTAGCTGCAATTAGAAACCTTGGTGGGAGAGATTTTGATAAAAAGAAACTAATTATCGCAGGCATTTATCTGTGCGAAGAACCTGATAAACTTATTGGTCTTGCAGAAATGTTTGATTATAAAAAAAGAGTGAACCAAATAACGATAGGCTATCGAATAAGCGAATTGTATTGGCACAGAGGCATTGCGACTAATACGGTAAAGCTTATGATTGATTATCTTTGTAATGATATAGGTATCCAAAAGTTGAAAGCATTTGTTATGCCCGAAAATGTTTTTTCTGCAAAAGTACTGATAAAAAATGGTTTTATAAAAGAACCCAATACTGTTCAGGAGAAAAACTGGGGCGGAAAAGAAATCGTTGATTTGAATGTATTTACCTATGCTGTTCAATAGATTCCAGTTTATTGATGAAAAGCGAATAAGCATAATACGAAGCTAGTTACATACCAAAAAGGACACTGCAAATGCAGTGTCCTTTTAATCATTCTATTAAATCTTACTTAGAGAATTTAATTGCAGCTTGTGCAGCAGCTAATCTTGCGATTGGAACGCGGAATGGAGAACAAGAAACATAAGTTAAACCAGCTTTGTGGCAGAATTCAACAGAGCTTGGATCTCCACCGTGCTCACCACAGATACCAAGTTTGATGTCAGGGCGAGTTTGACGACCTAAATCAGAAGCTATCTTAACTAGTTTGCCAACACCTTTTTGGTCTAAACGAGCAAATGGATCGTTTTCGTAGATTTTCTTATCATAGTAAGAACCTAAGAAAGCACCAGCATCATCACGGCTGAAGCCGAATGTCATTTGAGTTAAGTCGTTTGTACCAAAGCTAAAGAACTCAGCTTCAGTAGCAATTTCATCAGCAGTGATAGCAGCACGAGGAATCTCGATCATTGTACCAACTTTGTAATGTAAATCGCAACCAGCTTTAGCGATAATAGCATCAGCAGTAGAAGTTACAATTGATTTAACATAAGCTAACTCTTTGATTTCACCAACAAGTGGAATCATGATTTCAGGAACGATGTTCCAATCTGAATGAGCTTTCTTAACGTTGATTGCAGCTTCAATAACAGCAGTTGTTTGCATTTCAGCGATTTCTGGATAAGAAACAGCTAGACGACAACCACGGTGACCCATCATTGGGTTGAACTCATGTAGAGAAGATACAACAGCTTTTAATTCTTCAACAGAGATGTTCATTTCTTTGCTTAATGCAGCAATATCATCTTCAGCAGTTGGTAAGAATTCGTGTAGAGGTGGGTCTAAGAAACGAATTGTAACTGGGTGACCACCCATTGCTTCATATAAGCCTTCAAAGTCGCCTCTTTGCATTGGAAGAAGTTTAGCAAGAGCTGCTCTTCTTTGTTCCTCAGTTTTAGAAACGATCATTTCACGCATAGCTTTAATTCTATCGCCTTCAAAGAACATATGCTCTGTACGGCAAAGACCGATACCTTCTGCACCGAAAGTAGCAGCTTGTACAGCATCTTTAGGTGTATCAGCATTTGTTCTTACTTGTAATGTTCTGAATTCATCAGCCCATTTCATAATTCTATCAAAGTTACCGGAAATAGAAGCAGCAACAGTTTGAATTGCTTCACCGTAAATGTTACCAGTTGAACCATCAAGAGAAATATAATCGCCTTCGTGGAATGTTTTTCCGCCAAGTGAGAATACTTTTGCATCTTCATCAATTTTAATTTCGCCGCAACCAGATACACAGCAAGTACCCATACCACGTGCAACAACAGCAGCGTGAGATGTCATACCACCACGTACAGTTAGAATACCTTCTGCAACGTGCATACCTTCGATATCTTCTGGAGAAGTTTCAAGACGAACTAAAATTACTTTGTTACCTTTTTCAGCCCACTCTACAGCAGCATCTGCAGTGAATACTACTTTACCGCAAGCAGCACCAGGAGATGCAGGAAGAGCAGAGCCAATAGGAGCAGCAGCTTTTAGAGCTTTTACGTCAAATTGTGGATGTAATAAAGCATCTAATTGTTTTGGATCGATCATTAATACAGCTTGTTCTTTGTTAATTTGACCTTCGTCAACTAAATCACAAGCAATTTGTAATGCAGCAGCAGCAGTACGTTTACCATTTCTAGTTTGAAGCATGAATAGTTTACCATCTTCGATTGTAAACTCCATATCTTGCATATCATGATAATGATTTTCTAATGTATTAACAATCGTTACGAATTGCTCGTAAACTGCAGGATTTTGTTCTTTTAAGTGATCAATTGTTAAAGGAGTTCTAACACCAGCAACAACGTCTTCACCTTGAGCGTTCATTAGATATTCGCCATATAGTTTTTTCTCACCAGTTGATGGGTTTCTTGAGAAAGCAACACCAGTACCGGAAGTTTCGCCCATATTACCAAATACCATCATTTGAACGTTAACAGCAGTACCCCAATCAGAAGGGATATCGTTCATTCTACGATAGTAATTTGCACGAGGGTTGTCCCAGCTTCTAAATACAGCTTTTACAGCTCCCATTAGTTGCTCTTTCGGATCAGATGGGAAATCAGAACCGATTTTTGCTTTATATTCAGCTTTGAATTGATTTGCAAGTTCTTTTAGATCATCAGCATCTAACTCAGTGTCAAGTTTAACGCCTTTTTTCTCTTTCATTTCGTCGATTAACTCTTCAAAATATTTCTTACCAACTTCCATTACAACGTCAGAATACATTTGAATGAAACGACGGTATGAGTCATATGCAAAACGTGGGTTACCAGTTTTTGCAGCGAAGCTTTCAACAACTTCATCATTAAGACCTAAGTTTAGGATAGTGTCCATCATACCAGGCATAGAAGCTCTAGCGCCGGAACGAACAGATACTAATAATGGGTTTTCTTTATCGCCTAATTTTTTGCCAGCAATTTTTTCTAGCTCAGTAATATTTCTCATGATTTCAGCTTGAATATCATCGTTAATTACTTCACCGTCTTTGTAGTATTGTGTACATGCTTCAGTAGTCACTGTAAAGCCTTGAGGTACAGGCATTCCTAGATTGGTCATTTCTGCAAGGTTTGCACCTTTGCCGCCTAATAGCTCACGCATTGAGCCATTTCCCTCAGAGAAAAGATAAACAAATTTGTTGCTCACTTTTGATCTCCTCCAAATTTTTAGATATACGAAAACAAGACTTGCAACTAAATTGCAAGTTTTCCGCACAAGAATTTTGCTTATACTTCTTTTATCCGCATAAGCATTAGATATATTATAACAGAGTTATTGGTATTTTGCCATATTTTAAGCAAAAATTTTTAAACTTTTTTATAAAATTAATAAAATTCACAAAGTTTTTTATTTTGTCTTGCAAATCATAGTAATAATTGCAATAATATAAAGGTAAATAATTGTTTTATTCCATATACAAATAAGTTTATATACTGATTAAAACAATATATTTTATTCTATTTTAAAGGAGTCTTTTCATGTCTAATAAATCTGCTATTATTTTAGCTGCCGGTAAAGGTACACGCATGAAGTCGGATTTACCTAAAGTATTATGTGAAGTATTATTTAAGCCTATGATTAATTGGGTTATTGATGCTTGCCACAATGCCGATATTAACAACATTTGTGCAGTAACAGGCTATAAAAGTGAACTTGTTGAAAATATTTTAGAAGATAATATCAGCACCGCTATTCAAAAAGAGCAAAAAGGTACAGGTCACGCTGTAATGATGGCAAAAAATTTCTTAGAGAAAAATATAGATGGTGATGTTATTGTTCTTTGCGGCGATGCCCCATTTATGGATTCAACAACAATCCAAAATGCTTATGATATGCACAAAAAGCAAAACAACGCAATCACTGTAATTACAGCAAGACTTGATGATCCAACCGGATACGGACGTATTGTTCGTAATCGATACGGTCTTGAGCGTATTGTAGAACAAAAAGATGCATCAAACAATGAGCTTTTAATTAACGAAGTAAATTCAGGTGCTTATTGGTTTAATGTAAAATACTTATTAGAAGTTCTTTTTGATATTGATGATTCTAATTCACAAGGTGAGTATTATCTTCCTGATACAATTGCACTTTCTTTGGCAAAAGGAAGAAAAGTAAATGCTTATATTTCCGATAACCCAGATGTTATTTTGGGGGCAAACTCTCGCCGTGACCTTTGCAATTTAAACGCAATTGCAAATCGGAGAGTAATTGATAACCATTTTGACAACGGTGTTGAATTTGTAAGCTTAGACGGCGTACTGATTTCTCCTGAGGTTAAAATTGGAAAAGGAACCGTTATTCTTCCGTCAACTATACTAAAAGGAACAACAGAAATTGGCTCAGGATGTTCAATTGGTCCAAATAGTTTAGTTCAAAATTCAAAAATCGAGAATAATGTTGTTTTTAACGCGTCACAATGTTATAATTCTTTTATTGCGAGCAATGTAACAATTGGTCCATTCTGCCACATAAGACCAAATAGCACAATTAAAGAGGGCGTTCATCTAGGCGATTTCGTTGAAATTAAGAACTCTGTGGTTGGCGAAAATACACACGTTTCTCACCTTACTTATGTGGGTGACAGCGATGTTGGTAAGAACGTTAACTTTGGCTGTGGTGTAGTTACCGTAAACTACAATGGAAAAACCAAAGCAAGATGCACCATTGAAGATGATGCTTTCATTGGTTGTAACACCAATTTAGTTGCTCCTGTAAAGGTTGGAAAACGTGGTTATACCGCTGCCGGTTCAACAATTACCGAAGATGTTCCGGATGCAAGTTTGGCAATCGCTCGTAGCCGTCAAATTAACAAAGAGGGTTATAACAAATAAACTCCATCCTAATAAATTGCATAAGTCATGTGCAATACCAATATTGTGCGACGAAATGATGCACCAATAGAAACATAACAACACGGTAGCTTTTTGACAGACACCTGAACAAGAAGCTACCAATTATTTCGCCATTCAGGATTTTGGCAAGAGAAAAAGGAGAGCAATATTATATGAATTTACACGGTAAGGATATTAAAATTTTTACAGCAAACTCGAACAAACATGTAGCAGAACAAATTGCAAAAAGCTTAGGTCTTCCACTCGGTCAATCTGAAGTAAAAACTTTTAGTGATGGAGAAATCTCTGTCAGCATTAAAGAATCTGTTCGTGGTTCCGATGTGTTTGTTGTACAATCAACCTCCCAACCTGTAAACAACAATTTAATGGAACTTCTCATCATGTGCGATGCTTTTAGACGTGCATCAGCCGGTAGAATTACAGCGGTTATCCCTTATTTTGGTTACGCAAGACAAGATAGAAAATCAAGAGCTCGTGATCCAATTACAGCAAAACTGGTTGCTGATTTGATTGTGGCTGCCGGTGCAGATCGTGTTCTTACTATGGATTTACATGCAGCACAAATTCAAGGTTTCTTTAATGTTCCCGTTGATCACTTATTAGGTGTTCCGATTTTAGCTCCACATTTTGTTGAAAAATTTAAAGACTGTAAAGATGAAATCATTGTCGTTTCTCCTGACTTAGGTTCTGTTACACGTGCAAGAAATTTTGCAGACAAAATTGATGCTCCTTTAGCTATCGTTGATAAACGCAGACCACAAGCAAACGTTTGTGAGGTTATGAATATTATTGGTGATGTAAAAGATAAAAAGGTAATCTTAGTAGATGACATGATTGATACTGCAGGAACTCTTTGTAATGCGGCATCTGCTATCATCGAAAAAGGTGGCGCAAAAGAAGTTTATGCTTGCGCTACACATGGTGTATTATCAGGTCCTGCAATCGACCGTATTCAAAATAGTGTAATTAAAGAAGTTATCATTTTGGATACGATTGAATTACCTACAGAAAAGCAAATTGATAAAATTGTTCAATTAGAAGTTGCTCCTGTCTTTGCACAAGCAATTGAGCGTATTTATCAAGATAAACCAGTTTCTCCACTATTCGGATAAACAACCTAAAATGGTCTATACAATATTGTATAGACCATTTTAAGAAATTTGAGCGAGAGGAAGGATATGACTTTCTTAATTAAGTCATAATATGTAATATGAAAAGTATTATTCTTTATGCCTCAAAGTATGGAAGTACGAAAACTTGTGCAGAAGCTTTAGCTAAAAAGCTTCATGGTGATGTTGAGTTGATTCAAATCGCAAATGACACCATTCCCAATTTAAATTCTTATGATCATATTATATTAGGAAGCCCAATTAAAATGGGCACTATCGATCCAAAAATCCGTGCTTTTTGCAAGGAACACGAAGAAGCTTTATTTCAACACAATGTAGCAATGTTTATTTGTAGCGCAATTGAAAGTCAAATTGATGTAGCTTTAAAAGCAAGTATACCTCAAAAGTTATATGACCACATTCACCCCATTCAATATGTCGGCGGAATAATGGATGCGAAACACGCTAAATTCTTTGATAAAATGATTATTAACTTGGCTGCTTTCTCAATGAAAAAAGAGGGTAAAGCATTACCACAAATCGAATATGGCAATATAGAGGCTTTAGCCAATAGCATTAACGCACAATAAATAGAGGTCAATTTCTTTTGAAATTGACCTCTATTCAATATAAAATAAAATGCACTAAGATAATTGAATTTTTATTCAAATGCCTTTTCAATCAACTCATATATATCATTATGATATCGCTTCATATTTACTATTCTTTTGTTCGTATCTGTCCAGGCATGTAAAGTCGAACCAGTTGCAACTGGGTTATCTTCACCATACCGATATACTGTATAAGCAAACTCAATGCGAGCTGGTGTTAATGCTTTTATATATACTTCAACTGTAAGTTCATCCTCGTAATGTGTTGGAAAAATATACTTACATTGTAATTCTGCTAGTGGAAGCATAATTCCCGCTTTCTCCATCTCGGTATAAGTCATACCTATTTTCTTTATAAAATCCGTTCTTGCAACTTCAAACCAAATTGGATATACAGAATGATGTGCAATACCCATTTGATCCGTTTCTGCATAGCGAACAGTAATCTGACTCTTAGAAACCATATCTATTCTTACTCCTTTATAATTTTCATTCGATAAGCTTTTGCCGCTTGCTCGTTTTTATTCTCACCAAAACTGTAATAAACCCTGTCTTTCAATTCATTCGGTAAATACTGTTGCTTCACAAAATGATTCTTAAACTCATGTGGATATTTGTATCCCTTTGCCCCTGACAAAGACTTTGTTTCTGCATCATAATGTGCATTTTTTAAATGTGATGGAATATCACCAGCTAATCCTTTTTGTACGTCTATCATTGCACTGTTAATTCCATTATAGGCCGAATTTGATTTTGGTGCAGTTGCTAATAATACAACCGCATCGGCTAACGGAATCCGTGCTTCCGGCAATCCAAGCTCCCTCGCCATATCACAACAAGCTTTTACAATCGGAATTGCTTGAGGATATGCTAATCCAACATCCTCACTTGCCATAACTAATATCCTACGACATGCAGAGATTAAATCTCCTGCTTCCATTAACCTAGCTAGATAATGTAATGCTGCATTTTCATCCGAACCTCTTACAGACTTTTGTAAAGCAGATAAAATTTCGTAATGTTGATCTCCATCTCGATCATATTTCATTGAGCTTTTTTGGGCAAGCATTTCCGCTAATTCTAGAGTTACTTCCCGTTCGCCATTTTCATTTATATTTGCCGATAAATAACATAATTCGGCTGCATTCATTGACTTTCGTACATCGCCGCCACAGGTTTGAGCAATATGTTCAACCACATTTTCTTCAACAATCGCTTTCTGACTATATTGTTGTTCTAAAAGAGAAAATGCCCTTGTAACCGCCTTACGAATTTCATCGGGAGTAACGGGTTTAAACTCAAATACCGTACTTCGGCTTAAAATTGCATTATAAATATAAAAATATGGGTTTTCAGTTGTTGAAGCAATTAAAGTAATATTTCCGTTTTCTATATGCTCCAGTAAAGATTGCTGCTGCTTTTTGTTCAGATATTGTATCTCGTCAAGATACAATAAAATACCGTTATGCCCTACAATGGTATCCAACTCTTCTACAATTGCTTTTATATCAGCTGTTGAACAACTTGTTCCATTCAATTTATGCAACCGCATATTGGTTTTCTCTGCAATAATGCGTGCTACCGTTGTCTTTCCAATACCCGAAGAACCATAAAATATCATATTCGGAATATGACCGGATTCAATAATTCTTCTGAGCGGTTTCCCTATTCCTAAAAGATGTGGTTGCCCCACAACGTCGTCTAACGATTTTGGTCGAATTAATTCTGCTAATGGTGTCGCCATGGGCTACCCTTCTTTCTTGTATTCTTAATAATTTCTTAAACGTTATGCTATTTTTCAACTCCATCAGATAATGGAGTTGCTGTTCCGCTTGTTGGCTTTCCAAAGAAAAATTCTAACGCCATTTTCACTGAAGTATCCCAAAAATCCCAAGTATGATTGCCTTCCCATTCTTTGAAAGTATAATCAAAATCAAGTGATTCTAAATGAGCTTGTAATTTTTTGTTTTGTGGATATAACATATCTGATGTTCCACAAGTCATGAATATTCTAGGTTTTTCACAAGCTTCATTACATTTTGTTGATAAATAAAACAAATCATCTTTATTGTCAATTCTCAACTCTTGTCCTAATATAGCATATAACTCATTCAAATTTGCAGCAGGCATTCTTTCTTTAATGGTGTTGTTTATATCACAAACCGCAGAAAAAGCTGCACAGGCTGCGTATTGCTCCGGTCTTGAAAATGCACATTTCATCGCACCATATCCACCCATTGAAAGGCCAGCTACATAAGTATTTTCTCTTTTAGTAGATAGATGGAACATAGAACCTACAAATTGAATAAGCTCTTTTGATACATAGCTAAAATAATTCAGCCCATATTTCATATCAGTATAATAACTACGTTGTACCTCAGGCATAACAATAGCGACCTTATGCTCATTGGCATAACGCTCAATACTTGTTAGTCTTGTCCATCCTGTACAATTATCAGATAATCCATGTAATAAATAAACTACATTAAGCTCATTATTATTCATTCCTTGCGGAATAATTACATTGATACTTGTATTCATTTGCAATTCATTTGATGTAAAATCCCCTCTAAAAAAAGCCATGTTCATTCTCCTTTTTATTGTAAATTGTAAATATACAATTGTTATATTTCCCGTTGACTTCTCGGCTGAAAACGGCAGGCACAAAGCCTGCCGTTTATCGTGATACGCAATTTATTATTCGTATAATGGATATTTTGCACACAATGCGTCGACAGTTTTTCTTACTTCATCAGCTGTGTTTTCAAAATCAGTTGCTGTTTTATAAATACAATCTGCGATAATCTCCATATCAGCAGGAACCATTCCTCTGCTTGTAATTGCAGGAGTACCAATACGAATACCACTTGTTATAAATGGACTTTGTGGATCATTTGGAATTGCATTTTTATTAACTGTAATATATACTTCATCTAAACGTTTTTCCAACTCTTTACCTGTAATATCAAAGTTTCTTAAATCAAGGAGCATTAAATGATTATCTGTTCCATTTGAAAGCAACTTAAAGCCTTTTGCCATTAAAGCATCTGCTAGTGCTTTCGCATTTTCCACAACTGTCTTTTGATATTGTTTAAAATCATCCGTTAACGCCTCGCCAAAGCACACAGCTTTTGCAGCAATCACATGCATTAAAGGACCACCTTGAGTACCAGGGAAAATTGCTTTGTTAATTTTCATTGCAAGCTCTTCTTTACAAAGAATCATGCCACCACGAGGGCCCCTCAGTGTTTTATGAGTTGTAGTTGTTACAACATCTGCATACGGCACAGGTGAAATATGCAATCCTGCTGCTACTAAGCCTGCGATATGAGCCATATCTACCATGAAATAAGCGTCAACGCTTTTTGCTATCTCGCTAATACGTTTAAAATCAATTTCTCTTGGGTATGCACTTGCTCCAGCTACGATCATCTTTGGTTTATGTTCTTTTGCCAAAGCTTCTAACTTATCATAATCAATTGTATTGGTTACATCATCTACGCCATATGGAATAAAATTAAAATATTTACCGCTCATGTTAACAGGAGATCCATGTGTTAAATGGCCGCCATGAGCGAGATTCATACCTAAAATGGTATCGCCATGTTCCAATAATCCAAAATAAACAGCAAGGTTCGCTTGCGCACCGGAATGAGGTTGCACGTTTGCGTGTTCTGCACCAAACAACTTCTTCGCACGTTCGATTGCGATATTTTCTACAATATCAACGCATTCACATCCGCCATAGTAACGCTTTGATGGGTATCCTTCTGCATATTTATTGGTTAAAACAGAGCCCATTGCAGCCATAACTGCAGGAGAAACAATATTCTCACTTGCAATCAATTCAATATTTCTACGTTGACGTTTTAATTCAAGATTCATTGCTTTTGCAACATCTTCATCGTATTGGCCTACATAACCAATTGTATCTAGCATTTCTTTGTACATTCAAAACGACTCCTTAATTTATATTTGCAACTCACTACCATTTATATTAATTTTTATTTACCTATTATCGAATACATAATTTACTAATTAATTATACAGCATTAAAGCTCTAAATACAAGTAGGGATATGTGACTGCATATTGCAACCTCATATCCCATCTACTGTTTAGTGTGATAAACCTAATAATGCAGCACCAATAATTCCTGCATCATTTCCTAATGTAGCAACAACAATTTTGGTGTTTCGTTCGCTGTTTCTTGAATATACTTCTTGATTGATAATTTCTTTTAATGGATTTAATAAATTATCACCCTCACGGCTAATACCTCCACCGATACATAACATATCCGGTTGGAAGATATTAATGATATTTGTAATACCGCAAGCAAGCTGTTTTACATATAAATCAACTACTTTTTTTGCTGTTGCATCGTCTTGACGCACACCGTCAAACGCAGTTCTACCATTTACACGGCTAATGTCGCCACCGCAAATTTCCCATAGTGCTGAATCTTTATTCTCTTGCATAAGCTCTTTTGTTGTTTGAATTAAACCTGTTGCGCTTGCATATGCTTCTAAGCAGCCACGACGGCCACAAGTACATGGTCTACCATCCAATTTAATAACGGCATGACCAAGTTCTGCACCACAATAGTTAAAGCCCGTATAAATCTTGTTGTTGATAACGATACCGCCGCCAACGCCTGTTCCCAAAGTAACCATTACAGAAATGTCAACGCTTTTTGCGCTTCCTGCTTTATATTCACCATAAGCTGCTGCATTGGCATCGTTTTCAATGTAAACGGTCTTTTGCATTCTTTCTTCTAGCATTTTCTTTAAAGGAACATCTAAGAAACCAAGGTTATTGGAATATTCAACAATTCCTGTATCTTGGTTAATAGAACCTGGTGCGCCTACACCAACCCACTCAATATCGTTCATATCAATTTCGGCTTTTTTCAATGCTTCCATTGCAACAAAAGCCATATCATCTGCTATATCGTCAGCAGGACGAGGGCTATTTGTTCTTACGCTTGCTTGAGCAATTATTTTGTAGTTTTCATCTACTACACCGGCAGCGATATTGGTACCGCCTAAGTCAATTCCTAAATAGTATTTCATGTTCAAGTATCTCCTTTATATTCATATATTCTTTTTTTGGGGGGTGCGAATAATTTATTTCGAATCCCCCTTGCTAAAGGGGGACACCGTCCGTAGACGGAGGGGGATTTTTGGTTTATATCGTATTTTTAAGTGCGGCGTTATTTTATCCCACCACCGCAAGCGGTCCCCCTCCCTTTTTCAAGGGAGGCAAGATTATTTCCACGTTTTTTGATAATATAGTCAATCTTACCACAAACACTATAAAAATTATTATCGACTTCATGATTATTAAAGCGAATAACCTCTATATCATAAGTATTCAAAATATGTGTTCGCTGAATATCATATTGAATTGCATCTTGTGTAAAATGTTGTGTGCCATCGATTTCTATTGCTAATTTTAACTTAGCGCAGTAAAAATCAACAATATAATTACATATTATTTTTTGGCGGAGAAAGCGAATAGGTAATTGATTCAAATAATTGTACCATAACCTTTTTTCTTGAGGTGTCATTCCCTTTCGGAGTTCTTTTGCTCTTGGTGTCAATTTAGGGTTATGTTTTCTCATATAGTTCGCCCTCTTTTGAAGTTAAATCTTACACCTGTAACTTTATCTCATTTGCCTTCAAGCTGTTTCGATTATGGGCGACCACATAGAATCACCCTACGATAAAATTTTAATTGGTGTGATATAACCATCCCACCACCGCAAGCGGTTCCCCTCCCTTTTTCAAGGGAGGCAAGGCTTAATCCCCCTTGCTAAAGACGGAGGGAGATTCTCCCTTTACACCATTGTTAAAACAACATTTGCTTTGCCTTGTAATGTATAGTTACCATAATTAGCAGGTAAAAATACGCTATCGCCTTTTTGCAGCGTAATCGTACCGTTTTCGCTTGATAATACCAAAGTTCCCTCTAAGCAAAGTACAGATTGGAAAGAAGTGTTGTCCACATTAAAATCTGCTTTTAATTCAATGTCCAATGCATATACAGTAAAATATTCACAAGTAGATAGTAATGTTTTTGTATAACCATCATATTTCTCTGTTTTACCTTGTGGAGTTGTTGGTTTAGTTGGTGGGCATAAATTTGTTACATCAATCGCCTTATCAACATGTAGTTCACGAGGTTTGCCGTCAACGCCTACTCTACCGTAATCGTAAATACGATAAGTAGTGTTAGAGTTTTGTTGAATTTCAGCAATTAAAATGCCACTGCCGATTGCGTGAAGTGTTCCGGCATCAATAAAGAATACATCGCCCTTTTTCACTTCAACTTTATTACATACCTCTAATAAGGTATTGTTTTCAATTCTTTGTTTAAATTCCTCTTTTGAAATATCATGTTTGAAGCCGTAAAGCAAGCTTGCTCCTTCTTCACAATCCACGATATACCACATTTCCGTTTTTCCATATTCCCCTTCAACACGTAATGCATATTCGTTTTCAGGGTGAACTTGTACGGAAAGGTTGTCCTTTGCATCAATTAGCTTAATTAGAATCGGAAAGTTTTCAAAGCGATCACAATTCGTTCCTAATACAGCTTTCCCATTTTGCTCGATATATTCAACCAATGTTTTCCCAGCATATTCGCCGTTTGCTATGATGGAGTTACCGTCTTTATGACAAGATAGTTCCCAGCTTTCAGCTACCTTTTGTAAATCAGTTTGTTTATTATAATCAGTTTTTAGCTTTGTTCCGCCCCAAATATAGTCTTTTAATGGCGCAGTTAGCTTTAATGGATACATTTTATTTTCCCTCACTTTTCGTTATCGCAAGCGCATTTTTCTCTTACCTGTACGCTTTATTTCTCATGTTATCATTATAACCAAAACACGATAAAAACGCAATCATTGTTTTGTGTTTTGAAGAAGAAAAATAAGAGGTTCACCAAAATAATCCCCCTCCGTCTGCCGACGGTTTCCCCCTTTGACAAGGGGGATTAGGGTTTCTTTCTTGGCTCCCTCTCCGAGGGAGCTGGCAGCGTTAGCTGACTGAGGGAGTCGTTTCCCCACCAATTTATTGTTCGCTATCCAATCCCCCTCCGTCTGCCGACGGTTTCCCCTTTTCAAAATACTCTATCCGTCACCTTCGGTGCCACCTTCCTCTAAGAGGAAGGCAAAAAAGGCGCCCTCCTAGAGGGAGCTGGCAGCGTTAGCTGACTGAGGGAGTCGATTCCCCACTTATTTTTGTTCGCTATCCAATCCCCCTCCATCTGCGGACGGTTTCCCCTTTTCAAAATACTCTATCCGTCACCTTCGGTGCCACCTTCCTCAAAGAGGAAGGCAAAAAAGGCGCCCTCCTAGAGGGAGCTGGCAGCGTTAGCTGACTGAGGGAGTCGATTCTCATAGAGACATGAAAAGAGCAAGCACGATTGTGCTTGCTCTTAAACATTCACTTAAAACTTAGTTTCGTTTATTGAAATTTATTCTTAGAATAAGTTTGCAAATAAGCTATCACCAGTTTGTGGGTTCTTAGATGGTTTGCTTGGAGCTACAGGAGCAGCAGCTTTAACTGTTACTACACATTTAGCAGTTTGTTCGCCAACTTTAACTGTAATTGTAGCTGTACCAGCTTTAACACCAGTTACAACGCCATCTTTAACTGTAGCGATTGCAGCGTCAGAAGTAGACCATTCAACTTTATCATTTGAGTTTGATGGGTCAATTGTTGCTTTTAGAGTTAGAGTTTTAGCAACTTCTAAATCAGCAGCAGCTTTATCTAAAGTAACTTTAGTTGCTTTAATAGCACCAACTACATTAACTTGGATTTTATCAGAAACATTACCAGCAGTAGTAGCAACAACAATTACTGAACCAGCGCCTACACCAGTGATTTCACCAGTCTTTGTATCAATTGTAGCAACTTCTTTAGTTTTCTCAGTTTCGTTTTCTATTACCCAAGTGATTACTTTACCAGCATTTGCATTTGCTGGATTATAAGTTACAGTAGGAGCTTTAGCTTTTTGACCAGCAACAACATCCATAGAAGCTGGAAGAGAAATAGTTTTAACATTTTCAGCTTTAACAACGTTAAGAACGCCAACAGCAGCTAATTCTGCAGGTTTACCGTCTTTACCAGTGAAAGTTAATTTAACTTTAGCATTGTAAGCACCAGCGGCTGTAGCATCAGTTGCTGTGAATGTTCCATTAGTAGCCATACCAGCAACAGAAGCGTCCCATGTAGCAACTACAGGGATATTAGTGTTTGATGGAGAAACAACATACTCAAATTTTGCTTCTTTTTCAGCATATGTTGTTGCAACAACTGTTTTTGATTCTTTAACAGTTACACTTGTTGGGTAAACATCAGCAGCAATTTCAATAGCAGTAGTAGCTTTTAAGCCATTAGCTGCAATTGTTACGTTAGCTTTACCTAATTTTGTTCCAACTGGAATTACGATTTTACCAGCATCATCACCACTGAGACAAGTTAGTGTCGCAGCATCTGGAACAACTAATTGGTTATCAGATGTTACTTTAAATTCAACACCTTCTAATTTTAGATCTTTACCGTCTGCACCTGTTGCTTTAGCTACGATAGTAACATCTTCACCAGCTGTTGCTGCAGAAACACCGATTGCATAACTAGCTTTGTCAACTTTTAAAGTTGAAATAGCTAGAGGATTTGTTGCAGCAGCAAAAACTGCAGGAATAGCAATGCCTACGCATAGGCAAACAGCTAAAAGGGTTGCAAGGATTTTCTTTTTCATGTTTTGATTACCTCTTCTTTCATCATACATTTACATAACGTATGTAATTATGTCTCAATAATACCATACATTTTTAACCAATGCAAGTACATTATAAAAATATTAGCAAATAATATCTTTATTATGCTTTTATAACCAAAAGACAAAAAACATCGTTATGCATCTTAAAAACGATACGGCATTACCAAACACGATTGAGCGAAGCACTTCGCTATCCGAGTTCTAATCTATTTCTAGTGAACTTTTTAAGCTTATTACTTAACTTAATTACACTTGTTATGCCCTCTATCCAAACCTTTGGTTCGGACTACCATAAACATATCATTAATTTACCAATTAATCAAGCCCTATTTTCCATTTTTTAATTAAAATTTTGTCATCAAGGTTACAGTTTCCTCTTGTTTTTGTAATAATTAGCCATTAAGTATATGTTATGGTTTTTATTTTTTAGTAAATGTATTAGTATATTACCAATAAAGTTACCAAAAAAAAATTACGAACACTTGTATTGTGTCCGTAATTGATATATTTATTCAATTAATTTGGAAATTATGTGAGAACGACCTCTCCACCGCTGTAGCGGTTCCCCTCTCCTAAAGGAGAGGCTTTTTTAGGCTCGCCCTTGGGAGAGCTGGCAGCGTTAGCTGTCTGAGAGGGTAATTAACGAATTTATTTTTTCGCATACAACTTCAAATTGTTCTTCCACTTCTTGATTGGTAAACCGTATTACGGTTATACCTAAATTTGATAATATTGCTGTTCTTTCTTTATCATAATCCATTGCCATTTCAGTAAAATGCTGGCTACCATCTAGTTCAATAACGAGCTTTGCTTTATCACAATAAAAATCTACAATATAATTTCCTATCACTTTTTGTTTATACACTTTGACTGATAAACCTCGTAAAAAATCATACCACAAATGATGCTCTTGCTTTGTCATTTCTTTTCTTAATTGTTTTGCTCTTACAACCAGCTTTTTATTATAGTCATACATTTTTATCACCTATTAGCAAAGATTTTGCATATTCAACCTCTCCACCGCTGCAGCGGTTCCCCTCTCCTAAAGGAGAGGCAAAAACGGCTCTCCCTTGGGAGAGCTGTTGAGCAAAGCGAAACTGAGAGGGTACTCCTCTTTATCCTAATGCATCAACGCATTCTCTTAATATTGCAACGGCATCTACCTTTTGCCCACGGATTGGTTTTACCACAATATATGGACGGTTACCCGCATTTACCATAACTCTGCCTTTGATTCCTTCAATCAGCTTTTGCGCAATATCCATATCCAATTTATTCGGGTACAATAATAGCCCTTGCGGTTTCTCGTTGATCTCTTCAAAGCCATATGTTGCAAGCGTATTCCTTAATAATGCAACATCAATCAAGCTTAACGCTGCTTTTGGTGGCTCGCCGAAACGGTCGATTAACTCGTCTATTACATCTAGGCTATCTTCTTTTGTTTTAATCGTCGCAATTTTACGGTAAATATCAATACGCTGTGAAGTATCATCAATATATTCTTCCGGAATATGTGCATCCAAACGAAGGTCGATTAAACATTCATGCGTTTGTACTTGTTTTTGTTCACCTTTCTTTTCAGCAATTGCTTCGCTTAATAAACGTAGATACATATCGTAACCAACCGCTTCCATATGTCCATGCTGTTTTGCACCCAAGATACTACCCGCTCCTCGAATTTCAAGGTCACGCATAGCAATACGAAAGCCCGACCCAAACTTTGTAAATTCCCGTATTGCACTCAATCGTTTATTTGCAATTTCGGTTAACACTTTTCCTCTTGTAAAAGTAAAATAAGCAAACGCACGACGGTTAGATCGACCTACTCGACCACGTAATTGGTATAGTTGGGATAATCCCATATGATCTGCATTTTCAATAATCAGCGTATTACAGTTTGCAACGTCAACACCTGTTTCAATAATGGTTGTGCAAACCAATATATCAATTTCGTGCTCTAAAAGCTGACGCCAAATTTCAGTAATTTCTTTCTCTTCCATTCGCCCATGAGCAACAGCAATTCGTGCTTCGGGTACCTCTGCTTGTATTTTAGAAGCACAAAGCTCAATCGAATCTATCTTATTATGAATATAATATACCTGTCCACCACGACGAAGTTCCTTTTTAATCGCATCACCCAAGATACTCATATCATGCTCCAATACATAAGATTGTACGGGATGACGGTCTTGTGGTGCTTGCTCTATTGTTGACATATCACGAATACCCGAAATCGCCATATTCAAGGTTCTTGGAATTGGTGTTGCTGAAAGGTTCAACATATCTACATTCGTAAACATCTCTTTGAATCGTTCTTTATGGCGAACACCGAAACGCTGCTCCTCATCGACAATTGCAAGCCCTAAATCATGAAATTCAATATCCTTTTGCACCAAACGATGTGTTCCGATTATAATATCAATTCTTCCATCTTTCAGCTTTTGCAATATCTCTTTTTGCTGCTTCGGAGTACGAAAACGTGAAAGTACCTCTATATTAATCGGAAAGCTCTCGAACCGTTTTGTGAATGATTGATAATGCTGCCATGCTAAAATCGTTGTAGGGCATAAAATAGCCGCTTGCTTATTATCCATAACACATTTAAAGCAAGCTCTCATTGCTACTTCTGTTTTACCAAATCCAACATCACCGCATAATACACGATCCATTGGAACGGGGCGTTCCATATCTGCTTTGATTTCTTCAATGCAACGGAGCTGATCGTCTGTTTCTGTATAAGGGAAATGCTGCTCAAAATCCTTTTGCCATTCGGTATCTTCGCTAAAAGCATATCCTTTTGCCTGCATCCGACGTGCGTATAAAAGAATCAGCTCATCCGCCATATCCTCTACAGCTTTTTTTACACGAGAACGTGTTTTTTGCCACTCGGTAGAATGTAGCTTATTCAGCTTTACCTTGCCATCATCTTTTGGCCCGATATATTTCGATACTAAATCTAATTGCGTTACCGGAACATATAGCGTATCTGCACCCGCATAGCTGATTTTAATATAGTCTTTTACAATGCCTTGCATTTCCAGCTTGTGAATACCCTCAAACACACCAATACCATGAGAAACATGAACAACTAAATCGCCTTTTTCCAAATCGGTTAAGCTGCGAATTTGCTTTCCTTTTTTAAAGCGTTCACTTCGTTTCTTGGAATCAGCTTGTCTTCCTGTGGTGATGATATTTACCTTAATATCAGGATATTCCATACCGGAAGACAAAGTATTTGCAACTACTGTTATTTTGTTATAGGCAATTTGATCGCTATCAGTTACATATTGAGCAGGCATATCAAGCTGTTGCAAATCTTGTGCTAATGCCATTGCAGCTTTGCTCGTTCCAGCTAATACAACTACGGCATACCCTTGCTCAAGTAATGGTGCGGTATCTTCACATAATAACTTCAGTTCACCACCAAAGCTACTGGTTTGAATTGGATTAATAGATAATAGGCTTGCAAACTTTACATCATTGTTGGTATGTGCGAATGTATCAAGATATGCGGTAGGAATTTTATCTAGTCGATTCATGACATAAGGCAATGTTTGATTTAAGTTGCAAAGCGGCTTAGACATCTCGCCTTCTTCTAATAATAGCTTAATATCCTCTTGATATTGCCATAAATATGTTTTGCATCGCTCTTTCATTGAAGAATATTCACTTACAAAACAAATGGGATCTTGTAAGTAATCAAAAATAGTGGCTGGCGTATCATATGCCAAACACAAATATTTATCATAGGAATTGAGTAGTATTCTAGAACGAAGGTGATCTAAGTCTTTGCCAAATACCTCTTTTGCCTTTTGCAGTTTTGTTTTTGCAATCAAGGCTTCGATTTTATTGGCAAGGTCGTCCATACTATCAAATAATACTTCATTGGCAGGGGTAATCGAAACGATATCTACCCGCTCGGTACGGCGCTGCGTTTCAATATCGAAAAATGCCATAGTATCTACTTGGTCGCCCCAAAATTCAATACGAACAGGGAATGCATAATTCGGTGGAAATACATCTAATATGCCGCCTCTTACGCAAAACTGACATACGCCTTCTACTTGCGGTTTGTTTTCATATCCCGAACGAACCAGCTTTTGTACTAGCTCATCTAATACATAGTTTCCCTCTAGTCGAATTTGAAAGCTGCGTTCTTTTAAATAACTTGGCGGAATGGTATGCTGTAAAACCGCTTCAATTGATGCAACGGCTACCCTGCATTCCCCTGACAGCAATCTGGATAAAACGCCCAAACGAATTTGCTCGTATTCTCTTGATGCAGTTTCAACTTGACGTAATGCGAAATCACGAGTGGGATATAGATATGCAATCGTATCCCCTTGCATTGCGTTAATGTCTTCTACAAGTACACGTGCAGAAAGCTCATCATGCGTTATGATGAGCGTTTGTTTTTTTAATGTGTCTTGTGTGGAATAAATAAAATGTGCTTTGTGAATTTGGCTTAGCCCTACAACTAATGTAGGATTTTTACCCGACTCTAAGTTACTGACAAGCGACTTAAACTGCTCAAGTTCACTTGCAATATGGCGGTAAAGCTTCATTATGTTATCTCCTGTTACGGTTTTATGTCTTTTCTATTATGCGTTATATTGATTCATTGCAACATCTATTTTATCTTCAATAATATAAGATGCTATTTCAGGTACACTATTGTATGCCGCTTGCATTTGGCTTTGCTCTTCTTTTGTGAAATTTGATAACACCCAATCAGCTAAATCATAATCCGGATGCGGTTTTTTCCCAACGCCTAGCTTAATGCGTGGAAAGTTGTCCCCTCCTGTTAAATATATGATACTCTTTATTCCGTTATGACCTCCATCGCTGCCTTTCCGACGGATTCGAATTTTGGATGGTTCTAATGAAATATCATCATATATAACAATTACATTCT
Source organism: Paludicola sp. MB14-C6 (assembly GCF_030908625.1). Classification (GTDB taxonomy): domain Bacteria; phylum Bacillota; class Clostridia; order Oscillospirales; family Ruminococcaceae; genus Paludihabitans. The sequence goes on along the minus strand of NZ_CP133133.1, from coordinate 1,788,478 downwards.
CAATTGGTACTTTATAAAAATTCATTGCCTCTACTACTGCTTGCCCGCTATTGTTCATATATGTGGTTGGTTTCATCAGCAAACATTTATGCCCCGAAATAGTAGCTTGCGCAATCATAGATTTGAATTTCAATTTAATTAATGGTGCATTGTATTCTTCACCAATTTTATCTACTGCATGAAAACCTGCATTATGGCGAGTGTTTTCATATTTTTTATCGGGATTCCCTAATCCAACGATCAAATATTCTATGGAAGATGATTTATCCTTATTAAAAAGCATTTTATTTGTCCTTTCACAATAACTTTTTTATCAATATGTTATTTCTGTATGTGGTATTGGGGGTAAATAGGACGATACTCCCCATTTACCCCTAATATAGTATAGGTAAATAGTAACATTTTCGAAACAGGGTTGTCAATTATATTTTAACTGTTCTCATAATATATATGTATAGGATTGGGATTTAATTTGGTTTGGTTTTTTTAACAAATAATTTTTCCCAAATTCATATTTCAATGCGTATTTTCATTGCGAATCGAAAAAAAACGTGGTATAGTAATAATAATTACATTATGATAGGAGTAGTACGCATATGTCCGATAATAACAGCCATTCCTCAAACAAATTAAACCTGGGTATCATTTTTGGTGGCGCATCAAGTGAATACGATGTTTCCCTGATGTCTGCGACTTCCGTTTTAAAAAATATAGATTCTGAAAAGTATAATATATATAAAATTGGAATTACCAAAGAGGGTGTTTCTTTCCTTTATAATGGAGAGATTGAAGAAATTCAAAAAAACAACTGGCAAGGCGCTCATTGTGTGCCTTGTGTAATCAGTCCTGATCGCTCTCATCATGGTATTATTGTGTTAGGCGATTCAACTAAAATCATTCGCTTAGATGTTATATTCCCTGTATTACATGGTAAAAATGGTGAAGACGGAACCTTTCAAGGCTTAATGGCTCTTGCTAACATTCCTTACGTTGGTTGCGATACACTTTCTTCTGCTTGCTGTATGGATAAAGCTGTTACCAAAACTATTTTTGACAATGCAAAAATCAATAATGCAAAATGGGAATGTGTTTTACAATATCAATATAATAAAGACCAAGAAGCTTGTTTCCGACGTATTGAAGAAAATTTAGGTTATCCTTGCTTTGTGAAACCTGCTAATGCTGGTTCATCTGTTGGTATTACCAAAGCTACTGACCGTTCTTCTTTGATCAAAGCTTTTGAACTTGCCTTTATTCACGATAAAAAAGTGGTAATTGAACAAAATATTAAAGGAAAAGAAATCGAATGTGCCGTTTTAGGCAATGAAGCCCCAATCGCATCTGTATTGGGGGAGATTGTTCCTTGTAACGATTTTTATGATTATGATGCAAAATATCTTGCAAATAAAACTGTTACACATATTCCTGCTCGTATTGACGCATCCGTTGCAGAAACAATCAAAAGCATTGCAATTCAAGCTTATTTAGCATTGGGCTGCGAAGGGTTCTCTCGAGTAGATTTCTTTTTAACTGAAAACAACGAAATTATTCTAAATGAAATCAATACAATTCCGGGATTCACTTCAATCAGTATGTATCCTCAGCTATTTGCTGCAAGCGGAATTCCTTATACAAAACTGATTGACCGTTTAATTGAACTTGCTCTAGAAAGGAAATAACCTCATATGGATAACCGTCCCATTGGTATATTCGATTCCGGACTCGGCGGATTAACTGCTGTTTCGGAATTAAAAAAGATTATGCCAAATGAAAACATCATTTATTTTGGTGATACCGGTCGAGTACCATATGGTACTCGTAGTAAAGAAACCATTCAAAAATATACAAAACAAGACATTCGCTTTTTATTAAGCAAAGATGTGAAATATATAATTGTAGCTTGTGGAACAATAAGTTCTGTCATTTCTGATGAAATTGTTGCTGGGCTCCCTGTTTCCTATACAGGCGTTCCCATTCCAGCGGTAAAAGCTGCTGCAAAAGCAACAAAATCAGGAAGAATCGGTGTAATCGGTACTCCTGCTACCATTCGAAGCGGTGCGTATGAACGTGCACTTGGAAACATTAACAATCAATTTTCTGTTCATGCCAATGCTTGCCCTTTATTTGTTCCTTTAGTTGAAAGCGGATTTACCAATCCCGACAACGAAGTTACCATTTTAGTGGCACGTCAATATCTTGCTCCACTCATTGAAGCAAATATTGATACTTTAATTCTAGGATGTACTCACTATCCAATTATAAAGGATATTATTCAGTCTGTTATGGGCGAACATGTTCGGTTAATTGATTCCGGACAGGAAGCCGCTCGATATGCTTTTAAATTTTTAGCGAAACAAAACATGCTCAACGATGCTAAAGTAATAGCTACCAGTGAATATTATATCAGCGATACAGTTGAACATTTTGCAACAAATGCAACTGCAATTTTAAAAGAGCCTGTTGTCGGCCATGTCGAGAAAATTGACATTGAAAGCTATTAACAATTGTTTTATGCTAATTTTATTAGAATAATGACTGTGTTTTTCAATCTAATTCGTATGAGTAAAAGCAAAGTCTGATCAAATTCAAGCACTTTGCAAAAAGGATGATCACATATATGAAAAAAAACGTATTTATAAAAATAAAAGGTATACAGCAAATTGAGGACGATCAAGACGTAACGGAATTGTTCACCCAAGGTTTATTGTATAAAAAAAATAATAATTATTATATTACTTATGATGAATCCGAAACAACGGGATATGAAGGCAGCACAACCACATTGAAAGTTGAAGGAAACGATAAAGTTACTTTGATGCGAAGCGGAAATGTAAAATCACATTTGATAATCGAAAACGGAACACGTAATGTTGGCCATTACGGAACCAATGAAGGTAGTTTAATGGTTGGTGTTTATACAAAGCAAATGGACTCCAATCTCAACGAAAATGGTGGAGATATCTATTTTCGCTATGCCCTTGATATCAACTCAACTCTCATAAGTGAAAATGAAGTATTTATTAATGTAAAATCTGATTAAAAATAGACTAAAAATAAGGAGTTAAAAAAGAATGAAACTTGTCAACCCCGTATCTGATGCAACAAAAGAATTGCGTGAGGTTATATTAGCCGCTCTTGGAAGAGCTGTTGCGAACAACGAACTTTCAAATGAACCTATTCCAGCTTTTAATATTGAAATTCCTGCTGATAAGAATAATGGCGATTTTGCAACTAACGTCGCTATGGTATCTGCTAGAGCTTTTAAATTACCACCAAGAAAAATTGCAGAAATTATTGCGAACGCAATGGTGTTAGAAGGAACCAGCTTCGAAAGAGTAGAGGTTGCCGGTCCAGGATTTATCAACGTATTTTTAAGCCGCAGTTGGTTTTCCAACGTTGTTTCTTCTATTGATGAAAACAAAGATGATTATGGAAAAACAAGCTATGGCGAAAACAAAAAGGTATTAGTTGAATTTGTTTCTGCAAATCCTACCGGACCAATGCACATTGGCAATGCGCGCGGTGGTGCAATCGGTGATGGATTAGCCTCTGTTTTAGATTGGGCTGGCTATGATGTAAAAAGAGAATTCTATGTAAATGATGCGGGTAACCAAATTAACAAATTTGCTATCTCTTTAGAAACAAGATATCTACAGCTTTATCTAAATGATATTGAAATGCCAGAAGATGCATATCAAGGCGAAGATATTATCAACCATGCTAAAGCATTTGCGGCAATTCATGGTGATAAATTCGTTGATGTTTCATCTGAAGAGCGCAAAGATGCTTTGGTTGCTTATGCACTTCCTTTAAATATCAAAGGCTTACATGATGATTTATTAAAATATCGTATTGAATATGATAATTGGTTCTTAGAATCTACTCTTCATAAAAATGATGAAGTAAGCAAAGTAGTTGCTCTTTTAAAAGAAAAAGGTCACACATACGAATCAGAAGGTGCAACTTGGTTTAAAGCAACCGAGTTTGGCGCAGATAAAGATTTTGTATTGGTACGCTCCAATGGCGTTCCAACTTATGTTGTACCAGATATAGCTTATCATTACAATAAATTGGTTACTCGTGGGTTTGATAAAGCAATTGACGTTTTAGGCGCAGATCATCACGGATATGTTCCAAGACTGAAAGCTGCTTTGCAAGCACTCGACATTGATCCATCCAGATTGGATGTTGTTTTAATGCAAATGGTTCGTTTGGTTCGTGGAAGCGAAATTATCAAAGCAAGCAAGCGTTCCGGTAAAGCGATTACATTGGTTACTTTATTAGATGAAGTTCCAATTGATGCTGCAAGATTCCATTTCAACCTAAGAGAAGCAAATTCTCATTTTGACTTTGACTTAGATTTAGCAGTAGAACAATCTTCTCAAAATCCGGTTTACTACGTTCAATATGCACATGCTAGAATTTGCAGCATATTATTGAATTTAGGAGCAGAAGGAATTACCCCTAAAGCTGCAAAAGAATGTAACCTTGATTTATTAAATGCTGCAGAAGAAGTTGAGCTTATTCGCCATCTTTCTATTTTCCCTAATGAAATAATCGAAGCATCAAAATCATATGACCCACCAAGAATTACTCGTTATGCAATTGACCTTGCTACTTTATTTCATAAGTTTTATAACGCTTGCAGAGTAAAATCTGATGATAAAGAGCTGATGTATGCAAGACTTGCACTTTGCATGGCAGTTAAAACCACAATTAAAAATGTATTAACCCTTTTGAAAATTGACGCACCAACATCTATGTAATTAGTAAGCCTTAAGCTTACTTTCAAAAACAATATTATTGATGAAAGAAAGGATTATATTTATGGACATACCGCAATCGGGATATTTACTTTTAGACGGAGCAACTGCTACAAACCTTTACGCTAAAGGAATGCCGAAAGGAATTTGTATCGAGGAGTATCTGTTAAATCATCCCGAACTAATCCAAGAGTTGCAAACGGAATTTGTAGCTGCAGGAAGCGATATTATCTATGCGCCTACCTTTTCTGCAAACCGTGCCAAGCTGCAAACATTTGGATTTGAAAATCATGTTACTGAATGGAACAAAAAATTAGTTGCACTAACAAAAGAAGTTGCAAATGGCAAAAAAGTTGCAGGCGATTTATCACCTACCGGACTTTTTATCGAGCCATATGGGGATACGACTTTTGCTGAATTGGTTGATATCTACAAAGAGCAAGCCTCTGCTTTAAACGAAGCAGGAGTTGACCTGTTTGTAATTGAAACGATGCTTTCATTAAGTGAATCTAGGGCAGCAGTAATCGCTTGCAGAGAATTTAACAAGCCAATATTTGTGACGGTTACCATTAACGAAAAAGGGCGCTTATTATCCGGTGCTACCCCACTTACTTGTCTCATCACGTTACAAGAACTTGGAATTTCCGCTTTTGGTATCAACTGCTCTTGTGGACCGGAATCTTTAGTTGAATGTATTGAGGAACTCTCTCAATTTTCTAAGATACCGTTAATTGCAAAGCCGAATGCAGGTCAACCAAATCCACTGCTTGAAAATGTGTATGACCTTTCACCTGTTATGATGAAAAATAATATAGCAAGACTGCTTGAAGCAGGTGCAAGTATTATTGGAGGTTGTTGTGGAACAACTCCGGAACATATTCACGAAATGCGCGAACTACTTGATACTTATCCACCTCATGAAAAAATTGTTCCACCAGAACTGCCGAATGATATGATTCTATGCAATGAAACACAACTTTTCGCTTTAGATAATGAACGTATCGAATTTACAGAACCTATTTTTTGCGAATACGATATGGCTGACCAATTTCTAACCGCAGAAGAAGATAGTTTTGATGTACTTTTGATTCATCTAAATACTGTAGATGATGCAAATCAATTTATTATAAACTCTCATTTGGCAAACCTTCCGGTATGTTTCCACTCTACCAATGAAAAAGCATTGGTTACGGCTTTATTTTCATATCAAGGTCGCTGTATTGTTGATAATCAATCACCAATTGAGATGACCTATTTAGAACAGTTATCTAAAAAATACGGAGCAATTTTATATTAGACAAAAAGTCGATAGGACAAAATCCTATCGACTTTTTTCATCAACTACTCGGCTGCTGTTCACGCTTTATTGCTTGTAATACTGTTTTAACTTCGTTTAAGCTTTGTTCCGTTGGAGTAAACTTTGTTTTCTCCTGAGTATAGTTGCCTCGAATTGGAAGCTTTTTTACAACTACACTATCCAACTGCATTTTACTGCAAATTCCCTTTTGGCGTAATGCAAAATCATATTGATTTAAGTTTGTTTCCGTATTATAAAAAAATGCAGAACTGAACTTTGCATATTTATCAGCTAATGACTGATTAAATCGTTGTTGAATTAACTTTGTTATCAATTCCTCTTGTAATGATGTATGATATACATCCTTCTCTTTTTTTTGAAACAACAACGTACTGACTCGTCTACCATCCAGCAGTTGTTTTCCTTTTACAAAGGTTTCTTCTCCTACTGCCAAATCTTCGGTAAGCTCATAATCAATTCCACCGAAGAAATCGACAAGATTAGATACACCTTCTTTATTCAAGCGCACATAGCGATCAATTGGAATCGATAGTAAGTTTTCTGTCGCAATTACACTACCTTGCAATCCCTGATAATCATAATGACCTTCTAATGTATCTTCACGAATTCCCACTGTAGATATCGATTGTATTGGAAAGGAACTTACATATATGATTCCATTGGGTGCATCATAGCAAAAAAGCATTTCAAAAGAAGGGGGATAATTCTCTTGCTCACATCCAACCACAAGGACATTTATACTTTCCTTCGGCGAAGGGACATATTGACTAATATACGGAATACCCTCCTGATTTTTATCAATCTTAGTGGCATCGGTTATATAAAAGAATATTACAAATACTGTTCCAAAGACAATAAAGCTTATTCCTGCCGAAACAAAAAACACCCAAATGCTTTTTTTTGATCTAGCCAATCGCAATCCTCCTCCAATGGTAATTACAGTAATACTCTAATATGCATTACAAGATTTGATGTTATTGTTACCATAATCACACAAAAATAAACAAAAATCTCGTACGATATTATATTAGCAATTTTTTTAAGATTGTGATATAATGACGATTAGAATAAAAACTAAGGAGCAAAACATTGTACAAAAAGAATGTTGTTTTATTCGATTTAGACGGAACTGTAATTAACTCAAAAGAGGGAATTTTTAATTCCTTATACTATACATTTGATAAGCTAGGCATGATAGAACAGGACGAGCATAAGCTCCAACAATTTATCGGTCCTTCCATAGGTTCCTCTTTTCAAAACTTATACCAAATGACCAACGAAGAAGCAATCCATGCGGTTTCAATTTATCGGGAATACTATCAATCCAAAGGCATTTATGAATGTGAGCCTTACGAAGGTATTGAAGAACTGTTCTTACACTTAAAGCAAGTAAATAAACGTATAGCAATTGCGACAAAAAAGCCTGAGCCGTTTGCCATTACCGTTATGGAGCATCTAGGATTAGCCAAATACATGGACGCAATTTGTGGAAGTGACTTAAACGAAGCTGACAACTCAAAAGCTCATATTATTCAAACTGCCGCAGACTTACTCAAAACAAATGAATATAATGAGGTTGTCATGATAGGCGACACAAAATATGATGTCATTGGTGCAAAGAAAGTCAATATTGACTGCATAGGTGTATTATACGGATTCGGCTCTGAGCAAGAGCTTATCAAACATGGCGCAATTGCCATCGCCAAAGATATGAATGAACTTAACAATATATTATGTCAATAATAAAACATCTTCGAAAGGAATGATTGAAATGTCAAACTATCAAATTCCATTCTCTCCACCCGATATTACAGATATTGAAATTAACGAGGTTATCGATACTTTAAAATCCGGTTGGATTACAACAGGCCCAAAAACAAAATTGTTTGAGCAAAAAATAGCTGACTATTGCGGTGCAACAAAAGCTGCTTGCCTAAACTCAGCTACTGCGGCACTTGAACTTACTTTGCATATACTCGGAATTGGTGAAGGCGACGAAGTTATTACTTCTGCATATACCTATACGGCATCTGCAAGTGTCATTTGTCACGTTGGAGCTACTCCGGTTTTAGTCGATGTTGCAAAAGACAGCTTCCAAATGGATTATACAAAACTAAAAGAAGCTATTACACCGAAAACAAAAGCAATTATCCCTGTTGATATTGCAGGTGTGGTTTGTGATTACGATACTATTTTTTCTATTGTAAAAGAAAAAGCAGACTTGTTTACAGGTAATAGCGATACTGCCAAGCAAATTGCACGTATTGCAGTTATTGCGGATGCAGCACATTCTTTTGGTGCTTCACAAAACGGCAAACATGCAGGATCAATCGCTGATTTTACTTGTTTCTCATTCCACGCTGTAAAAAATCTTACTACTGCTGAGGGTGGTGCTGCTGTTTTCTCTAATACAGACAGTAAAAATGTAGATGATATATACAAGCAATATATGTTATTATCTCTTCATGGTCAATCCAAAGATGCACTTGCAAAAACTCAGTTAGGTGCATGGGAATATGATATTGTTTCGCCTGCTTACAAATGTAATATGACCGATATTATGGCATCACTCGGTTTAGGACAACTACAACGTTATGACGGAATGTTGGCTCGTAGAAAAGAAATGATTACACGCTATAATAAAGCGTTTGAAGGAACCATTGTCAAGCCGCTTACACACTATGACGAAAACAATGCATCCTCTGGTCATTTATATGTCACTCGGTTAATGGGAAAAGATATTTCATTTCGCAACAATATCATAATAGAATTAGCGAAACGTGGCATTTCAGCAAATGTCCATTATAAACCTCTTCCTTTGCTTTCTGCTTATAAAAATATAGGATTCGATATTCAAAATTATCCGAATGCATTTGAGTTGTATCAAAATGAAATTACCCTACCGTTGCATACAAAATTAACGGATGACGAAATTGACTATGTTACAGCTACGTTGCTTGAACTTTTGAAGTAATACTGATTTCTTTAAAATCACATATGTTAATTTTGAACGAAATCAGTATAAAAAAGAAATCCTCCTTTTTAGGAGGATTTTTATTTCACTCTATTTTGAAAAGCAATTTTTGTTTGCGTTTCTTTGCAAAGAATCTCTCGCAGCTCTTTTAGATATGGAAACGCTTCTACTTCTTCGTTTGCGTAAGTCTGATTGAGTTCATATTCAATCGGTATCCATGTAGATAAATCTGCTTGATTATGCTGCATAACCGCTTCAAGTTTATCTAATGCTTTATATAGCTTTGCCTCATTCGTCTCTAAAGCTAACATTTCTTGAAACAGCGCTTTCAGTTCTTCTTTTTGCGGACTATCTAATGTATCAAGCAATTCATAAATTGCAAATTCTTCTTTTTCCTCGTGTGTATCTGTTTTTAGAAATGATGGTATATCGCCTGTTACTGCTTCACCAATGTCATGAGTTAAGCACATAAGCATTACTTTATCCATGTTTATATCAGAAAATTCATCTTTCATACAATAAGCAAACACCGCCAACCGCCAGCTATGTTCGGCAACACTCTCATGGCGATTATTGGATGTCCATGAATGACGCGTATTACATTTCATTTTTTCAAGAACTTACATAAATGAAAGTAGTTTTTCTATTTGCATAAAATTCCTCTTTTTCATTATATTTTTATTATCTTAACATAATAAAAGACATTTGTCTATTCCATTTCACAACATTAATTTTACAGGAGTGTTTTAATGAGCAAACGTATTAACCTTTTAGAAGGAAACATTTTCACCTCACTTACAAAACTGGCAATCCCTATTATGGCTACATCGCTCATTCAAATGGCATATAACTTAACCGACATGATTTGGATCGGTCAAATAGGCAGTAATGCGGTTGCTGCAGTTGGTTCTGCTTCTATGTTTGGCTGGCTTTCAACAGGTATGGCTGTTCTTGCACGTATGGGCGGACAAGTTATGGTTGCACAAAAATGGGGCGCACAAAAACGGGAAGAAGCTACAGAATATGCAAGCAATTCCCTACAGCTAGGAATATTCTTTTCGATTGTTTTTGGCTTGATTATGTTTCTCTTTGCAAAGCCGCTTATCGCATTTTTCAATTTAAATAGTGCAACCGTAATTGCTGATGCTGAAGTATATTTAAAGATTACGGGTGGTGCAATTATCTTTCAGTTTGTTAACCAAATTTTTTCTGGATTGATTACTGCAACCGGTAACAGTAGAACACCATTTCTAACAACAACCGTTGGCCTATTCATCAACATTATATTAGATCCTGTTTTCATATTTGGTGTGGGTCCAATTCCTCCGATGGGTGTTGCAGGTGCTGCTTGGGCTACTATTATAGCACAAGGTGTTGTTTCTTTACTATTTGTTTTTTACGCAATCAAAGATACCATGTTATTTCATCAAGTCAACGTTTTCCAAAAGCCAAACTGGATCTGTCAAAAAGAAATTATTAAAATTGGCTTTCCAACCGCAATTCAAAGTATGACATTCACCGCAATTTCTATGATTATTGCAAGGCTAATTGCTAATTTTGGTGATGCTGCTGTTGCTGTACAAAAAGTTGGAAGCCAAATCGAATCCATCTCTTGGATGACCGCAGACGGATTTTCCGTTGCAATCAACTCGTTTATTGCGCAAAACTATGGTGCAAAGAATATTGAACGTGCGAAAAAAGGATATAAATCTGCTTTATCTTTAATTTCAATATGGGGTACACTATCCACTCTTTTACTCATTTTTCTTGCAGAGCCAATATTCAAAATCTTCATTACAGAAACAGCTGTTATTCCAGTTGGTGTTGATTATCTTGTAATCCTCGGCGTTTCACAATTATTCATGTGTGTAGAAATTGTAACAGCTGGCGCATTCTCCGGTTTCGGCAAAACACTGCCACCATCTATTGTAAGCATTACTTTTACTGTAGCCCGTATTCCAATGGCTCTATTTCTTAGCAGTACTGCGCTTGGCTTAAGCGGTATATGGTGGAGTATTAGCATTTCAAGCATTCTAAAAGGTGTTATCTTATTTGTCCTATTTATGATTTATGAAAAAACAAAGTTGAAAGAAACGGTAAAGCAGTAAATAATTATTTCAATTTACTATTTACTATTTCTAATCTAGTTATTATAATATTATATATAATATTTCAAGGAGTTTATTATGATTTGTCCGATTTAATACAATGGAATTTCATACCTGCCATTTTAAAATGGCTTTGTTGTTATACATTTTTTAAATCGGAGGGTTCATTATTAACCGAAAAAATTTAATTTTATTATTTACCATTACCTTTTTACAAGGTATGGTTTTTTATGCACCCGTTGCAACACTTTATCGCAAATCACAAGGTATTACTGTATTTCAAATTGCTATAATCGAGTGTATTTATATGGTATTAATTCTATTCTTAGAATTTCCTTGGGGTGTCATTGCTGATAAAATCGGCTATAAAAATACAATACTGATTTCCAACTCAATATATTTTTTATCCAAAATTATATTTTGGCAAGCAAATAGTTTTTCGATGTTCATATTTGAACGTATACTACTCGCCTTTGCGTTATCTGGACAATCAGGTTGTGATAGTGCATTTCTATATGAATCAATTGATCAAAAAAAAGCAAATAAAGTATTTGGCATATGGCAATCCATGGGCACTTTAGGCATTCTTATTGCTTCTCTTTCTTTTACTTTTCTTTCAAATATTAATTATAAATCTCTTGGATTGTTAACAGTAATTGCGTATTCCATGGCTTTATTTTTATCACTTTTTTTGAAAGAGCCAACAAAAAAGAAGGATAATAAGAAAGAAAAACTTTCTATAAAAGAAGCTGTAAATTCTTTTTTCAACCTACCCCAACAGTTCTTTTTATTTTTAATTGGTAGTGCATTATTGGTGGAAAGCAATCAGACTATTACCGTATTTTTAAGCCAATTACAGTATACTGAGAGTGGCATTTCAGTTTCCAACATGGGCTATTTATATATTCTTTTAACAATATCTGAATTTGCATCTTTATTTTCACATCGCTTAGTAACCAAGCTTGGACAAAATAAAACTGGAAATATGTTGTTTTTATTTGGTACTATCGCTTGCTTTATACTTTCACTATTTCATAATGCAATTCTCTCGGTATTAGGTATTTTACTACTTCGCATTGCGACAAGCTTATTTTTCCCCATCAGTATGGAAATTCAAAACCAGCAAATTTCAAAAAATCGAGCTACGATATTGTCTATCTACTCAATAGCAATGAACATTGTCAGTTTAATTCCCAATTTGTTGTTTGGAATCTCTGCGGATTATAGTATTCGTATTTCCATGTTATTAGGTTGCATCTTTTGCTTTACTGGATTTATATGCTTTAATATATGGTTGCGAAAAAAGCAATAAACAAGAATCTTGAGTCAAAGTCAAGATAAAAAGTTAATCACACAAAAGCCTTGAGTCAATCAACTCAAGGCTTTTATTATCATATTACAGTACAAATTAGATACATCTAGGCATTAAATTAATATACTTCACCATAATAAGCATAATTACGCCATATAAATAAGTGCATTGCAGATTGCAGCGGCAATATTGCTGCCGCCTTTTCTGCCTCTTGCAACAATACAAGGAATGGTCGTATCGATAATTTGTTCTTTTGATTCCACAACATTAACAAATCCAACTGGTACTCCAATTATTCCAACTGGATTCAATTTGTTCTCTTGAACAAGCTCTTTCAGCCTTAAAAGTGCTGTCGGTGCGTTTCCAATTGCAAAGATTACAGGCTTTTTAATTTCACAAGCCTTTTCCATTGAAACAATTGCCCTTGTTACCCCACGCTCTTTTGCTTCCAAAGCAACATCCTCATCGGAAATAAAACAATGGACTTCTCCACCTAACTTTTTCAGAGTATTCTTGTTAATTCCTGATTTCGCCATTTGCGTATCCGTTACAATATCAGCGCCATTTCGAATAGCATTGATTAAAATATCGGTTACATTCTCTGAAAAATAAAGATTATCGGCATAATCAAAATCAGCTGAAGTATGAATTGCCCTCTTGATTATTTTTTCGTTTTTAGGATCAAGCTTTTTATCGCCCAAAATTTCAGTTATGATTTCAAAACTGCGTTTTTCAATATCAGCAGGTTGAATGTTATCTATCTTCAAATTTCTATTCCTCCTCTTGCTTTTATACCTTGATCATAAGGATGTTTTTCTTTTGTCACATTAGAAATATAATCGGCAAGGTCAACAAGTTCTTTCTTAGGATTTCTACCCGTCATAATTATTTCGATATGTGATGATTTGTTTTTGATAAATTCTATAAGCATATTATAATCAATCAGTTCCAAATTTACTGCATCTAAAACCTCATCAAGTATTAGCACATCGCATTGCTCATTTTGACAAAGCTCAATTGCACTTTTTAGGTGTTGATTATGATTTTCCTTTACAATTTGCTTTTGATCATCAGTCATTTTAAACGAAAAGCCTGCAACATCTTTTCCTGAGATTACGGTTGCGTTCGGAAACATTTTAAGCGCTTTCAATTCACTGCTGTTGCCGTCTTTTAAAAACTGTACCACTACAACTTGAAACCCAAATCCCAACGCCCTTAATGCAAGCCCTATAGCTGCAGTCGTTTTTCCTTTTCCATTTCCACAATAGATATGAATTAGTCCAAGTTCATTTTTCATAGCTATATTCCTTCATTCAAAACTTTATAGATATACTCCATATCAAGCGATGTTCTGATTGATTCAGCTAAGATATCATATTGCTCGCTTTTATAATCAGCGATGTTAAATGCTTTTATGGAAGAGCAATCAAGACCTTGGGCTTTTAACAAAGCTTCAACGATTACTTTAGATACTGTATCTCTATCAAAAATACCGTGAATATAAGTACCGTAAATATTATCTGAGTTTACAATGTCTTTATTATTTGAAGTAACACCCATATGTATTTCATAACCCTCATATTCAGTATTGGATAACTCACTAAAAATGCCGCCGACACTTGATAATCTCCCCTCAACCCTTGTTCTAGTTTTTTGCTTTTCAAATACAGTATCACATTCAAGCAAGCCAAGTCCAGACATTTCGCCGCCATGTTCAACAGAATAGGGATCTTTTAATGTCATTCCAAGCATTTGGTATCCACCGCACACACCTATTACCGGAAACCCTTTTGATGCATGCTTTAAAATTGCAGCCTCCAATCCGGATTGACGTAACCAAAGCAAATCAGACATTGTATTTTTGGTTCCAGGAATGATAATTAAATCAGGATTTCCAAGTTCCGAAATACCACCAACATATCTTAAGGATACCCCCTCAATATATTCAAATGGGTTAAAGTCAGTAAAATTAGATATACGAGGCAATCGAATGACCGCTATATCTACTAGTGCGGGAGCAAGGCTCTTATCAAATCTTTCGCTTAGGCTATCCTCGTCATCCACATTTATCTTTAAATATGGTAAAACACCTGCAACAGGCACTTTCACTATCTCTTCAAGGCTTCTAAGCCCTGGCTCCAATATGGATACATCGCCACGGAATTTATTAATAATTGTGCCCTTAACCATCGCTTTTTCATCATCATCTAAAAGCAGCATTGTTCCTGCTAGTGCCGCAAAAACGCCACCTCTGTCAATATCGCCTACAATCAGTACAGGTGCTTTTGCTAGCTTTGCCATACCCATATTTACGATATCTTGTGACTTTAAGTTAATTTCTGCAGGACTGCCTGCACCCTCTATAACAATAATATCATATTCCTCTGAAAGACTATTGTAAGCTTCCATTATTTTTGGAACAAGTTCAAGCTTATGTGCAAAATAATCTTTTGCCGACATATCGCCCATAACTTCGCCGTTCACAATTACTTGTGAGCCTTTATCACTTGTAGGCTTTAATAAAATCGGATTCATTCTTACATCAGGAGCAATACCAGCTGCCTCTGCTTGCATAACCTGTGCTCTTCCCATTTCAAAGCCATCATCTGTAATAAAAGAATTGAGCGCCATATTTTGAGACTTAAAAGGAGCAACCTTATAACCGTCTTGCATAAAAACTCGGCAAAGTCCAGCCGCAACTAAGCTTTTGCCTGCGTTTGATGTTGTTCCCTGTATCATTATCGCTTTAGCCATTGTTCACACTCCTTGTTTTTATTCAATATAAAACAGTCTGTAGGCTCATTTTTGTGTTCGCCCGTCTTAACATCTGTTACATGATCTGAAGTAACAATCAAAGCAGTATCCTGATCAATATTTTTTATCAGATACGATATGACTTCCTGATCAATTCTTTGAATAAACGCATGTTTTTCATCAGCGTTTTTCCTATGAGCCGCTTCATCTGCGCCGTTAATATGCAGCATTGTAAAATCATATATTTGTGAAAGCTTTAAAGTCATATCGGCTTTTTCTTTCAAGTCCGTATTGGTTTCTGCTGTTGCATTTTTCATATCGGGACATTCCATTCCCATTGCTTTAGCAATACCCTTTACAATTTCGGTTTTACATACAATTGCACCATTTTTATGATGAAGAGTATTGAATGAAGGTAGATCTGTTTGAACGGCTTGACCCCATGCCCAAAGATTGTTTTTCAATATAAGCTCTTGCAACAAATTTTGTAATTGCATATTACTGCATGTAGGCAATAGAGAATTTATATTTTTTCCAATATTATTATGAGGCTCATAAGTAGATATGGAATCAAAGCATTCCTTACTGTTTTTAATCATAAGTAGATTTTTATAACCTCCAAGAGGTATGATTTGCACTTGATTATTAACAAAAGTAGTATTGACCTCTTTACAAGAAGACACAAGCACATTATTTTGTATCTCAACGCCGTTACAACGAAATACTATATCATTCTGATCTATGTTAATATTGGACGCTAATGCTTCCAGATAGGCTCTTCCTTTCGGAATTTTATCATGTGGAACACCAAGTATGTTTAAGATACAAGTAAGGCTGTTTGCATTCATTCCCATAGGTGTATTATTCAAAAGCAGATGTTCATGAGTATATTGATTCAATGTGAGCGATTCATAATCGGATCGTTCTGCACCGTCTATAATTACAAATATAACTTTCATCTGTTGTTACTCCGTTACTACTTTTCTAATACATTCTATTAAATATTGATTATCCTTTTGAGATTTAACCGCAATACGATAAAAGCCACTTTTTAAGTTATGGTAATTATCACAATTTCGAATTAAAACCCCATACTGCTCAAGCTCTGTTTGAATGGTTACATTATCGGTATAAAATAGTATATAATTTGTACTTGAATCAAAGGTTCGAAAGCCAAGTGAATTGAGTTCAATAATCAGATACTCCCTGTTTTGTTTTATCATCTGTTTGGTTTTGTTTACATAATCGGAATTATTTAAAGCAGCTATTCCGCATTTGCTTGCAACTGTTGAAACACTCCATGATTGCGATGCATTATTAACAGAATAAATGATGTTTTGATTGGAGCAAAGCATATATCCAAGCCTTATTCCCGCCATAGCGTAGATTTTCGTAAAAGCCTTCATGATTACTAAATTATCATAGCTTTCTATCATAGAAGAAATACTATATTGTTCTTCATCCATTACAAAATCCATAAAACATTCGTCTACAATCAAAATAGCCCCACAGCATTTACATTGATCCAATATTTTTTTCATTAACGGTTTAGGAGTAACAATTCCGGTTGGATTATTCGGGTTACAAACAAACATAATGTCAATATCATCTGTAATGCAATCTAATATATCCTCATCTAATTGAAATTCGTTTTCTTGTTTTAAGTTATAATATTCGACTTTACAGCTAACGGTATTTAAAGCCTGTTCGTATTCCGAAAAAGTTGGAGCAAGCAGTAATGCTTTCTGAGGCTTCAATCCCCATGCTAATTTATATATAATATCCGCCGCACCATTACCACAACTTATATTTTGCGGTTTTGTATTCTCAACTTTTGCAATTGCATCTCTTAACTCTCTACAAAATGGATCCGGATAGCACTCATATGCATCAATATTTTCAATAATCGCATTCTTTACATTATCGGGCATTCCCAACGGATTGATGTTTGCAGAAAAGTCGACTATTTTATCCGCATATTTCATTATACGCTTGGTATAGACATCTCCACCATGGCGGCATGATACTGTATTCACATCGCTTTTCTTTTTCGTATATGTATTATTGTTATTTATCATAGTAATATCACCATAGTTAGCCTTATTGCGGATAAAATAAGAATAGAAACCGTTGCTGTTGCATACATCAGCTTGTTCATAGTAGGAATATCTTGGGGCGTTATCGTTTTATTATCATCGCCTATGGTTTTCTTCTTTACCAGTTTGCCAAAATAATAAGCATCTCCCGCAAGCATTAAGTTTAAAGCACCGGCTGCAACTGCCTCAGTTTTTGCGCTGTTAGGACTTGAATGATTATGTTTATCACGTTTATATATTTTCACTGCATTTTTAGAGTCAAGGCCTACGATAAAGCTTGCCGCTATCATAAACATTGCTGAAATTATAGCCGGTAAAAAGTTTAAGACATCATCAAGTTTTGCCGCAAATCTTCCAAAATACAGATATTTGTCATTTTTATAGCCTATCATAGAATCCAGTGTATTAACCGCTTTATAGAAAAAGCCTAATGGTGCACCACCAATTACTAAGAAAATCATAGGAGCAATTACTCCGTCAGATGTATTTTCGGCAATTGTTTCAACCACTGCTTTTGATATTTGCTGTTCATCTAAATTTTCGGTATCTCTTCCTACAATCCATGATAGATATTTTCTTGAATTTAAAATATCCTTTTTTATAAGATATTGATATACTCTCATACTTTCAACCTTTAAACACTTCGTTGCAAGTATTTGATAACAAAATACAGCCTCTATTGCTATTTTTAGATAGATGCTAAACAGTCCTGCAAAGTATAGGATAAAATATGGGACTACAAAAGAGATTGCCGTTACCAATACGGTTAATATCATACCGCCTATAAACTCTTTTTTAGGAAGAATTTTTCTGATTATTTTTTCGCCTTTTGCAATCAAAAAGCCAATCAATCTTACAGGATGTGGAAGCCATTGTGGATCACCAATAATCAAATCAAGTATAAACCCGATTATTACTGCAACTAATATTTCCATCTTCAACTTTCCCCCTGTAATCTTCTAATATCTATAGCCTTTTTTATGTTTGTATCAAATACAAAAGTAAAGCCTTG
The DNA here is from genome assembly GCF_030908625.1 of Paludicola sp. MB14-C6. Lineage (GTDB taxonomy): Bacteria > Bacillota > Clostridia > Oscillospirales > Ruminococcaceae > Paludihabitans. Next base: position 1,770,141 of record NZ_CP133133.1, on the reverse strand, counting down.
CGTATTTTTCGCTTGCCATTCGTAAAAGTCTTTATGTGGATTGCTGTATTGATGTAAAACAGCCATAATTGTGCCGCCATGACAAATAATAGCTATGGTATCCCCATCATCCTGATTTATTACTATTTTTTCAAAAGCCTTAATACATCGTTTTGAAAATTGGCTTTTACTTTCGCCGTTTGGAAAGCTCGCTTCCCCATTACTATCAATAAAGCGTTGGTATTCTTCTCTATCTTTTAACTGTTCATAATTCATTTTTTCAAAATCGCCAAAATCACATTCACGCAAATCATTTTCAATGATAGGTTTTTTATCATCATATATGATAGCTGCTGTTTCAATGCATCGTTTCAATGGGCTTGAATAGATATAGTCAGCATGAGGATAACGCTTACCGTTCATTTTCAACTCTTCTACACCTATTTCACACAAGCTTTCATCCGTTGATCCTATATATTCATGGTTCAAATTACCACGAGTTTTGGCATGGCGTATCATGATAACGTTAACTTTCATCTGATTTTATAACTGTAGCTATGCCGCAGTATATCCTTTCAACACTATTTGCATTTGTTGCAACCAAACAGCTGATTCTACCGACACATTCTCTGAAATCACGTTCATATCTTTGCATAGGTACAACGCCACACCCAACTTCATCACAAACAATAACCTCGATATTTGAATTTTTCATCAATGAATTTATATATTCTTTAGGCTCAATATCATGTTTCATAAGTGTATCTATCAAAGTATTTAGCTTGTATAAAACTCTTTGGTTTTCTATTTGAGGTATTTCATTATGTTTACAATAAAGAATATCACTGTCTTGATAGCCAAGCTCATATACTCTTTGAAGCTTTCCGCTTGCATTTCCACCTATAATAAACCTCATATCATCACCCCAAATGCACTTATACAAAGTATTATAAATTCAATTGTGCAAAGTAGATATCCTGCTAAATCGCCAGTAAGACCACCAAATTTTTTATAACACATCATTTTAAACAAAATAAACCGACCTAGGCTTAAAGCCAATGTAATCATTCCTATGATAGGATTTATAAAAAGCATACCCACGTAAGCTATTATGATATAAAGCAAACTTGTTATTTTAACAGTTTTTTTACTGGCATTGTCTGAAAAAATGTAAGCCAGTCCTGAATTTTTAGCCGTTTTAAAACTCACTATAGATAATGCACTATAGCCTCTTGATAGGATATATCCAAGACATAAGAAAGGCAGCAGTTTTGTATTTTGATAAAATTGTCCTGCTACTCCGAAGCTTAATAACAAATATCCTCCACATAAAATGACTCCAAACGCACCAACATGAGGATCTTTTAGTATTTCCAGCTTTCTTTCTCTTTCAAGCCTAGAATAGAGTGCATCTCCTGTATCAATCAACCCGTCAAGATGGATCGCTCCCGAAATAATAATAGGAATGAAAACTAAAATAGCAGAATAAAGTAACGGACTAATTTTAAAATAACTGCTTAGTGCAGTTGCTCCATATACCACTCCGCCAATAAGCAATCCTATTAAAGGAAAAAAGCACATTGCGTATTTCATTGTGTTTTTATTCCATTCCATTTGTGGCATTGGTACAATGGAATACATTGAAAATGCGGTTACCAATCCACTTATTATGTCTTTTACCATAGCTTTTCCCCTTTGTGATATATCGGTATTGAGCAAACAACTTCAACTACTGTATCAGCCTTTTTTACAAGCTCTTGATTGATTATTCCAAGCTTATTTATATAAGAAAGTGTTTCTTCGCTGTAATCGTTCAGATCACATCCAACATCATTTGAAACGATAATGAAATGGTCAGTTTGTGCTTTTATTTTTTCAATCCCGCTTATTATTTTATGAATTAAATCTTCCCTATTGGCATTTTCACGATACATTTCGTTTGCAAGCAGATTTGACATACATTCCAACAACACAACTCCATATTTCTTTTCAAGCTGAAAGTGTTCCAAATCCGCATAGCAATCAACGCTTATAAAGCCCTTGTTTTTGCGCATTTCACGATGCCTTTTAATTCTTTGTTCTGCTTCATTTCCAAAAGGCTGCATCGTTGCAACATAAAGCAATTCTTTCGAGAGGGAGGTAGCAATATTTTCTGCAAATGCGGATTTTCCACTTCCGCTTGAGCCTAAAACTAAAATCAGCATTGTACACCTCCACTTGTTATTTATGCCTTATTTAAGTCCTCATATTTTTCGATTTCTGCATCTTCAAAGGTATATGTATTGTTATAAACCGCAAGTCCCATATCGATAACTGGGAGTGCTGCAACTGCACCGGTTCCCTCGCCAAGGCACATTTCACATGTTAAAAGCGGTTTAAATCCTAACTCTTCTAACAATAATTTGCCTGCAGGCTCTTTTGAAACATGGGATACAATCATGTAATGCTTACATCTTTCAGATAGTTTCAATGCAATAATAGCTCCAACCGCTGAAATAACGCCGTCAATCATGATCGGTATATTACATACTGCACCACCTATATATAGCCCTACAATTCCCGCAATATCCAACCCGCCGACCTTTGCAAGAACGTCAATCGGATCATTTTTATTTGGCTGGTTCACTTCTATTGCTTTTTTGATTGCATTGATTTTACGCTTTAGCCCATCACTTGTAAGCCCTGCACCCACTCCAGTTACATATTCTACAGGTAATGATAAAAGCACTGACGTAATTGCTGCACTAGTTGTTGTATTGCCAATTCCCATTTCACCGGTTGCTATAATTTTATAACCCTTTTCCTTTAATTCGATTACGGTGTTAATACCGACTTCGATTGCTTTTACAGCTTGTTCTCTTGTCATTGCAGGCATTTGTGTCATATCGTTTGTGCCATACATAACCTTTTTATTGATAACTCCGCTAACATTAACATCACGATAAACGCCAATATCAATTGGAATGACATCTGCATTTGCACTTTTTGCCATAATGCATACACTTGTACAGCCTTTTGCAAAATTTTCAGTAACGACGGCAGTAATTTCGCTTGGGGATTGCGTTACACCTTGTGCGACAACTCCATTATCGGCACACATAACCGCAACACATCTTTTATCTATGTTTACATTTGGCGTTTTTTGAATTCCTGCTATTTTAACAATAGTAGATTCAAGCAATCCTAAGCTTTTTAAAGGCTTTGCAATATTATCCCAACGATTAATTGCCTTTGCTATAGCATCCTTTGATGGTTCTTCTATTTTGGTTAAAGCTTCGCTCAATGTCATCATAGGCTCTCCTTACTCTGTTTGTATGCATCACATTTTTGAATAAAGTTTACTGCGAAATTGGTATTTCCCCAAAAGTGAATATGAGGATAGCCCGCAAATAAGGTATCTGTTGCATGAATACAATCCCATTCTTTACTGCGTTTGCTTGCTTGAAAGTCATCACCGTTATTGTCACTGTTTGAATAGTGAAATTCATGTGCGTTAATGCTTTCACCCTTTTTGCAAAGTAAATTATCAACTTTGGCGGTAAGATTAATATAGCCAAATCTTGAAAGCTTTGAAGTCATATAGGAATTGCCCTTAATTGCCGATACCATTGGATATGAGATATTGTTTTTATCCGTTATGCTATCCATAAGATACATAAAACCGCCACATTCCGCAATGGTAGGCATTTTGTTTTCAATTGCATTTTTGATGCATTGTAACATGGCTTTATTTTTTGAAAGCTCTTGGGCATATTCTTCGGGATATCCTCCGCATAAAATCAACCCATCCATATTGTTGGGAAGTGTAGTGTCATTGAGCGGTGAAAAATATTCTATTTCTGCTCCAAGTTTTTTCAGCAAATCGATATTGTCCTCATAAGTAAAACAAAATGCGTTATCCCTTGCTACTGCTATTTTTACGTTCAATTTCTTTGTCATACTTGGCTCTATGGCTTTGTATTGCAACGCTTTAGCAGATGACGCTAGAGAAAGAATGGCATCAATATCAAGACATTCTTCTGCTGTTTTTGCAAGTAAATCCAGCTTTTTATTGATATCGGATATTTCGTTAGCGGTTACCAAGCCTAAATGTCTGCTTTCAATGGAAGCCTCTTTTACATTGGGAAAGTATCCATATACATGAACAGATAGTTCATCTTCTATCATTTTTTTATAAATTGAATACATACCCTGTGTGCAGTTATTCAAAATAACACCCTTTATGTTGTTTTCTTTGTAACAAAGAAAGCCTTTAATTAAAGCAACAACGGAAAGACTCATACCTTTTACGTTTACAATCAGTATTTGGGGTGTGTCGGTTAATTTTGATAGGTGATTGGATGATGCATAATCAGATTGGAACAAAAGCCCATCATACATTCCCATAACGCCCTCTATAACCGAAATATCACAACCAACAGAATTTTTTGCAAGAAGATATTTAACGTTATCTTCACCACACATAAAGATATCTAGATTTCTTGATTTTGTACCGATTATTTTGGAATGAAACATCGGGTCTATATAATCAGGACCGCATTTAAAACTTACAACTGATTTATGGCGATTTATCAAAGCTTTTAAAAGTCCACAAGTAATCGTAGTTTTACCTGCTCCGCTGCCTGTTGCGGTAAGCATAATTCTGTTACTAGTTAAAGTTAAATCATTCATCACTTTCACCGCTTATAATATATACAGGATTTTGCGCTTTCATCATATGGTAGCTACCAATTGTTTCTGATTTTGATACGTTTACACATATAATATCAGCTTCAATACTTCTTTTTTGAAAACAGTTGACTGCCTCATTCAACGTTTCTAACGTTATTGCATTCACTACGATTCTAACATTTTTGTTTTTGGATAATACGCTGTCAAAAATCTGATCCAGATTGCCTGAACTTCCGCCGATAAATACCTTATTTGGAGTAGGTAATTCATCTATCCCCTCAGGAGCTTTTGCGTTTTTTTCAATTAAATTAAAAGCGCCAAGTTTTGCTTTATTGACACCAATTAACTCAACAGCATCTTGCTCTTTTTCAATTGCATATACAAAGCCTTCACATGCTTTATAAGCCATAGCAATCGATACAGAGCCTGTTCCTGCGCCAATATCGTAAACAATATCGGATTTATTGATTGCAAGCTTTGAAAGGCTTAAGTTTCTGATTTCTTCTTTTGTCATAGGGACTTTCGCTCTAACAAAATCGCTATCACGCAAAACCTGATTAGCGTTATGATAATTTAGATTTTCAATCAACATAACGCAAAGATTATCAAACATGATATCTTTTAAATTACAAGCCTTGTCACTGATAATTCTTTCGTTACTATCGGAAAGATTTTCACCTAAAGTAACAAAAACATTACCCAAACCAGCATTGATTAACTCGTTAATGACATCATGAGCTTTATATTTTCCACCAGTTAATACAAATACCCTTTCATTATAACAAACAAACGGTATTACAGAGCGTTCTCTGCCATGAACACTAACGGTTTTAACGTTATCATAAGGAATTTGCATTTTCGCAGTTAAATATTGCAGACTACTTGTTCCACTTATAAATTCAAGCTCAAAATCAGAAAGAGCTTCTTTCAGCATACTTGAAATGCTATAAAAACCAATATCGCCCGAAGCCAATATTGCTATTTTTTTAAGTGAACCGTTCTCTTTTATTTTTTGAGGTATTTGGCTTAAAGGCAATGAGATACTGTTTTGATTTAAGCTTTTAAATTTCTCGTGAAGCCGATCTGTTGTTATAACCATGTCGGAGTTTTGAATGATGTTAAGTGAATTTTGACTGATAAGCTCTGCTTTTCCAAGTCCTGCACCTATCACATATATTTTCATTTTCCCAAAATCCTATCTGCCAAAACATCAGCAATACGAGGGTCAGCACCCAAAGTATCGCCCATTGTTATCGTTACATTAGCATTCTTTTCAACAAATTCATTGATTTCTTGTGGAATATCTTCACGTATATGAATACCACTAAACAAAAAATATGGCACAACTTTAATATCGTTTATGCCTTGTTCAACAAGTGCATTTAAACCACATTCAATATTTTTAGGTGAAAATTCCATATAAGCATATTCAACAGGCATATTTACTTTTTCTTTTATCATAGAAACCATTTTTAAAAATGTTTCCTCAGTTTGTTTTTCACGACTTCCGTGAGCAATAATTAAAATACCTTGCATAAGATACCTCCGTTATTTGAATTTCTTTATAATTTCTATTGTTTTATCAATGTCTTCATTGGTATGCACATTGGAAACAAACATTGCTTCAAACTGTGCAGGCGCAATATAGACTCCGTTATCAAGCATATGGTTAAAGTAGCTTGCATAACGCTTTGTATCGCTGGTTCTTGCCGTTTCATAGTTATAGACGTTTTGATCGGTAAAAAATGTGCATAATAAAGAGCCGATATTGTTAACGGTATATTTTGTGTGTTTCCTAATACCATCAGCTAAACGTGATGCCATCGTGTTAATGTTTGTATAAACCTGTGGATTGTTTTTCAGTTCGGTTAAGGTTGCAAGCCCTGCCGCCATAGCAACCGGATTACCCGATAAGGTTCCTGCTTGATAAACGCTTCCTGTTGGTGAAACATGAGACATGATTTCTCTTCTTCCGCCATATGCACCAACCGGCATTCCTCCGCCGATAATCTTTCCGTAAGTCACTAAGTCAGCGTTTACGTTAAAGTATTCCATTGCACCGCCAAGAGCCAAACGGAAACCTGTTATAACCTCGTCAAAAATAAGCAATGCATTCTGTTCATCACAAAGCTTTCTTAGCCCCTCTAGAAATCCTTTTTGTGGGGGAACAACACCCATATTTGCAGCTACCGGCTCTACAATTACTGCCGCAATTTCGCCCTTGTTGCTATCAAAAAGCTCTGCTACAGAATTTATATCATTATACTGCGCAAGTAATGTATCTTTTGCGGCACCCTTTGTTACACCGCTGCTGTCGGGATTTGAGTTGGTTAATGCTCCTGAACCCGCTTTTACAAGCATCGCGTCGGAATGGCCATGATAACAACCTGCAAACTTAATGATTTTTTCTCTTTGGGTGTAACCACGAGCAAGCCTGATTGCACTCATTACAGCCTCTGTACCGCTGTTTACCATTCGAATCATTTCAATTGGTTTTACAATACTTGTTATTAGTTCGCCCATAATTACTTCCAGCTCAGTTGCCGCACCAAAACTCAAACCATTTGCCATAGTTTTTGATACTGCATCCAAAACTTTCTCATTGGCATGTCCCAATATCATTGGACCCCATGAACCGATATAATCTAGATATTCTCTGCCGTCAGCATCATAAATTCTTGCACCTTTTGCGGATTTTATAAATCTAGGAGCACCGCCGACCGCATTAAATGCTCTTACAGGGCTGTTTACTCCACCGGGCATTACTTTTTTTGCTCTATCAAACAATAGTTCAGATTCAGTCATTATCCAATATCTCCTTTTCTCATAGCTTCCGCAAGTTCTTTTGCAAAGTATGTAATGAGAATATCGGCACCTGCACGATAAATAGAAATGGCACTTTCACACATAACACCATATTCATTGATAAGCCCCATTTTTGCTGCCGCTTTTATCATTGCATATTCACCGCTTACGCTGTATGCAGCAACGGGAAGATTCGTATTTTCAGATACTTTTTTTATGACATCAAGATATGACATAGCAGGCTTAACCATAATAATGTCGGCGCCCTCTTGCTCATCGGTTTTTGCTTCTTTTAGTCCTTCTTTTATATTGTGATAATCCATTTGATAGCTTTTTCTATCGCCAAAGCTTGGCGCTGAATCTGCTGCCGCTCTAAATGGTCCATAAAAGGAAGAAGCATATTTAACTGCATAAGACATAATTGGAGTTTCAGTATATCCATTCTGATCGAGTGCGTTTCGCATAGAAAGAATTCTTCCATCCATCATATCAGATGGTGCAACCATATCAGCACCCGCATTAGCATGAGAAACTGCAATTTCTGCAAGATATTCAAGCGTTTTATCGTTGTTTACATATTCATCCTGTAAAATTCCGCAATGTCCATGTGAAGTATATTCGCACATACAAATATCGGTAATCAAATAAACTTCATCTTTATAGCGATCTTTAATTGCTCTTAACCCTTGCTGTACAATTCCGCTATCGCTATATGCTTCACAGCCTACTTCATCTTTATGGTTAGGTAATCCAAAAAGCAAGAATTTGTTTACTCCTGCTTTTAAGCCTTCCTCAATCCCTTCAAAAATTCTGTCTGGGCTGTAATGATAATGATGATCCAGAGATGAAATTTCATCTTTTATGTTTTTGCCTTCTTTTAAGAACATAGGAAGTATTAAAGTATTTTTACTTACTCTTGTCTCCCTTGCCATATCTCTTATATCTTTATTTACTCTGAGTCTTCTGGCTCTTTGAAGCATGATAAATTCCCCCTATACATTCAACCATTGAATCAATTGTAGCTTCTTTTGAAATGGTTATGTTCATATTGTATTTTTTTGCTTCTGCTGCAGTTTGTTCGCCTATGCATACTGCATTAATAGTTGAAAAATCAAATGGATTGTTGACTGAATTTATAAAACCGTCTACACAGCTTGCGCTTGTAAAAGTAACCAAGTCAAAATCAAGAGGATTGATACTGTCATTTTTCTCATATACCGTTTCATAAACTGCGGTTTCTTCAAAACGTATGTTATATTCACTTAAGATGTTCGTAAGTTCTTTTGAAGCATCTTTTGCACGTAATAAAAGCAGTTTATCCGTTTGACCTATCACTTCTTTTTGCAGCATTTCTTTCGCAAGTATTTCCCCACTAAAAGTATTCGGTATAAAGTCTGCTTGAATTCCATAGTTTAATAATGCTTTCGCCGTTTCTTTTCCGACTACCGCAATTTTTAATCCGCTTAATTGTCTTGTATCTTTCCCCAAACTCAATAATTTTTGAAAGAATACATCAACGCCAACTGCGCTTGTAAAAATAAGCATTGTATAGTTTTCTAGTTGCGGCATTATAAAGTCAATCGGCTTTGTTTTAATTGCCGCTATACTGATAACATCTGCGCCTAGGCTTTTCAGCTTTTCAGCCAATTTGTTTGAATTTGCTTTTGGCCTTGTTACTAAAATACGCTTTCCACTCAACGGTTGATTGGAAAACCAATCAAATTTATCAGCTAGGCTGCACACCTTACCAACAACAATGAGTGCAGGCGATTTTACATTATTGTTTGCAATTACTTGTTTGATTGTTCCAATATCAGCTACGAACTTTCTTTGATTTGGTCGTGTTCCGTTTTCAACTATTGCGCAATCCATTGATGGAGACATTCCATTCTCCATAAGGCCTTTTGCAATTTCCCCAATATTCGCAACCGACATCATAAAAATCAGTGTTCCATTTAACTTTACAAGAGCGGAATAATCAAGATCTAATGCACCATCTTTTTTCTTATGTCCTGTAATGATATGAAGTGAGGAGCAATAATCCCTATGTGTTACAGGTATTCCTGCATATGCAGCTGCCGCAATGGCAGAAGTGATTCCTGGTATTACTTCAAAATTGATCTTGTTTTCACATAAAAGCTCAAGCTCTTCTCCGCCTCTTCCGAATAAGAAGCTATCCCCGCCTTTTAAGCGTACAACATCATAGCCCTCTTTGGCTTTATCAACCAGTATTTGATTGATTTCTTCTTGCGGAACAGGATGATCGCCTACATTTTTTCCTACGTTAATTTTAATTGCACTATCGGGAATTAGATTCATAATTGGCTCACTTACAAGCCTGTCGAACACTACAACCTGAGCATTTTCAATCAATCTTTTTGCTTTTACAGTCAGCATATCTTCATCGCCCGGACCAGCTCCGACTAAAAACACCTTACCATACTCAGCCATTTATATATCCCTCTCTCATTTCGATTGCAAGCTCTTTACCCAAAATTTCGGCTTTGCTCTTGTTTGCTGTTTTTGATTTGATTATGTATTGATTCTCATCGTCTTCAACATAAAGCCCAGTGAGAATAATATTATCGTTTTCTATTACGCCATATGCTGCAACGGGAGAACTACAACCGCCATCTAATGTTTTGATAAAACTTCTTTCTGCAATAGAAATTGCAAGTGTATCTTTATCGCAAAACTCATCTAAAAATGAAACATCAAAATCTTTTCTGGATTGCACTGCTAAAATTCCTTGACAAGCGGCAGGTAAAATTTCTGATGTTTCAAATATGCGGCTCACTCTATCTTCCAAGCCAAGCCTTTTTATTCCTGCATAAGCCAATATCAACGCAGAATATTCACCGCTATCAAGCTTGTCAAGACGAGTTAGTACATTTCCTCGTACACTTTTTACGGTGCATTGAGGATAAAGCTTTTGCAGTTGTATTCTTCTTCTTGCGCTGGAGCAGCCTATTGGTTTTGAAAAATCAATTTCTGTTTGTCCTTTTGGAAGTATCAATACATCTCGAGCATCTTCTCTTTTTGAAACCGCAACAATCGGAAGTCTTTCATCCACATCCATAGGCATATCTTTAAAGCTGTGTACTGTAATATCTGCATCGCCATTTAATAAAGCACGATCAAGCTCTTTTACAAACAAACCTTTTCCGCCTATTTTATCAAGAGTTTTATTTAGAATGATATCTCCTGTTGTTTTCATTGTAACAAGTTCAACCTCAATATCGGGGTTCTTCTTTTTTATAGCATCAATCACGATCTGGGATTGAATAACCGCAAGCTTGCTTTCTCTGCTTCCGACTTTTATTTTCATGATCTCTCTTCACTGCCTTTCCTAGTCAATTTTCTTATTCGATCCGCCATTTGTGAAGCCGCCTTATGCGACTTTCCCTCAGCGGTTACCCCTATTACCGTATCGTTCGTTTCAATCACTGCAGGAAAATAGAAATTACATTCTTCTTTGCAGTCTGCAACGCTTACATATATATTCTTACTATTTGCCAAAGCACCAATATCATGGTTTACTTCTCTGTTATCTGTAGCGGCGACTACAATAAACATATCGTCTATATCATTAGGATTAAATCCACGCTTTTCATACTCAATTTGATTCAACGCAGAAAGCTTTGTAATCTCATCTAAAGCCTCTGGCGCAACCACTTTTATTTTACAGTTGAATTTTAATAACGTATCAATGCGTCGTAATGCTATTTTCCCTGCGCCTACAACTAGGACTCTTTTGTTTGAAATATCAATAAAGAAAGGGAAGAATGTTTTCAACTCTTTTCTTTCAAAATGTTGATAGCCAAACTGATGAAACACATATTCTTTTACTTCTTCTAAAGAAAGCCCCTGTTCTTGCGTTGGACGTCCGATTAACACAACCTTGGCATTTGCATCTTTTGCAGCCTTTATTTTATCATCAAAGCCACCAGTATTTCCTGAGCTTTTTGTTAATAGATAGCAACAGTTATATTGTTTGAGCATTGCAACATTCATTTCATAGGGAAATGGTCCTTGCATACATATTAAATTGCTTCCCTTAAAACCCATATCAAAACAAGAAGTAACTGCATCGGGTAAGGGTAATATTCTAGCAAAAATTCTTTTTTCAAACTCTGGAATAGTTGTAAGGTGGTTAAGCTCTTTACTGCCTATTGTAGATAAAACATTTCCTTCATGCAGCGATAAATATGCTACAGCATCATCTATATTCTCGCAATAGATTACATCTGAATAATTGCTTTCTTTTCTCAGTAGTCGGATGTAAGGAATACGAAGTGCTTCACAAGCAGCTTTTATATTTTGAGTTACTAATTCTGCGTAAGGATGGGTTGCATCGATAACCAATGCATAGCTATTGTTTTGCATCAGCGTTTTCATTTCATCAATATTCAGCCTTTTTGCAAATACGTGTTCACTTTTTTCATCAATTACTTCTTTCCCATATTCAGTTGCAACACACACATCTATCAAAACGCCTTTGTCCGTAAGCTCGTTAAATAGCAGGCGTCCTTCTGTTGTTCCTGCAAAAAGCAATATTGGTTTCTTATCCATCAAAACGCCTCCTTATAGCTTTATAGATGATAGCCCCTTGGTGTTACAAGCTTTCCGTTTACTACTTTTGTTTGGCTGTTTCCTACTATTACGGTTGTAAACATGTCAACCTCTTTATCTTTCAGCTCCTGCAACGTACATAATGTATAGGATTGCCCTTCTCTTCCGATATTTTTAACATATCCGCATTTGGTATCTGGGGATTTGAACAACAGCATTTGCTCACAAGCCTTTTTAAGATAATCATGTCGTTTTTTACTGGAAGGATTATATAAACAGATTACAAAATCAGCATCAGAAGCCAGTCTTAATCTTTTTTCGATTTTTTCCCAAGGGGTTAAAAGGTCGCTTAAACTTACAATTGCAAAATCATGAATCAACGGAGCACCCAACACTGCGGCACTTGAACAAGCGGCAGTAATTCCGGAAACAACTTGAATTTCAACCTCGGGATTTTCTTGTGCTACTTCAATCATGATTCCCGCCATACCATAAACACCAGCGTCGCCACTGCATACCATTGAAACCGTTTGTCCTTTTAGAGCGTATTCAAGTGCGATTTTACAACGGTCAACTTCCTTTTTCATAGGTGTTGATTCCACCGTTTTACCGCTTACCAATTCTTTTATCAGCTCAACATATAGGTCATATCCAACGATAACATCGCTATCTTGTATTGCAGTTTTTGCTTCATTTGTCATAAATATTTCATTGCCAGGGCCGATTCCTACTACATATATCTTTTTCAAATTGTAACTAGCTCCTTATTTTTCGAATAGTTTTTCCATTTTATAAAATCGCCATGATATTTTTCTATGATAGCATCAATTTCTTCGAGTTGTTGTGCATGAGATTTATTGATTGCGTCTTTACCTATTGTATCAATATCATACAATGTAATATTTCCAAGGTCAGCAATATCCGATTCAATATCACGAGGTACTGCTAGATCAATCATAATCTTCGGATAACTTTTTACCAATAAAAGTTTTTCTTTCTCAACAGTAAAATGAGGGCTTAATGTACAGCTTATTAATATATCAAAATCAGCCATATTCTCATATCTTTCAGCATAATCAATTGCTTTTGCTCCTATTGGAAGCTGAACATCAGAATACTTATATTGTCGTAATGTCATTGTAACGTCATACTCATTTTCAATGAGTGTTTTCGCAACTAATTTTCCTACTTCACCATTTCCGATTACGAGAACTTTATTTCCGATATCCTTATGTTTATTCAAAACCGAAAGCGTTTTTAATGCAACCGTATTCTCAGAATTTGAAAATTTAATTTTGGTTTTAATTTTCTTAGCACAAGTTATTGCGGTTCTAAAAAGCACCTCCAAAATATTATCCGTTGCATTATTTTCTCTTGCAAGTATAAGGGAGTTTTTAACTTGCGTAATAATTTGATCTTCGCCCCATATTTGAGATTTTGCGCCACATGAAAGCCTGCATAAATGCCAAAATAAATCTTCACCTTGACGAGCTTTGTGCAAGTTTTGATATTTCAAATAGTCAGCATCTATTATTGAACATATGATTTCAAATGGATTTGCTTCATATCCATCAACACAAGAAAGGTAAATCTCTGTACGGTTGCAAGTTGAAACAATAACCGAACCAAGAATATTTTCATTCAATTTAAGCTTTTCATATATTTTATTTTGGCAGGATTTTGTAAAAGAAAATTTTTCTCTTATATGAAGCCCTGCCATGGAATAATCTATTCCTGCCATTCGTACATTCAAAATTTACATCCCCATTTTTCAGTTGATATGGCTATTGTCATACCATTATTTGATTGTTTCTTTAATATCAATTCTCCACCGTTTTTCATTACCGCACTTCGTTCACATACGTTATCGACTCCTGTTGTTTTCTTTACAAACTCGGAGTACGAAAAATCGCCTTTTACTTTAGAAAGTTCGTCTGAAGTATAAGTTTGAAACGGTATTTTATATTTATTACAAAATTGTATGATACATTCTTCCTCTTTTTTTAAATCAATAGAAGCAATTTCTTTTACCGCTTTCATTGAAATGGCAAGGTTTTGAAGTGTATCTAAAACATATTGTTCAAATACTTTTGCATCAGTATTTTTTTTGCAGCCTACTCCTATGGTTATTATTTTTGGAATCACGTTAAGGGTAATATCAAATGGATGTTTCTTTTCATCCAAAGAAACCATAATACCTATATTGAAATTATCACTTTTCACTACACCATCGGGAAGTGGATCGCCACATTCAAAATCACTTGCAAAGCCAACTTGTTCGCCTTTTAATAATGCAGAGGAAATATACTTAATTTTTGATATATCTGGTATCACACAGTTTGAATTTGTGCTCCAAACGTCAACCGCAAAGACATTGTTTAAATCGGTTGCTGTTGTAATAATCGGAGTTGCATTTAAAAAGTCGGCAGTCGTTTGAGCAAGCTTATTTGCACCACCTATATGTCCCGATAAAATTGGAATAACATATTTGCCTAATTCATCAATTACAATCACAGCAGGATCGGTATCTTTTGATTTTATATATGGTGCAATCAATCTTACAGCAATGCCTACCGCACCAATAAAAATAATACCATCCAATAAAAAACAGTCTTTTACGAATTCTTTTACATTTTGAGTAGCTTTATCATATATCGTAAATTCAATATTTTCTATCGTTGCAATTTTGTTTGCAACTGCTTCACCATTACTTGTAAAACAAAGCAATCCTATTCGCATTTTACTGCCTCTCTAAATTCATGCGTAAAATATTTATCATATAGCTTAGAACGTGAATAGCGATCTCCTAAAAATCCACCTACCATAATAAGTGCCATTTTGTGAATATCGTTATCCAATGCAGCTTTTTCAATATCCTTAACGGTAGTAATAATAACCTTTTCATCAGGCCAAGTAGCTTTATAAACAATAGCCGCCGGAGTATCTTCTTTATATCCACCATCTATCAGACGCTTTGACAATTCGCCAAGCATTGTACTTGTTAAAAAGACTACCATTGTTGCATTGTGTGAAGCAAGCTTTTCAATATCTTCTTTTTCGGGAACTGGAGTCCTGCCTGCCATACGGGTTAATATCACCGTTTGGCTTACATCAGGCAACGTAAATTCCGCTTTTAAAGCAGATGCTGCACCGATAAATGAGCTTACACCAGGTACAACGGTATATTCAATATCATAGCCATCAAGCAAGTCCATTTGTTCTCTAATTGCACCATAAATGCATGGATCACCAGTATGAAGTCGTACCGTCATTTTGTTCTCTTTTTCGGCTTTTACCATAACGTCGATAACTTCTTCCAATGTCATTTTTGCACTATTATAGATTTCACAATTGGATTTTGTATATGTTAATAGTTCGGGATTCACAAGCGAGCCCGCATATATTACAACATCAGCCTCTTCAAGCTTTTGCTTTCCTCTAACTGTAATTAAATCAACCGCACCCGGCCCTGCACCTATAAAATAAACCATCATTTTTTCTCCTTTACAATTATAACATTAAAGTAGCTTGAATTTTCATCTAATGTATCAAGGGATTTGTGTATTTTTTCATTTTCCATTCCACAGCATTCCACAGACTGTGCTTGCTTTTCATTCAGTAGTTCTTTGATTTTAGCTATACTTTTTCCCGATTTCATCAATACTTTATTTCCATTGTAATTTACTGCTTGTTCGGTATCTTCGTATGAAGCAGGAATGATGTGAAGCGGCTCTCCCCCCTCACAAAGAGGAATGTTTAACTTTGCTGCGACTGCACAAAAAGACGGAACGCCCGAAATAATTTCAGCTTCATAGCCCATATTTTGAAGCTTTTGATGAACATATAGCGTTGTAGAATAGATGGTAGGATCGCCCAATGTTAAAAAGGCAACACTCTTGTTTTGGTCGAGATAACTTGCCAGCAAATTTGCCGCAGATTGATGATATTCCTCTAATTTAGCTTTATCTCGAATCATAGGCATATCGCAATAGATTATTTCTTTATCCTTAATATGCTCTGCCACAATTTTCAATACGGCATTTTCACTTGCACCGCTGTTTGGAACTGCAATAATATCGCAATTTCTTATTACTTCAACCGCTTTATATGTTATTAATTTCGGATCACCAGGACCTGTACCCACGCTATAGAATTTCGCTTTCATCTTCAATACCCCTTATTTCTTTTGCAAATTCGTCTGCATTTTCTGTTTGCGTAATAATGCTATCATCCGTTGAAAAAATATAAAATTCAACCTGCATTTTACCTTTAGTTCTATAATCTATATGAAACTGTATTTTTTCTTTTATTGAAGCAAAAACTTGATTTTTCAATCCCGCTTTTTCTATTATTTCGATTGCTTCATCCGTTGTTTTACAGTTCATTATCTGTTTTATTGTTACGCTAGTAGCTCCAGCCATAGCTGAATGAGCTGCTAAAATTTCCATTCTACAATCAGCATATGAAGAATGGGTATTCATAATTCCGCCTGCAATTTTAACAAGCTTTCCAATATGTCCGACAAGTAAGACTTTTTCAAATCCGCTATAGACCAAGTAGTCCAGTGTTTCACCAATATAGTTTGAAAATTTAATTCCTTTATCAATATCAAAATGTAAGACATTTTTACAATAATCTCTTCCGTAATTACCTGGTGAAATCAATATCAATTTTTCATTTTTCACTTTTTGCTTATCAATCAATACCTTAATTGTATCAATAAGCGCTTTTTCACTCATAGGCTCAACGATTCCGGTTGTACCTAAAATAGAAATTCCGCCTACTATTCCGAGTCTTGGATTAAACGTTTTTTTTGCAATTTCTTCTCCGTTTTGAGCGGATATTGTTATTTCCAATCCTTTATCATAGGAATATTTCTCGCATATCTTTTGTGCATTTTGCGTTATCATTTTTTTTGGAACGGGATTGATAGCAGGCTCGCCAACTTCACATTGCAAACCTTTGCTTGTTACTAAGCCAACGCCCTTTCCACCTTTAATATGGATTCCTTTATCACATAACATGACCTTTGAAAAAATCCTTATTCCATCGGTTACATCGGGATCATCTCCTGCATCTTTTTGCACACTGCAAGAGGCAAAGTTTTCTCCTATGTTAATATCATTTACTTCAAATAAAGCCTCGTTTGAGTTTGGTAGCATAATTTTTATATGATCAACTCGCTGCCCTGATAGAATCATTTGTGTTGCAGCGGCTGTCGCCGCTGTCGCACAACTCCCCGTTGTATAACCACAACGAAGCTTTTGACCGTTTTTCACTACAATATCGTTATTTTTGTTCACTTTGCAGCAACTCCCTGATATTCTTTCTCGCTTTTGAAATGGTTGAGGCTCTTTCATCAGTATTCATATGATCTTCTTTTTTTAATATTTCCATAAGATGCGCTATTCTTGGAAGTCTTAATGAATAACTTCTAAGTTCATCTGCCTTTGTAAACAGTTCTTCACTCGTATCGCTTAATACTACTTTTCCGTGATCAAGTACATATGCATAATCACAGTAAAGCGGTACAATATCTATATCATGAGTTGAAATAATGATTGTTAGATTGTTTTGAGATTGTAAATCGGTAAGAAGTTTTAAAATATCGCTTACTCCGCTCGGGTCAAGCCCTGCGGTTGGTTCATCCAGTATGATGATATCAGGCTTCATTGCCAAGACTCCGGCTATTGCAACACGCTTTTTTTGTCCAAAGCTTAACGCATGAGTTGGCTTATTTACATATTCCTGTATACCCGTTTTCATAATAACATCATCTACAATTTTTTTTGTTTCTTCTTTTGAAAGCCCCAAATTCATAGGTCCAAAAGAAATATCGCTTAATACATCTGCTGAAAAAAGCTGGTCATTGGGATCTTGGAATACAATTCCGACACGTTTTCTAAGTTCCATGATATTTTTCTTGTTATATGTAACCAATTTGCCATCAAAATAAACTTCACCTTCGGAAGGGGTAAGTACACCGTTTAAATTCAAAAACAAGGTGGATTTTCCCGCACCGTTTCCGCCTAATATTGCCGTAACCTTACCTTTTTCAATTGAAATATTCACTTGATTCAAAGCAAGATGTTCTTGGTCATAGCTGTAACTTAAGTTTCTTGTTTCGATTAATTTCACAGTATAAACCTCCTTTCAATGAATGATATTGCAATTAGTATCACTCCATTTAATATTGAAAACAACATCAATTTTTTTTGATTGCCATATGTTTTTTCAAGTGTTTTGAATTCGCCGGTATAGCCTCGTGATTCAAGTGCTGAATAGATTCTGTCGCAACGCATATAGGTTCTCAGAAACAATCTTGCTATCAGCTCACCAGTTGATTTCACCGAAGTTTTAAAATCAATATATCCAAGCCTTGATGACTGGGCAATTTTCATTTTTGCAGCTTCATCCAAAAGAATAAAAATATAGTTATAAATCAGCTCCATCAACGAAATCATTAACTTTGGAATTTTCAATTTCTCTAATGCTGCTAAAATATCTGTCATCGGAGTATTTAACGAAATAAAATACATACAGCTTACCGCTGCAAGTGCTTTCAAAATAAGGTTTAATCCATACATTAAAGAAGTATAATCAATACCATAAACACTATTTTGAAGTTGAAAACCAAGTAAAACCCTATGGCCAATTGAATGCTTAGAAATAATAATAGACAAAGTACCTATGATTAAAAAAGCAAATGGAATCAACATCAAATTCAAATATTTTCTAAAACCTATTTGCGTATATTTAACCGATATTAGCCCCATTAAAATTATTGTAACGATATTTGCTAAAAATGAATTTGCAAATAAACATATCATTAAAGGAATACAGCCGAAAAGTAATTTACTTTTCGGCAATTCCTTAGAAAGTTTTGATGAATAAGCATAGCTATCTATTTTTATCATCTTTTTCCTCTTTTTTTGGCTTAGCTGTCATTCTGCCAAATATAAATCCCATGATTCCAGCGCCTATTGCTGCTTGAGTACAAAAAAGTAATGATTCAACCTCACCGCTTGGCAGTTCAATAATCGGTTCAAACCAAGGCTTGTAGTTTGGATCAATTTTTGTTATCGCTTCTTCTGCTAATCCGTCTGCTCCTGCAAATTCTGCATTTTTAAAGATAACGAGCGGAACAACAGCAATCACAACTGCAATAATTATCAGTATTAGATTCTTTTTAAACATTGACATATTATTACCCCCTAAATAACTGTTAATTCTTTAAGTTCTGAGCTTCTGTATTTTGCAATTACATTGAATACAACTACGGTTACCAATCCCTCGCATATCGCAAGTGGAATTTGTGTCAATGCAAATATACTCAAGAATTTTACAAGTGATGCGATAACGCTACCACCATCAGGATGTGCAAAGGCAAGTTGAACGGAAGTAGTTACATATGTAAGTAAGTCACCTAAAAACGCTGCAAGAAATACAGATATTCCTACACTCACTTTAGATTTTCTACAGATTTTATATATGAAAAAAGAAACGATAGGACCAACAATTCCCATTGAAAATGTATTTGCTCCTAGTGTTGTTATTCCACCATGAGCAAGCAAAAGCGCTTGGAACAGCAAAACAATAACACCGATAACAGACATAACAAGAGGTCCAAATAAGATAGCACCAAGTCCAACACCAGTTGGGTGTGAGCAGCTTCCAGTTACAGAAGGGATTTTAAGTGCTGATAAAACAAATGCAAACGCACCACATAGTGCAAGTAAAACTAGATTTTTTTGATTTGCAGTAACTTTTTTCTTAATTGCAAAGAAGCCTGCAACAATGAATGGTATGCAAATAACACCCCAGCTAATAGCCCATACCGGCTGCAAAAAGCCTTCCATGATATGCATTGCACTTACATTCATTTGTACTGCTAAAAATAATGAAATAACGAATGAGAATAAAATAATTCTTTTTTCAGATTTTTTAAACATACTTTCTCCTCCAATTTAGTAAAAATAGGTTCGACTAATAAACTCTTTCACCTCCAATAGTTGCGAAAAAGCCAAAAGGCTCTATCGCAAATACTGCGTTAGAGCCTTTTTATTATTTATTGAATAATCAGTATGTACCGAAAAAACTACAATCGTACAAAACAATACCCCATAAATAACATTCTCTGTATCCACGCAGAAAAATGCAATCTAAATAAAGGCAGGTCTTCTGGCTTAGCTTCATCACACACATTCGTCTTCCCAGTATTCCAGTGACATCATGAAAGTATGCTCCACATTACAGCAACGGGATTGCGTAGGAATTTCACCCAACTTCCCTTTTCATTGTGCTTATTAAATCCAAGTTTAAAATCACAGTTAATGACTCTAAATAAAATTTGTATAAGCAACAAACCCCTATTTATTATAATCATAGGTGATTATTAAGAGTATGTCAATTGTTTTAAATAAATATGCTTTATTATTACTAAAAACCGCTTATTTTTACAAGCTTTTGTCTGATAATCAGCTTATGTGATCATTACTAGGCTTTCACTTTTTGAAATTAGGCGGACATCCTAAACTGACCTCCTAAAATACACTTTAAAATTTTATAACTAAAGGTACTGTTTGTTAAATAGGAACCTTGTTTTCTAAGTAAAATTCTCATTTTGTCAAGTACTCTTCTTTCAATATAGAGTAATTAAATCTGTCGTATTTTTTACCATTTAAGTATATTGCTTTTCGTTCTTTCCCTTCTAGAATGAAACCACATTTTTCTAGAGATTTTTGTGCTCCTATATTAATTTCAAGAGTATTTGCTGTTATTCTTTCCATGCCTAAGTATTCAAAGCCATAATTTAGAATTAAATTAACTGCTTGTTGACCATAACCTTTGCAACGATTTTCAATTTTAGCAATACCCATACCAACTGAACAGTTACGATTTGTTCTATCGATATCTTGTAATGCAATATCACCAATTACTGTTCCATCATTTAAGAAAATACCAAGTCTAACATTCGATTTTCCCTGTTGCTTTTGGATATCATCAAACCATTGATCTGATTTTTCCTCAGAATGCCCTATGTTTAATTGTTCTGTAGGATTATTAAAATCATATTCAAAATCGTTCCAAATTGTTTTGCAATCTTTACGTACCAATGTTGCTAAATAAATATCTTCAGCTTGTAGTTTCATTATCTTTAATACCTCACAAAAATACTCATTATCACCATTATATCACTATAAATTTTCTTTGTACACTCAATTTTTCCAAACATTTCTTGTATCCTAGCAACATAATCTTACAACGAAGCACATCAATCCCATGCAGAAAAAGCCCATGAACCACAAAAGGAGTAAGCACAACGCTTACTCCTTTCAGCTTGTAGAAAAAGTCCCCTAAATTTGATGATTTAGGGGACTTTTGACGCGAAAAATGGTATAATTAAATAGGGTGATTAAATGTTAGTTAAAGCTAAAAAAGACCGAACACAAGTAGAGTTTTTGTGCTTAGAAGAATTTATTCCAGCAGAACATTTGCTTAGAAAAATAGATAGTGCAGTGGATTTCTGTCATATATATGATTTCGTAGAGGATTTGTATTGTAAAGATAATGGAAGACCAAGCATAGACCCAGTAGTACTAATCAAAATGGTCTTAATACAACATTTGTATGGAATAAGTTCGTTGCGCAAATTGGTAGAAGAAGTACAAATGAACTGTGCATATCGTTGGTTTTTAGGATATTTAATGACAGAACAAATACCTCACTTTACAACAATAAGTTATGCCTTTAAACATAGATTTAACGAGAATACTATTGCATGCATTTTCAACTGGATATTGAATGAAATCAATGATATGGGATATCTTGACCCAGAGGTGGTATTTGTAGATGGAACCCATATAAAAGCAAATGCAAATATAAAAAAGGTTGTAAAGAAATCAATCCCCGTAGCAGCAAAACATTATGAGAAACAACTAATGGACGAAATCAATAAAGATAGAGAAGAACATAAAAAAAAGCCATTTGACGATACAAAGCCACCTAAAATAGAAGAAAAAATCATCAATGAATCAACCACTGACCCTGAAAGCGGTGTATTTCATAAAGGAGAGCATAAGAAATGCCTTGCTTATGAAGCACATACAGCTTGTGACAAAAAAGGCTACATTGTAGATGTTCATGTAACAGCAGGCAATGTACATGACAGCGTAGCATTCGATGATTTGTATGATAAATTAAAAGAAAACCACCCCGAAATCCAAACAATAGTGGCAGATAGTGCCTACAATACTCCCTATATTGCAAAAAGACTTATAGATGATGGAAAAGATTTATTAGTACCATATCGTAGACCAATGACAAAACAAGGCTTTTTTAAGAAATATGATTTTTCATATGATGAATATTTTGACTGTGTAGTATGTCCAAACAATAAAGTTTTACACTATTCCACCACGAATAGAGAAGGATACAAAGAATTTAAAAGCAATCCAAACGACTGTAAAATCTGTGGGTTTCGTTACAAATGCACTGAAAGTAAAGAATTCCAGAAACAATACACAGTTCATGTTTGGCATGAGTACTTAGAGCAAGTTTCAGATATTCGTTATGCAATAAAATACAAAGATCTTTATGCACAGCGAAAAGAAACGATTGAGCGAGTTTTTGCTGATGCGAAGAGACTCCCGAAAATTTTGTGTAAAAGTGAATAAGGTACTTCCAATCAGACAAGAATTAAGATAATAAATTCAAGTATGAAAGGAAGTATTTTTTTATGGAAAAGCAACCGAAAGAGTTATTAAAAGAGTATGTGAACAGCCAAAACTTCACAAGCACAACAGAGGTTATGCAGGCAATGAAAGAGATGTTCAAAGATGTTCTTCAGCAAGTTATGGATAGTGAATTAGACGAAGAATTGGGTTACCAAAAAAGTCAAAGAATAGCGAACGATGACGGAAAAAGCATGTCGAAAAATTATCGAAATGGATATTCAAAGAAAACAGTTAAAACACAACTTGGCGAAGTGGATATTAATGTTCCTCGTGATAGAAACGGTGAATTTGAACCACAAATTATTGGTAAATATAATCGTAATGCTGACGGGATGGAAGAAAAAATTATTGCACTTTACTCTTGTGGCATGTCTCAACGAGATATTGCTGAACAAGTAAAAAATCTTTATGATGTAGAAATTTCAGATGGACTAGTAAGCAAGATAACAGAAAAAATAATGCCGGAAGTAACAGCATGGCAAAACCGTCCACTAGATAGTGTATACCCATTTGTGTTCATGGATGCAATACACTACAAAGTAAAAGAAAACAATCAGTTTGTAACGAAAGCAGCATATGTGGTTTTAGGAATTACACTTGAAGGAAATAAAGATATATTGGGCATTTGGATTGGAGAAAACGAGAGCTCAAAATTCTGGTTGAGCGTTATGAATGACTTGAAATCAAGGGGTTTGCAAGATGTATACCTATTTTGTGTTGACGGTTTAAAAGGTTTTAAAGAAGCAATCAATGCAGCATATCCCAAAGCGCACATTCAACGTTGTATTATACATCAAATTCGATATTCAACACGATATGTAGGATACAAAGATATCAAGAAGTTAATGGCAGATCTAAAACTAGTATATCAAGCTGTTACAGAGGAAGAAGCATTGAATAATCTAATATCATTCAAAGAAAAATGGGGTAAAAGTTATCCTTCTTGCATAAAGAGTTGGGAGGATAACTGGGATATACTATCAACCTTTTTTGCATATCCAACTGATGTAAGGAAAATAATATACACAACTAATATTATTGAGGGATTAAACAGGCAGTTCAGACAAATAACCAAGAACAAACCATCATTTCAAAATGATGATAGTTTAAAAAGGATACTGTATTTAGCTTCAAAGAAAATTGTCGAACGATGGACACAACGTTGTCGAAATTGGGACGTTGTTTTAAACCAATTAAACATCATGTTTTCGGACAGAATCGCTGGATGATTCTATGTTCAGCCGCCAAAATTTAATGACAAAAGGGGCATGCCCCTTTTGTCATTAAATAAACTTGTTTCAACTAACCTATACACTATGTCAATTACTATTTTGTTCCTATTTCTTGTTCTGATTGTTTTTATATTTACACAAAATTCTTGGTATACCCGATGCGAAAGAAAAATACGCAATGCGTTATACACCTTATCGAGGTCTTGCCCAAGTAACAAACTGGGTTAGGCTTAAATTTGCGTGCATGAACCTTAAAAAGCTGGCAATACATAAGTGGAGGGTGAACTCTCCTTTTTGTATCCTTTCCACTTTTTTCAAATTTTCAACCATATATTCAAAAGCCCGACTTTGGTTACGCCAAAATCGGGCTTTTTCTTCAGACTGAAAGGAGTAAGCACAACGCTTACTCCTTTTACTATTATAATATTCAATTAGAATCTTGTATGGAATGTTCTGTTGATAACGTCTAATTGTTGTTCTCTTGAAAGCTTAATGAAGTTTACAGCATAACCGGAAACACGAATTGTTAATTGTGGGTATAACTCTGGGTGATCCATAGCATCTAGTAATACTTCACGATTTAATACGTTAACGTTAATGTGGTGGCCTGCTTCTGCAAAATAACCATCCATCAATGTTACTAAGTTTTCTGCTTTTTCTTCATCTGCTTTGCCTAATGCATCAGGAACAATTGAGAATGTATAAGAAATACCATCCTCAGACATTTCATAAGGAAGCTTCGCTACTGATTTCATAGAAGCTACACAACCTCTTGTGTCACGTCCATGCATTGGGTTTGCACCAGGTGCAAATGGCTCGCCAGCTAAACGGCCGTCTGGAGTTGAACCTGTTTTCTTACCATATACAACATTTGATGTAATTGTAAGAATAGACATTGTAGGAACACTATCACGATATGTGCGTACTTTTCTGATTTTCTTCATAAAGCTGTTTACTAGCTCTACAGCAATTTCATCTGCACGCTCATCATTATTACCGAATTTAGGGAAGTCGCCTTCGATTTCAAAATCTTTAATTAAACCATTTTCATCACGAATTGCTTTTACTTTAGCATATTTGATTGCAGATAAACTATCCGCAACAACAGAAAGTCCAGCTAAACCACAAGCAGAAGTACGAAGAATTTCTTCATCATGTAAAGCCATTTGTAATTTCTCATAGCTATATTTATCATGCATGTAGTGAATAATATTCAATGTGTTAATATATAGTTTTGATAACCAATCACAGATTAAGTCAAAACGTGCCATTACCTCATCATAATCTAAATATTCACTTGTAATTGGAGCAATCATTGGGCCAACTTGCTCGTTGTATTTCTCGTCTTTACCACCATTTAATGCATATAGTAATGCTTTTGCAAGGTTTGCGCGAGCGCCGAAGAATTGCATTTGTTTACCAATTCTCATTGCAGATACACAACAAGCAATACCATAATCATCGCCAAATTTTTGCATCATTAGGTCATCATTTTCATATTGAATAGATGAAGTTTCAATTGAAATTTTTGCACAGAATTTTTTGAAAGCTTCAGGAAGTCTTTGAGACCATAAAACTGTCATATTTGGTTCTGGTGCCGGACCTAAGTTTACAAGAGTGTGTAGGAAACGATATGTCATTTTTGTTACTAAAGTTCTTCCGTCTAATGCCATACCACCTAATGCTTCTGTTACCCAAGTTGGGTCACCAGAGAACAATTCATCATAAGCAGGTGTTCTTAAGAAACGAACCATTCTTAATTTCATAATGAAATGGTCAACGAATTCTTGGATTTCTTCTTCTGTATATTTACCGGAAGCTAAATCTTTTTCAGCATAGCAATCTAAGAATGTGGATACTCTACCAATAGACATTGCAGCACCGTTTTGCTCTTTTACTGCGCCAAGGTAACCGAAGTATAACCATTGAATCGCTTCTTTTGTATCAGTAGCAGGTTTTGAAATATCAAAGCCGTATTTAGCAGCCATATCTTTTAGTTCTTTCAATGCTCTGATTTGCTCGGAAACTTCTTCTCTTAAACGGATTGTTGGACTATCCATAATATCAAGAACTAAGTCTTCTTTTAGTGCTCTTTGTTTTTGTTGCATTAAGTAATCAACACCGTATAATGCAACTCGACGATAGTCACCAATAATTCTTCCACGGCCATAAGCATCTGGAAGACCAGTGATGATACCTGTATGACGAGCTTTTTTCATGTCATCAGTATAAGCATCAAAAACACCATCATTATGAGTTTTTCTATATTTAAATACATTTGCAACATCTTTGTTTTCTGGTTTTTCATATGCTTTTAAAGATGTTTGAACCATACGATATCCACCAAACGGAATAATTGCACGTTTTAATGGCTCATCTGTTTGTAAACCTACAATTGTTTCAAGCTCTTTATCAATGTAACCTGCTTCATGTGCGTTTACTGTTGAAATAGTATCTGCATCGATATCATAAACGCCACCACGTTTATGCTCTTCTTTCATCAATGCGCTTACTTTGTTCCATAGTTGCACAGTTTTTTGTGTTGGGTTAACTAAAAAGCTTTCATCGCCTTCGTATGGAGTATAATTGTTTATTATAAAATCTCGAACGTTAACGCTGTCTACCCATTTTGTTCTGTTGAAATCCATCTCTTTTCTCCTTTATCAAATACAATGTATACCAATAACGTATATTAAAATATACTACATTAGTATAATATCATTTTTCCACAAAAATATCAATTTATGAAACGCCGAACTTTTTTCATGCTCAATCATTCTTTTTAGTTAAAATACATAAGTTACGGGTTTATTGTTTGTAAAATATAACTAAAAAGCTCCTCTATTTACATTAGAGGAGCTTTCATGAAATATTAATACCCTAATTTACCTTCCAAGGATTCATCTTCGGATATCCAATTTTCCACATTGTATGTAGTATATTCTTCTTTTGTATTGCGCACGATAACAGTACCGATTCCGGCATTGATAATCATTCGTTTACACATAGAACAAGGAGCAGCATCAGGAATCAATTCTTTAGTTGCATAGTTTACCCCAACCAAATACAAAGTTGCACCAATCATTTGATTTCTTGAAGCAGATATAATTGCATTTGCTTCCGCATGCACAGATCGGCAAAGCTCATATCGTTCTCCTCTTGGAATATTCAACTTTTCCCTTGTGCAATAACCTAAATCAGAACAATTTTCTCTTCCTCTTGGTGCGCCAACATAACCGGTTGAAACAATCTCATCATTGTTCACAATGATTGCACCATAATTTCTTCTAAGGCAAGTTCCTCTTTCTAAAACTGCTTGAGCAATATCTAAATAATAATTTATTTTATCTCGTCTTGTCATATTTGTTCCTCCTTAAATGGATTACGAATTTATGTTTTCATTATACGTTAACTTGCAATTTTTTGCAATCCTATCTTTTTCCATTTCAATCAATTCCTCTATACAATAATACAACTTTCCGTTATAATAGTACTAATAAGAAACACAAAAGGAGTTTTCAATGAACAATCTTTCAAATATAAACACAATAAAAGATATTATGAAACGTCATGGCTTTACTTTTTCTAAATCACTTGGTCAAAACTTTCTTATCAATCCAAGCGTTTGTCCACGAATTGCAGAAATGGGTAATGCTAACCAAGACTTCGGTATTATTGAAATTGGAACAGGGTTCGGCGTATTAACAGTAGAGCTTGCAAAGAGGGCAAAAAAAGTAGTTGCAATTGAAATAGACAGCAAGCTAATCCCCGTATTAAACGAAACGCTGTCGGAATACAACAATGTTAAAGTTATTAATGAAGATGTTTTAAAGGTTGATTTAGCCAAACTGATTCAAGAAGAATTTAAAGGTATGAATGTTGCAGTTTGTGCAAATTTGCCTTACTATATCACTTCGCCTATTATCATGGGATTATTGGAACAACGTTTGCCAATTCAATCAATCACAGTAATGGTGCAAAAAGAGGCTGCACAGCGTTTATGCGCAAAAATGGGCACGAGAGATTGTGGTGCTGTAACCGCTGCTGTTTGCTATTACAGTGATCCAAAGGTATTGTTTCAAGTATCAAGAGGCAGCTTTATGCCCGCTCCCAATGTGGATTCAACGGTCATCCGCTTAGACATCAAACAAGAAACTCCAAGGAATGTAGAAAATGAGCAACATTTATTTAAGTTAATTCGTGCCGCATTTTCTCAAAGAAGAAAAACACTGGCAAACCCTGTTTCTTCGCTTATGGGCATAAAAAAAGAAGTTGTTATTGCAGCCTTAGCAGAAGTTGGGCTCAAACCAACGGCAAGAGCAGAAGAGCTAACCTTAGAACAATTTATCTTATTATCCAACCAGCTAGTAAAGGAAGCGTAAGTGATGACTGAATCTATCGGGCTGTATGTGCATATTCCGTTTTGCGCAACAAAATGCCCCTACTGTGACTTTTATTCCGTTCCCTATCAATCGTTATTAGCAGAAAAATATATCAATACAATTGTTACACATATGAAATCGTATCATGATAAGGGATATATTGCAGATACCCTTTATTTTGGTGGTGGGACACCTAGCTTAATGAAACCAGAATGGATTGAACGTATCATCCAAACCGCTAAAGATGTTTTTTCGCTTAAAGGGGAAATCACGATAGAAGCAAACCCCAATTCCGTTTCCTTAGAAAAATGTAAAGCTTATAAGCAAGCAGGTGTGAATCGCATATCATTTGGCATGCAATCCAATCATGAAAACGAACTGTCAGCATTAGGTCGAACGCATAAACCCAATCAAGTCGAAACAGCAATTTGCTTTGCAAGAGAAGCAGGAATTTTCAACATCTCTTTAGACTTAATGTTAGGAACTCCTTATCAAACACTGGAAAGTGTTTCGAAAACATTAGCCCACATTACCACACTTCCCATTACACATATTTCTGCTTATATGTTAAAAATCGAACCGAATACACCTTTTTACAATAGTGCTATTATCAATCATTGTGGGGATGAAGATTTACAATCGGATATTTATCTTCATACTGTTTCTTTTTTAGAAAATATGGGTTTTGCACAATATGAGATTTCTAACTTTTCTAAAGTCGGGTTTGAAAGTCTCCACAACCTGAAATACTGGAATTGTGAGGATTATATTGGATTTGGTGCTTCTGCACATTCTCATCTTGGAACAAAACGGTTTTATCATCCCAATGACATTGACGAGTATATCTTCACAAATGGAAATCATATTCTTTATTCCGATACCCATTCAAACGATCTTGAAGAATATGTGATGTTACAATTACGTTTAAAAAAAGGGTTAGCGTTTAATAGGTTAGTCTCAGATTTTGGAGTTGATAAAAATAAACTATTAAGAAAAGCCGAACAATATGAGCAATATGGACTTGGAAACATAAAAAACGATTACCTTTCTCTCACTCCTCAAGGCTTTTTAATATCAAATACTCTAATTTCAGATTTACTAAATGCAATAGCCGTTAATGAAAACTCCAGCTTAAATTTGTATAAAGCAACAAAGCTTTAACTATTTGTTATAATTATAGAATGAAACGCTTGACACATTGTTAAAATTAGGATAAAATAGTGGTAACGACATCCACGGAGTTAAGTATGACTCTTTTTCATATACTACCCCCACTAAAAGTAAGGCTTTTGCCTTACTTTCTTTTTTTGTCACATAAAAACAACCGTTAAAGCAAGTTGCTTTAACGGTTGTCGTTCCCTTTTTATTCTTCTGCTTCTATTTGCGCGATATGCTCTTTATATGCATCTAATAAAATTCCTTCTATTTCCGTTCTTGCCTCGGGGGTAATTGGATGAACAATATCACGAAATACACCGTTGTCATCTCTGCGGCTTGGCATTGCAATAAATAATCTTGTTGGGCCTTCAATTACCTTAATATCATGGATTGCTATGGTATCCTCAATTGTAATTGAAATAATTGCTCTTAGTCTTCCTTCACTAATTAACTTACGAATCTTGATGTCCGTTATGTTCATACTTAAGCTCCATTTCTCCGACGCATTACGTTAATAGAGATTTTATGATTCCGATACTCGTCGGACACATCGGTTCTATTGTCTATGCCATATAACTATATTCATTTTTTCATTAGAAAATGGCATACGAAACTCTATTTGTCATTATGTTTGGCAAATTTTATATTTGATATACGCAATTTTCTTAAAAGATTAAAATTAATTTCAGATAATTGTTTATTTTCATAATGCAATGCAATATAATAGATAAGAGTAATTTCATTTTGTCAATACTATTTACAAATGAATGAAGCAATAAAGCGAGGTGCAACCGACAATTATGAACATAGATTCTCATATTCTTAATGGCAAAAAACATATTCATTTTATTGGAATTGGTGGCTCTGGAATGTTTCCATTGGCACAAATCCTACATCACGAAGGTTATTATTTAACAGGTTCCGATAATAATCCTTCCGATACTCTTGAACTTGTAAAATCTTTGGGAATTCCCGTTATGATGGGACAAAAAAAAGAAAATATAGAGGGTGCAGATTTAATCGTTCACACAGCTGCTATTATGGCAGATAATGAAGAACTCATAGCTGCAAAAGCCAGTGGCGTTCCTGTCGTTGAACGAAGTGAGCTACTTGGTTTAATTACCCATCGTTATCAAAATGCAATTTGCGTTAGTGGAACACATGGTAAAACAACTACAACATCTATGCTTACCCAAATTCTATTACATGCTAACTTAGATCCTACCGCTGTAATTGGCGGAAAGCTGCCTTCTATTGGTGGCAATGGAAGGGCGGGCAAAAGCCAAACGATGGTTTGTGAAGCTTGTGAGTTCGTTGACACTTTTTTAAAGCTATATCCTGATACAGCAATTATTTTAAATATTGATGAAGACCATATGGATTATTTCAAAACTATGGATAATCTAATTGCTTCCTTCCATAAATTCTGTGAGTTAACTACTAATTTAATTATTGCAAATGGTGATGATCCTGAAGTTGCAAAAGCCTTAATTGGAATTGATAAGAAAGTAATCACCTTTGGATTGACAGATAAAAATGACTACTATGCTCAAAATATAGTTATGCATGAAGGTAAAATCCATACCACTTTTGATCTGATGCATAAAGGCGAATTATTAGGTAATCTTGACCTTTACGTTCCCGGAAAACACAATGTAACCAACTCGATTTCTGCTTGTGTAGCTGCATTAAATGCTGGCGCCACCTTTGAACAAGTAAAAGCGGGATTGGCTGAATTTAAAGGTGCAGGCAGACGATTTGAACTTCTCGCCGTTAAAAACGGTATTACCATTGTTGATGATTATGCACACCATCCAGCTGAAATAAAAGTCACACTAGATGCTGCAAAAGCCATGAACTTTAAACGTGTTATCGCTGTTCATCAACCATTCACCTATTCTAGAACAAAGCTCCATTTAGATTACTTTGCAGATGTTTTAAGCATTGCTGACATTGTTGTGTTATCCGAAATCATGGGTTCACGTGAAAAAAACACTTATAACATATATGCCAAAGATTTAGCTGATAAAATAGATGGCTGTTTGTGGT
Organism: Paludicola sp. MB14-C6; assembly: GCF_030908625.1. Classification (GTDB taxonomy): domain Bacteria; phylum Bacillota; class Clostridia; order Oscillospirales; family Ruminococcaceae; genus Paludihabitans. Next base: position 1,738,557 of record NZ_CP133133.1, on the reverse strand, counting down.
TTCCTACCTTTGACGAAATTGCTGATTATGTCGTTTCTATTGCTCAAGAAGGTGATTTAATTATTACGTTAGGCTGTGGGGATGTTTATAAAGCTGCTAAAAAAATTATCAATAAATTGTAATCTTAAAATTTTGTAATGTTTTATTACAAATAGACTGTACCTTTTATAAAAAAAGTGCTATGATAGTATGTATGAGATAAAATATTAGGGTGGGTTACGATTTTATTCATTATTTTTCATGTAACCTGCTCAAAGGAGCGTTACAAATGAAATTGATTAAAGCAACGGACTACAAAGATATGTCCAAAAAAGCTGCTAGCATCTTTGCAGCACAAATTACATTAAAACCGAATTGTGTTTTAGGTCTTGCAACCGGATCTACTCCGCTAGGTACATATGCACAACTTATTAACTGGTACAATGATGGCGATCTTGATTTTTCTCAAGTGAAAACAGTTAACCTTGATGAATATGTTGGCTTAGATGGCAACAACAATCAAAGCTATCGCTATTTCATGAATGATAAACTTTTCAATCATGTTAATATAGACAAAGCTAACACCAATGTACCAAACGGTAAAGCTACCGACAAGCAAGCTGAATGTGACCGCTACGAAGCATTAATTAAAGCTTTAGGCGGTATTGATGTTCAACTTCTTGGAATTGGTAACAACGGTCATATCGGTTTCAATGAGCCAAACAAATACTTTGATAAGGGAACTCATGAAGTAAATTTAACCGAATCTACTATCACTGCAAATGCAAGATTCTTTGCAACTATGGACGAAGTTCCAAAGACTGCAATCTCTATGGGCGTTCAAACCATTATGCAAGCTAAAAAAATCGTGCTAATTGCTAATGGACCAGCAAAAGCAGATATTATTTATGAAACTTGCTTTGGACCTATCACTCCTGATGTTCCAGCATCTGCACTACAACTTCACCCTGACGTTACTGTTATCGTTGATGAAGAAGCATACGCAACTGTTGCCAAGAAATTAGGTAAATAAGATTATTAGATATAGCAAAAGCCACCGATTACTCGGTGGCTTTGTTGTTTGGATGGGGGAAAAATGATGATAGAAAGTTTAACGCTTCTATTTTGTTAGATATTTTTTTGATAATTGTGCATCGCCACTCCAGAATTCATAAATTGGCATTTCTGAAATACTCCCAATTTTGTAGTCTGGTTGTATAGCTTTTTGGGTTTCCTCTACCGACTGATAGGCTTTTTTATATTTTTTTAGACAACACTTTTTAAACTTATAGCCCGAACAACAAGGGCATCGAATATTTTGCAAGTGAGCTTTACCATATAATTTCTTTAGTTCGTAATACTTCATTGCATATTCAATTCTATGTATATATATTTCTTGATCTTCTTTATAAAAAAACACTTCTTTCTTATTTGTATAGCCGCCATATTTACCATCATTGCTTTTAAAGAAAACCTGCGTTGCACCAAAAGAAGAATACTCCTGCTGTGATAATATCTCAAGTGTATTTTCTTTTGGTCCTGCACATTTTCTGAAAGAATTATGGTAGATTATTTTATTTATAATAAACACTTCTTCTTGGGACAATGAACAAATCTCGTTACTTTGAATAAATGCGGGAACCTTTCCATGAAATAATGCAATATAGTAAGAGGATGAGAGTGGTAGAAGAACCATGCTCTCTTTAATACCAATAGCTCTATTTGACGAATTTATAAACTGATTTTTGAATGATAATGCAACCGTCGATATGTATTGGTCAGAAATAACAAAATTATTATCTTTTGAATATAGCACGGAAAATGAGTAACAATTTCTTAAAATGTTAGCCAACTTTTTAAGATAAACACGATCTGTAATTACTTCAAGTAGCCGCCGTACTTTTGCTCTTTTTCTTAATTCATTATCATTAACTCCATAGCTAAATTCTGAAAGTACCGCGCCACTACGATAGTAAAACAGCAAGAAAGTATCAAATAACGAAGAAACAAGTTCATATATGCTACTTAAATTAGGCACATTGTTAGCAAGAGAATTTACTATATTTACAATTTGAGGAATAAACTCTGATTCAATTTTTGAAAACTCTTTTTCCAAAAAATTATCTTCAAGCAGTGGATATTCATAAGTATAGTTTTCCTCCATAGCATTTACTATCCTAGTATTATATTGCTTCTTTTTGTTAATATCACATTCAAAGATACTTTTTCCGTCTATAGAAAAAAGTCGAAGGAGTCCTTGGGATATATAATGTTGTTTTTTCGTAATTTGTTTTTCTGACATTTTAAATTTCCTCTCATTTTAACCAATTTTCATTTATGTATTGCCAAATCTCACAATACTCCTGCTCATTGCGGATTATCCTATCATTAAATGATTTTTGCCAGATAGAAAAAACAATCTATTTGGTTATTGATCCTTTAAATTGTTTTATAATCCTCGACATTTTTCCACAACAATCTATGTCTATTCGCAACACATATCGTTACAAAATATGCCCCGTATGTCGAATAATTATATTTATCTAACCGATCTGCTTTCGTTTAGATAATTCCAAAATTATCACCACCTATGAAACAATAATTTGCTCTATTAACCACAATCATACATCATTTTCCAATCTAAAACAACATCTTCATCACCTTTTAAACTTTTTATAATATCCTCGGGCGAACACACAGGTTCGCCATTACAAAATATATCTTCCCTATCAAAACACAAAGCCCACTATTACTTGAATAGTGGGCTTATATTATTCGGATAATGCTCTTTCAAGCCAAATGTCTGCAATTTCCATTGCACTAAACATTCCAACTTTTTCGCTTTTCTTTACCACCATATCTTGTGGTTTTACATCCTTGCCGGTTCTCATCAATTGAACCACGATGTTATTGGACAAAGTGAGTTGGCCTTCTTTTTTTGTATCTTGAATTTGTATCATCACTACATACTCATCTTTCATGCTACCATAATAGATAATGTTTCCTTTTTTCACCAAAGGTTTACCCTTATATGAAAAAAAATCAGTGCTTATGTTATCCATAATAGTCCTCCCTTTCATTATCTAAGTCCTTTTCAACTGTCAAAAGCTATACTACTTCATATGTCTAATTATTATTATCATACCATACTTTATACAAAGTGTAAACCAACTAGGGAAAAATTTACAAAATATTATTAGTTTAAATGCTTAATCATCCTAATATGAGGGCAATGCTCATCCATATATTCTGCTCCTACGGATTGGTATCCTGCCTTTTCATAAAATGGCTTTACTCTTACTTGAGCACTCAGCTCTAGCTCTGCTGCATTCAATTCTCTTGCTTTTTCTTCTAATGCTTTCATAATGATTTCGCCAAGCCCGGTTCCTCTATACTCTTTTATTATACATATTCTTCCACAATGATATACATCTTTTTCACAAAAAAGTCTAGCTGTTGCAATTGGCTCTTCGTTCTCATTATAGATACATAAATGATGAGCAATATTATCAATAGCGTCAAACTCTAACTCTTCTGAAAATCCTTGCTCAATAACAAAAACTTTTTTTCTAACAAAAAAGCAATCAAATAAATGCTCTTTTCCATAATTCCATTTCATTTTCATAATATATAAAGTCCTCCGCCTTCTTTTACTTCAATGTTTCATTATCAAATACAAAGTGTACTTAATATTATAATACTGAGACTATTGTTACTCAAGTCTTTTTTATCAAAGCACATGAGTAATACACTCATTTACTTGCATGTAAGAAACCGGAATTTTCTACTACTGACGTTTAACAAAATGTGTATAAAACGAAAGATACTACCCAACAATATAGATATTATATGCAAGCTATTTTTCAACACTGCATGATGAAATGAATAAAAAGGAGTGTGAATAGTATGTCTATCAAACGAGGCGAAATCTATTATGCCGACTTAAGCCCGGTAATTGGATCGGAGCAAGGCGGTATGCGACCTGTTTTGATTGTACAAAATGATATTGGAAATAAATATAGTCCGACTGTCATTGCTGCTGCAATTACAAGTCAGCGTGACAAATCAAAGCTACCCACTCATATTGAATTACCTGCCGAAAATTGCGGTCTTCAAAAAAACTCTATTGTTCTTTTAGAACAAATCAGAACAATAGATAAAAAAAGATTAAAAGAAAAGATGGGTGCCTTAGATAGCAATTCAATGAATTTAATTGATACTGCATTATCTGTTAGTTTTGGGCTAAATCAAAGGATGTAAAAAACCCCTACATACGCTATACTTTATATGAAATCTTGCAAATACTTTTCCAATGTTTCTTAAAATATTAAGCTAATATTGAAAAATGGTTTACTTTGTATTATAATAACATGAGTATAATGTATATAGTGGAATGGAGAATTACTAAAATGGAAAAATTTATTGTTGAAACATCTGCACGTCATCTTCATGTATCTCAAGCAGATTTAGAAACTTTGTTTGGTAAAGGTGCTAGCCTTTCTAACAAAAAAGATTTATCACAACCTGGTCAATTTGCAACCAATGAAAAAGTTACTGTTGTTGGCCCTCGTGGACAACTTACTATGAGTATCTTAGGTCCGGTTCGTCCTGAAACACAAATCGAAGTTTCTTTATCTGATGCAAGAACACTTGGAGTTACTGCACCAATCCGTGAATCAGGTGATATAGAAGGTAGTGCACCTTGTAAATTAATTGGTCCAGCGGGTGAAATTGAGCTAACAAAAGGTGTTATTGTTGCAAAAAGACATATACATATGACTTGCGGGGATGCAACAAAATTAAATGTAAAAGATAAAGACATCGTTTGGGTTAAAATCGAAACTCCAGACAGAAAAACAGTTTTCGGCGATGTTGTTGTTCGTGTATCTGATAAATTTGCATTAGCAATGCATTTAGACACTGACGAAGCAAATGCTGCACAATGTGCAGGTGTTGTTTACGGCGAAATTATCAAACTATAAATCAAAACCACTAGTGAACTAGTGGTTTGCTCAGACCCTAGAAGGGTCAACTCGTGCTGACCCCTCAAAGGGGTACTGAAAGTTTGTCATCGCATCACAATTACAGGCAGCCACTATAAGTGGCTGTTTGTTTTTTGCCCTATTTCACTTGATTACCCGTAAACGGGTCCGTATATTCTTTAAATGAAATTTGGTCTTTTGCATAATCTTCTTCTAATTGGTTTCGAATGTACTCTGCTATTTTCTTTTCATTTTTTCCTACTGTATCTACAAAATAACCTCTACACCAAAAATTTCGTGATCCATATTTATATTTTAAATTTGCATGCCTATCGAATATCATCAGTGCACTCTTACTCTTGAGTGTTCCTACAAACTGTGATATACTCATATACGGTGGAATACTTACTAACATGTGTATGTGATCTACACATGCCTCCGCTTCTATTATTTCCACTTTCATTTCTGTGCATAATTTTCGAAATATTTCACCTACATCTCTTCGCAAATCTTTATAAATTATTTTTCTTCTATATTTTGGTGCAAACACTATATGGTATTCGCACCTATAACTTGAATGTGCTGTCTGTTTTACTTCATTTTTCATTGCTTAATTCCTCCTTGTTATCTTTGTGATACGGTCGCCAAACCGTCACTATTTTAACATGGAGGTTTTATTTTTGCCAAGGCTTTTTTATCTACCCCTGGTAGAACCAGGGGTTTTATTAAGCCTAAAGGCAACAACCAATAATAACAACCCCGAATCAAAAGATTCGGGGTTTATTGTTGCAAAAATGCTTAGCGTTAATAAGCCAAATAAAGAAATACGATACCCTCAGAAAAGAGTAATAACTTTTTTCTGAGGGTATCGTTATGTAAAGATTATGTTCAATCTTCTATTTCAATGGGTTTTCATCTATATATTGTCTAATCTCACGATATTCCTTTTCATTACGGATAATTCTATCATTAAATGATTTTTGCCAGATTTTCTTGTCAAACGGTGGATACTCACCATTTTTTACACTGTCTATATACAATTTTGTCGTTATTGTTTTAAATCTCTGCACAATCTCCGACAACGTAGGGAACGGTCCCTGTGTCGTTCCGTTGTGATTAATAATAACAATTGCGTGAATATGGTCGGGCATTATAATATGTTTATCAAGAAAAACAACATCGTTTATAATATTTAATAGCCTTTCTTCGATCATTTTACCAGCATTATTTATCAGCATAGTATTATTAAATATTTCACCAAATAATTGCTGACGATTTTGCGTACATATTGTAATAAAATATGCGCCATTGTGGGAATAATCATAACCTTTTAATCGTTGTAATTTTCTTTGTGGTAATTCGTTCAAATAAAATCATCTCATTTCATAAGACGGAACGACACAGGGGTCGTTCCCTACATTACATAATAATTAAATATGCATCAATAATTACAACATAGCGTTCTACATATTATATAAAAAGCCAAAATTCATTACATAATCATACTGTAATAAGTAATGAATTAACTCATTCAAGCTTTATTATCTTAGCTTCTCGTAACTATCGTTTCCATCCGTCCAGTTTTTTAAGTTTCGTAGTCTAGCGCCGTTGTCACCATGTTCTTGGTCAGCAAATAGGTCGCTTAACATTTGGCATGGCATTTCTTCACATTGTCCACAATGCTCATACCCTTTACTGATACAACATTTTGCTTTATCACATTCGCCCCAGAACATCTTACTTTTACAAGCTTTACATCCAGGACAATTACATGGCTCCTTCCATTCACATTCTCCACAATAAGTACCACACATTGCTTTCATTGATTGATCCATATGTCATTTCTCCTTATATTAGATACAAATAGCGGTACAGAGTTTTCTCTGTACCGCTATATCTTTTGTCAAAAGCAGTTTTGCCTTTAATATTGTTTACCCCAAACAACTAAGTGTTTTGCAGGTTTGCCGCAGCAAGCACAAGTATCGCCGATTGCCTCTTCGTTAAATGGAATACAACGAGATTTTACGCCGCCGGTAACATCTTTAATCTTATTTTCACATTCGACATCACCGCACCACATAGCTTTGATAAATCCTGGCTTGTTTTTCGCAGTATCTACGAATTCATCAAAGTTTTTTGCAGTATGTGTTTTTGCTTTAAGATTTTCCAATGCACGATTATATAATCCATCATGAACAGCTTGTAGTGCAGTTTCAATTTCTTGTTCAAGGTTATCTAAGCTAACAAAGACTTTTTCGCGATTATCACGACGAACCAATACACATTGATTATTCTCAATATCTTTTGGTCCAATTTCAAGACGAAGCGGAACACCTTTCATTTCGTATTCACTGAACTTCCATCCCGGTGAATTATCGGAATCATCTAGTTTTACACGATAGTTTGCTTTCAAACGATCTCTTAATTCAGCAGCTTTATCCAACACGCCTTCTTTGTGCATTGCAATCGGAAGAATAACGACTTGAATTGGAGCGATTTTTGGAGGTAATACCAATCCGTTATCGTCACCATGTGTCATGATGATTGCACCAATCATACGAGTAGAAACGCCCCAAGAAGTTTGATGAGGATATTGTGGTTTGTTGTTTCTATCAGTATAGGTAATTTCAAATGCCTTTGCAAATCCATCACCGAAATAGTGAGAAGTACCGCCTTGTAATGCAACACCATTATGCATCATAGGCTCAATCGTATAAGTTTCAACTGCACCTGCAAATTTTTCTTTTTCGGTTTTTTGACCTGTAATTGCAGGAATAGCTAATGTTTCACGATAAAAATCTTCATACACTTTCAGCATTTGAAGTGTTTCTTTTCTTGCATCTTCTTCTGTTTCATGCATTGTATGGCCTTCTTGCCATAAGAACTCAGAAGTTCTTAAGAATGGACGAGTTGTTTTTTCCCAACGAACTACGTTACACCATTGGTTATATAGCTTTGGTAAATCTCTATAAGAGTGAATAATATTTTTATAATGTTCACAGAATAACACTTCAGAAGTTGGACGAACACAAAGACGTTCTGCTAAACGTTCATTTCCGCCATGAGTAACCCAAGCAACTTCCGGTGCAAATCCTTCTACATGATCCTTTTCACGTTGTAATAAACTTTCGGGGATAAACATAGGCATATATACATTTTCGTGTCCAAGTGCTTTGAATCTTGCGTCTAAATCGTGTTGGATGTTTTCCCATATGCCATAGCCATACGGGCGAATTACCATACAACCTTTCACGCTAGAGTAATCCACAAGCTCAGCTTTTTTAATTACATCAGTATACCATTTTGCAAAGTCGACGTCCATTGCAGTAATGTCTTCGACCATCTTTTTTTGCCCTGCCATAGTTTATAACCACCTTTTAAAATTTATATATTTTTCATTATACTACTAAATTCTGTCTTTGACAAGTATTTGCTTTTTCACTAAATATATAAATTCAACTGACAGTTTTATACAAATCCTATTTACAGTTTACTGAGAATTATGATGGTATCTGTACATAATAACTGTAGATAATATTATGCTTTCATTACATATTATAAATATCATTCATAATTTTTTTATGGAATCCATTGAATGTTTTAATTACGTTCATATTTTCTTAATTGAATTAATTATTAGATTGTAATATAATTAGAAAATCTAATTATAGAAAGGATGAATCTTTTGACACAAGAAATATTCGAAGCAATTAAAGCGTTACAGCAATGCAATATTAACTGTATAAACGTTGTATCCCATTTAACTCATGCGCAAACTATAGTTTTATTGACTATTGGCGACTATATATCTAAGAAATCAGCTCCCCCACAACCATCTTATTTAAGCGAGGTATTGAGAGTAGCACCTGCCTCTATTACTCCTGTCTTGAATAAACTAGATGACACAGGTTTCATTGAACGTATTTATTCCAAGCAAGATCGTCGTCAAGTTTTCCTTCAACTAACTAAAAATGGAGAACAAGAATACAAGCAAATGTCAAAACAAATTAACGCTTATTATGCTAAGGTTATTGATGAGGTCGGTATTGACTTAATCAAACAGTTTATTGACTTTGGAAAAAAAATAGAGACATTTAACAGTAATTTTATTGCTTCGCCACATATTCCACCATTTATCAATGAATAGCATACTAAATGGTGTATGATATAGATACTCTTTACTTGAAAGGATAACAATTCATGTTTAAACTCATCAAACATCTGAAACAATTTACTTTTTCTATTTTAGCAATTGTTGCACTTTTGGTTGTGCAAGCAGTTTGCGATCTATCCTTACCGGATTATACATCCAAGATCGTTAATGTCGGTATTCAGCAAGGTGGTATTGAACAGGCTACTCCCGATGTTATTCGCAAAGCTGAAATGGAAAAACTCAGCCTATTCATATCAGAAAGTGATTATAAAAAGGTCTTAGATTCCTATACACTGTTAGAAGTCGGGAATGCTTTAAAAAGCCAGTATAATGTTTTAGAAAAAGAACCATTATATCAACTTAACACCAAAGATAAATCAAAAATAGAAGAGCTTAACAACATTTTTGCAAAACCGATGCTTTTAGTAGGTGGATTAGAAAGCGGAGCAAAAGAACTCAAGCCTTTTGAAGATAACTTAAAGGCTCAACTCCCACCACAAATGAAGCAAGCAACTCTATCTACTTTAGATATTCTTGCTAACCTACCAAAGCAACAGCTAACCCCTTTGGTCGATAAAATTAATGCAATGTTTCAAGATATGCCGGATAGTATTATAAGACAAAGTGCAGTTGCCTTTACCAAGAAAGAATACACTGCCATCGGCATTAACACCGAGCGTTTACAAAGCAATTTCATTCTTTTAGCAGGTTTAAAAATGATTGGTATTGCATTACTAAGTATGGCTGCAACGGTATTGGTAGGCTATTTAGGAGCTCGTGTTGCTGCAAAACTTGGTATGAATTTACGCCAAGGTGTTTTCCGAAAAGTAGTATCCTTCTCTAACGCTGAACTAGACAAATTTTCTACTGCTTCATTGATAACAAGAAGCACAAATGACATCCAACAAATTCAAATGCTGATGGTTATGCTGTTACGTATTGTTTTCTATGCACCAATCCTTGGTATCGGCGGTGTTATTAAAGTATTAAATACGAACACTTCTATGGCATGGATTATTGCAGTAGCTGTTATGGCAATATTATCTCTTGTCCTTGTTCTATTTGGTGTAGCAATGCCTCGATTCAAGAAATTACAATCTTTAATTGATAGACTAAACCTCGTTACTCGTGAAATTTTAACGGGTATTCCTGTTATTCGTGCATTCAGCACACAAAAGCATGAAGAACAACGTTTTGATAAAGCAAACCGTGATTTAACAAAAACAAATCTATTTGTAAACCGCATTATGACATTTATGATGCCGGCTATGATGTTTATCATGAACAGTATTGCTATTTTAATTGTTTGGAAAGGTGCACAGGGAATCGACACAGGTGCTATGCAAGTTGGCGATATGATGGCGTTTATTCAATATACCATGCAAATTATTATGTCCTTCTTAATGATTTCTATGATTTCAATTATGCTACCTCGTGCTTCTGTTTCTGCAGCACGTATTGATGAAGTATTAAAAACGAACAGCAGTATTATCGACCCTGAAACACCGCAAGAAACAAAATTAGACCACAAAGGATATGTTGAGTTTAAAGATGTTTCCTTCCATTATCCAGATGCTTTAGAAGATGTCCTTTCCAATATTAGCTTTGTTGCAAAGCCTGGGGAAACAACGGCATTTATCGGAAGTACGGGTAGTGGTAAATCTACTTTGATTAACCTTATACCTCGTTTTTATGATGTAACAAAGGGCGAGATTTTATTAGATGGCGTAGACATTCGCAACGTAACCTTACACGATTTAAGAGAAAAAATTGGATATGTTCCTCAAAAAAGTGTATTGTTCTCAGGTACAATTGAATCCAATATAAAATATGGCGCATATGACACTTCGGATGACGTTATGAAAAAAGCTGCTGAAATAGCCCAAGCAACCGAATTTATCGAAAGCAAATCGGAGCAGTATAACTCTGAAATTTCACAAGGCGGCACCAATGTATCAGGCGGCCAAAAGCAACGTCTTTCTATTGCAAGAGCGATTGCAAAGCAACCGGAAGTATATATTTTTGATGACAGTTTTTCTGCACTTGACTATAAAACGGATGTTGCTTTACGTAAAGCCTTGAAAAGCAATACTGCTAACAGTACCGTTTTAATTGTTGCACAAAGAATCAGTACCATTCTACACGCTGACCAAATAATTGTATTAGATGAAGGTCAAATTATCGGCAAAGGAACTCATAAAGAGCTTCTTAAAAGCTGTGATGTATACAAACAAATTGCTCAATCACAATTATCAAAGGAGGAGCTTGAACATGAGTAATGCAAAACAACCAAAGCGTGGCCCTATGGGCGGCATGGGCGGCCCTATGGGCGCTATGAGCGGCGAAAAAGCAAAAAACTTTAAAGGCACAATGAAAAGCTTGATTTCTCATCTTGCTCAATATAAATTATCTATTTTGCTTGTTGTTATTTTTGCAATTGGAAGTGCTGCTTTCGCAATAATTGGTCCAAAAATTTTAGGTAATGCAACCACTGAAATTTTCAATGGTTTGATTGAAAAAATTAAAGGGCAAGGTGGAGGAATTAACTTTACAAAAATCGGAACCATCCTTTTATTCTTACTTGGACTATATATTATCAGTGCAGTATTTTCTTTTCTTCAAGGTTATTTCATGACTAACGTAACGCAAAAGGTTTCTTATAATTTTAGAAAAGAAATTTCCGAAAAAATCAATCGTATGCCATTAAAATATTTTGAAAGCAGAACACATGGTGAAGTGTTATCAAGAGTGACAAACGATATTGATACTTTAAGCCAAAGCTTAAACCAAAGTATGACTCAAGTTATTTCATCCATTACTTTAATCATTGGTGTACTGATAATGATGTTTTCTATCAGCTGGCAAATGACTTTAGTTGCGCTTTTGATTCTTCCATTATCCATGCTTTTGATTACTGGCGTTGTCAAACGTTCACAAAAATACTTTAAATCACAACAAGAATATCTTGGTCATGTAAATGGTCAAGTTGAAGAAGTATTCGGTGGATTAAACATTGTAAAAGCATTTAATGGAGAAGAAAAGGTTACAAATGAATTTGATAAAATGAATGAAACACTTTATCAATCTGCTTGGAAATCTCAATTTTTATCCGGAATGATGATGCCTGTTATGACGTTTGTTGGTAACCTAGGCTATGTTGCAGTGTCCATTCTTGGTGGATACCTTGTAATCAAAAACACCATTCAAGTTGGTGATATTCAATCCTTTATTCAATATATCCGCAGCTTTACCCAACCAATTGCTCAAGTGGCTCAAGTCGCTAATCTACTACAATCTACCGCTGCAGCTGCAGAACGTGTATTTGAATTTTTGAACGAGGAAGAAGAAGATCAATTTGTTGAAAATCCAGTTCATATTGATAAACTAGAAGGCAATGTTGCTTTCAAGGCTGTTCATTTTGGCTATGATCCAGAAAAAATTATTATCAACGACTTTAGCGCTACTGTAAAACAAGGACAAAAAGTAGCTATAGTTGGGCCTACAGGAGCAGGTAAAACAACTATGATTAAACTGCTTATGCGTTTTTATGATGTGAATAGTGGCGCAATCTTAATAGACGGCCACGATATTCGCGATTTTAACCGCACTGAACTACGAGATATGTTTGGTATGGTATTACAGGATACTTGGTTATTTAACGATACGATTATGGAAAACATTCGTTATGGCAGATTAAATGCAACTGACGAAGAAGTAATTGCAGCTGCAAAAGCGGCTCATGTTGACCATTTTATCAAGACACTTCCAAAAGGCTATCAAATGGAGTTAAATGAAGAGGCAAGCAACATTTCACAAGGACAAAAGCAGTTGCTTACCATTGCTAGAGCCATTCTTGCTGACCCTAAGATTTTGATTTTAGACGAAGCAACAAGCTCTGTTGATACCCGAACAGAAATCCGTATTCAAAAAGCTATGGATAATCTAATGAGCGGAAGAACCAGCTTTGTTATTGCTCATAGGCTTTCAACCATTCGTGACGCCGATTTAATCTTAGTTATGAAAGATGGCGATATCATCGAGCAAGGTAACCATGAAGAGCTTATTTCGGCAAATGGATTCTATGCAAATCTATATAATTCTCAATTTGAACGAACCGAAGCAATTGCATAACAAACAAAAAATCGCTCCATTTACTTGGAGTGATTTTTTACTGTTATCGTAAAATGCCTTTTGCCTTCTTTCTTAGTACTATAGTAATGATTAAAGAAATAAAAGCTGCTAATAACCACGAAAGCAATAAATGTACGAAATCAGGTGCAGGGTTTAGAAGATATCCAATCAAGAATTGCTTGATTATCATATAACATAATGGTGTTATACCAAGCCACACATTCCATAAAACACTATTGTATTCTTCCGCTTTTAGCTCATTAAAATCAACTGAGGTATCTCCTATACGACTGAGTTTATTTTTGAATTCAATAAATGCAACATAACGACAGAATAAACTTACTGCAGTTAGAACACCGCATACCCCAAATGACCATGCAAAGCTTTGCCATGCAATCCAAAAACAGAATGCTAAAATTACCCCTAATACCGTTAAAAAAATAGTAACTGGTTTCATTGTACTAAATTCATGTATACATTCGTTTTTTGTATATGGGGCATTAGGGTTAAATACTATTTGTAATTTTGACTTTTCCCCGGTTAAAAGCTCATCGGTAGTTATTTGTAGAATTTCAGCTAAAGCAGGAATGATAGTAATATCAGGATAACCGTCTCCTGTTTCCCATTTAGATACCGCTTTATTCGTTACTCCTAGTTGATCTGCTATCTGTTGCTGTGTCATTGCGAGTTGCTTTCTTCTTGTTGCTATCATATAACTTATCTGTATTTGTTCCATAGTAATACCTACTCCTTTCGCAGCAAAGATTGAAAGATTTTCTTTCGATTTTCGCCTTCATTAACTACTATACTATATTGCAAAAAGATTGCTACCTACGAGTAATTGAATGACTCCACGAATCGTGGATTCTAACTTTATACTATCTATTATAACAAAAAAACTGGCTTTCGCCAGTTTTTTCTAATTTTATTAAAGCACTTTTGCAAGAAATTCTTGTAAACGTTCATGCTGTGGATTTTCAAAAAAGTCTTTTGGATTGTTTTGCTCTACAATTTGTCCGCCATCCATGAATAATACACGAGTAGCAACTTCTCTGGCAAATCCCATTTCATGAGTAACCACAACCATCGTCATACCTTCATTTGCAAGTTCTTTCATGAGTTCTAATACCTCGCCCACCATTTCAGGGTCAAGTGCAGAAGTTGGCTCATCAAATAACATAACATCAGGATTCATTGCCAACGCACGAACAATCGCAATACGTTGTTTTTGGCCACCTGAAATCATAGAAGGATAGCTGTCTGCTTTATCTAAAAGACCAATTCGCTCCAATAAACGTTTGGCATTGGCTTCCGCTTCTTCTTTCGTTTGCAATTTTAACGTAATTGGTGCTAATGTGATATTTTGTAGAATTGTTAAATGTGGGAACAAATTAAAATGTTGAAATACCATTCCCATCTTTTGTCTTAGCTGATTGATATTCGTTTTTTTATCGGTAATATTATTGCCTTCAAACCAAATCTCTCCGTCGGTTGGCATTTCTAATAAATTAAGGCAACGTAAAAATGTAGATTTACCGGAACCTGAAGGACCGACAACAACAACCTTTTCGCCTTTGGAAATTGTTTCAGTAATATTGTTTAACACATGATTATCGCCGAATTTTTTGTATAAATTTTTAACCTCTATCACTCTTAGCCAACCTCATCTCAAAACGTTTTAAAATGGCTGTCATACCAACAACCAACAATAAGTAAATACCTGCAATAATGAAATATATCGCAGTATTATAGGAACTTGCACGAATCACGTTTCCGACATTCGTTAAATCTTGAACGGCAATATATCCTGCAATGGATGTTTCTTTTAACAATACAATAAACTCATTGCCTAAAGCCGGTAATATGTTTTTAATTGCTTGTGGCATTATTATTTTTTTCATTGTTTGTGCGCTGGTTAATCCCAAAGAGCGTCCTGCTTCCATTTGCCCTTTATCTACTGCTAAAATACCCGCACGAATAATCTCGGCAACATATGCACCAGAGTTCAAACCGAATCCAACAATAGCAATCAGAATGTAGTTTTTAACTGATGCCATAATTGCTCCTGCCAAAATCAATAATTGAATCATAAGCGGAGTGCCACGAATAATTGTAATATATAAATCGCATATTTTATCAAAAATCCAAAGTGATTTACGTCCAATGCTCGCATTTTTTACTATTGCAACAATCGTTCCGATTATTACACCGATTATGGTTGCAAAAAGTGCAATAATAAGCGTATTTTTTAAGCCATCTAATATCATTAGATATCTTTGTTCTTTAAATAGAGCATCATATATCTCATTTAAAATGCCTTCCATTCTCTCCATTACCTTTCTAATAAATCAACATAACAGCAGACAGTAATCGTCTGCTGTTATATTACTATTCTTTTTTAATTATGAGTGCTTTAGTACTAGTTCTTTCACTTTACCACTTTCTACTTGTTTTTGCAATACTTTGTTAATTACATCTAATAATTCTTTATTTTCTTTCTTTACTGCAAAAGCATATGATTCCGGCTCATAACCTGGGTTAAAGCATTCTAATGTATCTTTATTTTGCTCTACAATTTTTTTAGCAGGAAGTTCATCAACTATAACGCAATCTACTCTTCCTAAAAGGATATCTTTCGCAGCATCTATTGATGATTTATAACGTTTTACTTCTTTCGCTTGGATTACCTTTTTGTCGCTTGCATAGAATAAGTCACCTGTTGTTCCTTGTTGAACACCAATTACTTTTCCATTTGGACTAAATGATTTTACATCTGTACCTTTTTTCACAATAATATATTGTGTAGAAGTTGTATACTCAATTGAAAAATCCACTTGTTTTTTTCTTTCATCTGTAATTGTCATTCCTGCTGCAGCAAAATCGCCTTTACCTGTTTTTACATAGTCAACTAATAAATCAAAGTCCATGTTTGTAATTTCAAGCTTTACGCCGATTTCATCTGCGATCATTTGAGCTAACTCAGGGTCAACACCAACAACCTTATTGTTTTCAACAAATTCAAATGGTGCAAAAGTTGCATTTGTTAACATTGTAATTTTGCCATTTTTTTTGATTGCTTCTAAGCTGTTTTCATTTCCCTTACAACCAACAAACATTGCAGCAACCATGATTGTTATCAGTAATATTGATATTATTTTTTTCATATTGCCATTCCTCCATTATGTTTTCTTCAAATTAGTATTTGTTTTATTTGTTGATAATACTCTAACATATGTTTTGAATAATTGCAAGAGGAAAATGCAAGTTTTGTGAATATTTATTCACATTGCACGAGTTTATTCATGTCATCGTGAATATTTATGCATAATTTGATGGTACTGTTCGTTTGCGGATGTAAAAATAATACCTCATTACAGCAAAGCGCTTGCCTTTTGATGTCTGTCATATCTCCACCATACATATCATCACCTGCTAATGGGTATCCAATATGGCTGAAATGAACTCGTATTTGATGCGTGCGTCCTGTTTCAAGATGAATTCGAACAAGAGAGTATTTTTCATTTTGCAACTCCACTTTATAATGGGTAACACAACGCTGTCCGTTTTTATCTACTCCACGTTTGATATGGAAATCATCCAATCGTATAATTGGCGCATCAATTGTTGCCTCTAGCGGAGTAACCTTGCCACAAACAATTGCAGTATACTCCTTTTCAACTGCACCTGATAGCTTCGATGCGCTAAGTGCATTCTTTGCAACTACTACTAAACCGCTTGTGTCTCGATCCAATCGGTTAATCGGTCGAAACGTCGCCCGCATATGCTTCTGCTCCATATGATAGCAAAAAGCATTTGCCAAAGTATCATATTGGTGGTTACGAGAAGGGTGAACTGGCATATTTGCCGGTTTATTATAAACGATAACATCATCGTCTTCATATATAATTGGAACCTGCAGCTCACTGTTTGAATGAATATAGGTTTCTTCGTGGAGCGATACTTGTATGATATCGCCCTCATGAATAGGATCAACCATGCGAATATGCTCACCATTTAAAAGAATATCCCCACGATTTTGTTTTAGCCTTGTAATAATACGTCGGGAATAACCTTGCTCCCCGATTAAAAAGTCTTGAACTGTTTTCCCGTTATGCTCTTGTGTAATAGTATATTTTAATACTCTAATTGATTTCATTCCTTTCCGATTTTCAACATTGTAATCTTATTCTTATTAATTTAAAGCTCGCTGTTCATTTTGATAAAACAATCGTTTTACTTCATTTCGCAAACCTCTATGTTCTGGCAATTGAAGTTTACTATCTGACTCTAAAATTTCTTTCGCTACTTCTTGCGTCATATGTAGCATATCCATATTATCTACTAAATTTGCAATTTTAAGAGCCGGAAGCCCATGCTGTTTCACTCCGAAAAAGTCGCCAGGTCCACGCAGCTTTAAATCCTCTTCTGCTATTAAAAATCCATCATTGGTTTTGGTCATGGTTTGCAAGCGCTTTTTATTTTCTTCACCCTGATGGTCAGAAACGAGAATACAAAAGCTTTGATATTCTCCTCGCCCAACACGTCCTCTTAATTGGTGTAATTGTGACAAACCAAACCGTTCTGCATTTTCAATCAACATAATATTGGCATTTGGTACATCTACACCTACCTCGACAACCGTTGTAGAAACCAACACTTGAATTTCATTGCGTTTAAAGGCACCCATAATTGCTTCTTTTTCAGTACCTTTCAGCTTACCGTTTAAAGCAGCAATTCTATAGTTACTCAAAGGGGATTTCTGCAAGCCCTTGATATATTCTTGAATGGATATAAGGTCGCTTTCACTCTCTTCAATAAGCGGGCAAACAATATATGCTTGTCTTCCCTGATCAATGTGTTTTTTAATAAAGCTTAACGCACGAAGTCTTTTATCTGTTCCTATTGCATAAGTTTCAATCGGCTTTCTACCCTTAGGCAGCTCTTTGATAACAGATACATCTAAATCCCCATAGATGATTAATGCAAGTGTTCTCGGAATTGGCGTTGCAGACATAACAAGTAAATGCGGATTATCGCCCTTGTTAGCCAACTTTGCCCTTTGCGATACACCAAAACGATGCTGCTCATCCGTTACTACCAACCCAAGTTTACGAAAAACTACGGTATCTTGCACCAAAGCATGTGTGCCAATGACTACGCTATATTCCCCGTTTTCAATACCCTCTAGTAATGCCGCTTTTTCAGATGCTTTTTGAGAACCTGTTAGTAAACAACAGTGTATTCCAAGTGGTGTCAACAAATTACTTAACGTTTCATAATGCTGCTCTGCCAATATTTGTGTAGGTGCCATAATTGCAGATTGAAATCCGTTATGATGACAAGCATAACTTAATGCAGCGGCAACCATCGTTTTACCACAGCCTACATCTCCTTGGCACAAACGGTTCATTGGTATGTTTCGCTTCATATCGGCAAGTCCCTCGTTTATTGCTTGCTGCTGCCCATTTGTTAATGTGAACGGTAAAGATTCATAAAAAGGTACCATATCACAATCTTTTATCATGATTCCCGTTTCGGTTCTTACTTTATTTCTTAATAAAATCAAGCCTAACTGCAATACCAATAATTCTTCAAACATTAACCGAAATCGAGCGAGCTGCAATGCTTCCTCATCTTTGGGAAAGTGTATATTTTCAATTGCATAACGAAGATGACAAAGGTTATGCTTCATTTTTATTTCATTCGGAATTGCATCATCCAAGCAATCGCCCCATACCTCTAATGCCTCTTTCACATTGGTTTGTATCATTTTATTGGTCAAGCCTTCAGTTAAGCTGTAGATTGGGCGAAACATATCGCCCTCTTCTACGGTAACAAATAAAGGAGCTGTCATTTCTCTTTTCAGTAAAGTTCCCGTAACCTTACCGTAAAAATAGTATTGTTCTCCTTCTTTTAACGCTTCATACTGCCATTTGGAATTGAATATTGTAATAATAAGATTACTCATTCCATCATTTACATAGACCTTAAATACAGAAAGTCCCTTTCGAATTCTTTTCTCACCTTGTTTTCGAAATACAGTTGCTAATATAACGTTATTATCGTTTATAATTGTATCTGCAATTGGCACAGGCTTTGAGTAATCTAAATAGGTTCTTGGATAAAATTGCAATAAGGAGTAGATGGTATCTACTCCTAACTTATGATATAGCTTTGCACGCCGTTCGCCAACACCCTTTAGCTTTTCAATTCGGTCATTTAACGTAACGCTCACTTTTCTATCCTCATTTATCTATTTTATGGTTTCTTTTTTTACGATTCATAATTAACCAAACGGGTACTGCAACAAAAAAGCCAACAAATGCAATAACAGCAGAGATTCCCGCAATAATCGAAACTGGAAGCAAAATAGCAATTCCAATTGAAGCAGAAATTGCCGAAACAATTAACACGATTAAAGCGACTACCAAAACACAACCAATCCAAATCAGCATTTTTAATTGCTTATTTTTAATATCTTTTAAATAGATCTCTTTTCGCATTTTCGTTACCTCATTTCTTATAATGAAATACCCTTTTCTTCATCTTACCACGATAATTTTTGAAACGCAATAAAAACCAAATTAAAATATACAAAAGAGCGAACAACGTTCGCTCTCGGGTTTATCTAATTATTCAACAGAAAGAATGTAATAATAAACCGGTTGCCCACCATTGATTAGGTTTATTTCATATTCATTTCCGTATTTTTCTGAAATGGAATTATAAACTTTCTCCGCTTGCTCATCTGTTACGTCACTACCATAAATAATCGTAATGAATGTTCCGTCGGATTTTTTTGCTAACGTTTTGGTTAAACGAAGAAGTGCTTTATTTAAATCTTTTTCTGTGAAACTGAGCTTACCGTTATCAAGTCCTAATATTTCACCTTTTTTAATGGAATGTCCATCAAACTCGCTATCTCTTGCAGCAAATGTTACTAAACCGGTTTGAACTCTATCAAATTGCTTTGTCATATTCAAACGGTTTTCGCTATAACTCGCTTCTGGATCAAATGCAAGCATTGCTGAAATCCCTTGCGGTATTGTTCGTGTTTGCAATACACATACTCTTCTATCTGCAAGTTTTACTGCTTGTTCCGCAGCCATAATAATATTTTTATTATTTGGTAATACAAATACTGTTTCAGCCGGAGTAGCTTCAATTGCACGTAAAATGTCGTCTGTGCTTGGATTCATTGTCTGACCACCACTCACAATTTTATCAACACCTAAATCAGCAAACAACCCTTGTAAACCTGCTCCTGCACATACTGCAACAAAACCGAATTGTTTTTCTGGATCTACCGGTAAATACTCATCGCTCGCCTTTGTTCGTTCTGATTCATTGATTTTTGCTTGATGCTGCTCACGCATATTTTCGATTTTCATATTGATTAACTGGCCAAACTTCAATCCTTCTTGCAATGCATTACCAGGATTGTTCGTATGAACATGTACTTTTATAATCGTTTCATCATCCACACATACAACGCTATCGCCTATTGTCTCAAGATATGCTCTTAGCTTTAATGCATCAGGACAATCCTCTTTTTTATCTACAATAAACTCTGTACAATAAGTAAAGGTAATTTCGCCTTCATATTCCGCAACAGCATTCAATACAGGAGCTACAGCCTTATTCGTAGTTGTTTTTTCAACTGTTTTAACTTCTTCACCTGAGCAGATTACTGCTTGCATTCCTTTGAATATTACAAGTAAACCCATACCACCTGCATCCACTACTCCTGCTTTTTTCAATACAGGAAGCATTTCAGGTGTTTGGTCTAATGCTTCTTTTGCTCTTGCTACAATTTCATCAAATACAATCGTTGTATCATTGGTTTGTAAAGCTAATTCTGTTGCATGTTCAGCAGCAACTCTTGCAACGGTTAGAATCGTTCCTTCTGTTGGCTTCATAACTGCTTTATATGCAGCTTCAACACCTAGTGTCAACGCTTTGGCTAAATCCTGCCCATTGGCTTCTGTTTTTCCTTTTAATCCTTTTGCAAAGCCTCTGAACAACAAAGATAAAATAACTCCGGAGTTTCCTCTTGCTCCACGTAATAAAGCAGATGCTGCAACTTCAGCAGCTTTTTCTACGGTTGGATTATCTAATAACTCCAATTCCTTTTTGCCTGCGTTAATTGTCATTGACATATTCGTTCCTGTATCACCATCTGGAACAGGAAATACGTTCAATTCATCCACCATTTGTTTATTATTCGTGATATTATTCGCACCTGAAATAATAGCTTTTGCTAAAACATTTCCTTGTATCACCCTACTGCACTCCTCTTTACCATGCACAAAATATTCTCATTGTACATTAAATGTACGCTTCAGCGCTGCTTCGGCGTTATTTTTTATTTTATTTTCAAATTTTTATACAGTCTTCATCCCGTCAACAAAAACATTCACTCTTGCTACGCTGAAACCAGTATTTTCTTCGACGGTATATTGTACTTTATGCATGATGCTTTTTACTATTGCTGAAATATTTGTTCCATAAGTAACAATAATATGCAAATCAATAACAAGTTTTTGATTTTTCACACGCACACGTATGCCTTTATCTAAGTTATCATTTCTTTTGAACTTCTGTAAAAATCCTTGCGTTGCGTCTGCAGTTGCCATTGCAGCAACACCAAAGCAACTAATAACAGCACTACCAACTAAGTTCACAAAATACTCATGTGATACATCAATTACGCCCAAATGATTTTCAAGCTTTACCATAAAAGACATCTCCTTTGATGCAATACTTATTTTTGCTTTTAACAAAGCTGCTTCACATAAATACGTATCGTACATCTATCTTCTCAATATTATACACGAAATGTTAAGATTATTCAATCCGTAATCTCGTAATATGGTTACATTTTCCCGTTTTTTCGCACAATTCCAACAATACACATTCCATTCGACATTTACCTTCGGCTACCTCAAATCGAGTTGGCATATGGGTTCTTAATCGAGTAATTACATTTTGTGGATTTACTCCAAGTACTGAATCAATCGGCCCTGTCATACCCAAATCCGTTATAAAGCCTGTTCCCTGAGGCAAAATCTGTTCATCCGCAGTCTGCACATGTGTATGAGTACCAACTACTGCACTTACTTTGCCATCTAAATAATAACCCAAAGCTTTTTTCTCACCTGTGGCTTCTGCATGGAAATCAACTAAAATATATTTACAATCGATTTTTTCGAGCAGTTTGTCCATTGTTTCAAAAGGGCATGCAAGCGGCTCCATGAAAGAAGTTCCCAACAAATTGATAACCGCTAGCTGATAGTAACCGCCATCATAAATATAATAACCTTTTCCACTTGCTGAATCCGGAAAGTTTGCAGGACGAATTACCTGATCATTTTCTTCAAAATAGTTTAATATTTCAAATCGTTTATATACATGGTTGCCAGTTGTTATAATGTCAACCCCACTATCAAGCAAAGACTTTGCACTTGTCGGCAATATTCCGTTTCCAACTGCTGAGTTTTCTCCATTTGCAATGACAACATCTATTTTCATTTCCCGCTTTAGTTGCGGTAATTTTTGGCGAAGAAAATCACATCCTAATTGTGATATAACATCACCAATCATCAATACCTTCATTTATTACTCCGTCTATGTGTAAATTCTTTTAACTAAAAATACACGTTTTATTTATCTTCTATCTGTTGCGTTTGAGGCAAAACTTTTGCATTCACTCGAACCACACGTCTGTCCTCAACTTTTGCAACAGTAAATTCCACACCACAAACCGCTACAGTCGGAAATTCCTCTTCGGATGGAATTCTTCCCAATGTATTGACAATTAATCCACCGAGTGTTTCCGTATCTTCATCCACAGATAAGCTGATATCAAATAATTTCTCAATTTCTTCTATACTCAATCCGCCATCTAAAGAATAGTTATTTTCATCGATTTTTTTAACTTCATCATCCTCTTGGTCATATTCATCTTGTATATTACCAACAATAGATTCCAATAAATCCTCCATTGTAACGACACCAGCAGTTCCACCGTATTCATCTACAATAACGGCCATATGTGTTTTCTTTTCTTTTAGCTCCTTAAAGAGCATTCTACAACGTGCTGATTCAGGAGCATAAATTACGCCACGCATAAACTCTTCCGTTTTTTTGCCGCTAATATCTAATGTGCCAATCAAAGTCAGCAAATCTTTCACATATATTATACCCACAATATTATCTATCACATCATCATAAACCGGTATACGAGAAAAGCCCTCTTCAATGCCAAGTTGAATCACTTCAGATAATGGATCTTCTTTTTCCACAGCTATGATATCGGTTCTGTGAGTCATAATTTCTTCTGCAGTTCGATCATTAAACTCGAACACATTGTTAATCATTTCACGTTCAGATAACTCAATGGTGCCATTTTCATTTCCAACATCCACAAGCATACGAATCTCTTCTTCGGTTACATCACTGTTTTCACTGCTTGGATTAATACCGATTAGTTTGATAAAACCTTTTGCTGTTTTCATAATCATAAAAGTAATCGGTTTAAATAAAGCACCTAACACTCGAATAAAATCTACAGAAAACAATGCAAATGATTCCGGCTTATTTGCAACTAGTTTTTTCGGCAGTGTTTTACCAATAACAAAAGCTATAAAAACAGAAAGAACGAAAATGATCAAAAACGAAACTACAGAAATCCAACCCGCTTTTCCAAACCATTTTTCGAATAATACTTGCAACACAGGTGAATATACATATGTTCCAACCAAACAAGCTGCTACAATACAAAACGTAGCACAGATATCCATTTTCAGTAAAAAATGAAACTGATGCTCTTTGATTGTCAACAGTTTTTTAGCCTTTGGGTTATCTTCTTCCGCTAATCGTTTTAATCTACTTTCGTTCAATGATACAATTGCTGCTTCATGACCTGAAAAAAACATTGCGATTACGGTTAGTAGTAAAAAAATTACAATACTACCTAAATATCGCCCGACGTCGTCCATTACGAAACCCCTTTCAGTGGTCCTAAATTATTTCATACGAAATCAATTCGTACTGCCTATAGCATATTATATGCATTTTTACTTAGACTCTTTTACTATAAAGGTTTTTTGATAAAATGTCAATGAATCCTAGTTTTATTTACAGCATCGTAATAAAAAATGTTGTTTTTATGTTAAAGTTAGTTTATGACAAACGATTCAATATGAAAGCCTTCAAGTAAAATTGGGCTTATTATTTCAACTAATATATTCATTTATTTGTCAGTATTATATTTTCTTTTTTCAGAAAATAGACGTTTCAAAAGATGCAGATTTAATTATATTATTAATGGAAATGCAACCATTTACATTAACAATATTTCTTTGCATTTCCCTTTACATTAATAAGGAAAGATGATAAAATAAAAACAAGCGTGTAAAGCAGCTTGGACATTTTTCAACAAAAATATCTATATGCTTAATAATTATACTGCAAACAACCGAATTCTTTTTATTTTAATTTAATTGGATGGTTACTCGTTTACAAGTAAATAATAACCTTGCACACTTCATATAATAAACCACTTGGTTTATCATATATATTTTTTTGACGACACGAAATTTGTTTTAATTTCGTATATCGCCGATTATATCAACACTTCGTTTAGATATAATAAGCCTTAATGGGGTTTATCATATATTTTAATGACGACGCGAAGTTTGGCTTTGCTAAAGCCGCGTATCGTCAATTATATCAACGCTACGCTTATGATAAAACAAACACTCACGTGTTTATTTTATATATTTATATGACGACGCGAAGTTTGGCTTCGCCAAAGCCGCGTATCGTCAATTATATCAACGCTACGCTTATGATATAATATGTATTCAAATTTCAAGGAGGATATAAAAATGGCAATCAAAAGAAAAATGAAAACCATGGACGGTAACACTGCTGCCGCTCATGCATCCTACGCCTTTACTGATGTTGCTGCGATTTACCCAATCACTCCATCATCAAATATGGCTGAAGCTACTGACAAATGGTCAGCAGAAGGCAAAGAGAATATCTTTGGCGAAAGAGTAAGAGTTGTTGAAATGCAATCAGAAGCAGGCGCTGCTGGTGCTGTTCACGGTTCTCTTTCCGCTGGTGCTTTAACTACTACTTACACAGCATCTCAAGGTTTATTATTAATGATTCCTAATATGTATAAAATTGCTGGTGAGTTACTACCTTGCGTAATTAACGTTTCTGCTCGTGCTATCGCTTCTCATGCACTATCTATCTTCGGCGATCACTCAGACGTTTACGCTTGTCGTCAAACCGGTTTCGCTATGCTTGCTGGCACAAACCCACAAGAAGCTATGGATTTAGGCGCAGTTGCTCATATGTCAACTATTAAATCTAGAGTTCCTTTCATTCACTTCTTTGATGGTTTCAGAACTTCTCATGAGCTGCAAAAAGTTGCTGCTTGGGATTACGCTGACCTAAAAGAAATGGTTGATA
The DNA here is from genome assembly GCF_030908625.1 of Paludicola sp. MB14-C6. Lineage (GTDB taxonomy): Bacteria > Bacillota > Clostridia > Oscillospirales > Ruminococcaceae > Paludihabitans. The sequence goes on along the minus strand of NZ_CP133133.1, from coordinate 1,712,826 downwards.
TGGACGCTATCAACGCTTTCAGAGCGAGAGCTTTAAATCCAGAACACCCAGTTCTAAAAGGTACTGCTCAAAACCCTGATATTTTCTTCCAAGCAAGAGAAGCTTCTAACTCTTACTACAATGCTGTTCCTGGTATCGTTGAAGAGTATATGAACAAAGTAAACGAGAAAATCGGTACAGATTATAAATTATTCAACTACTATGGTGCTGCTGATGCAACAAACATCATTATCGCTATGGGTTCTGTTAACGATACAATCGAAGAAACTATCGATTACTTAAATGCTAACGGTGGTAAATACGGTGTTGTTAAAGTAAGATTATACAGACCTTTCGTTGCAGAAAAGTTAATCGAAGCTATTCCTGATTCCGTTAAACACATCACTGTATTAGACAGAACAAAAGAGCCTGGTGCACTTGGCGAGCCTCTATACTTAGATGTAGTAGCATCTCTTAAAGGTTCTAAATTTGATGCAATCCCTGTATTGGGCGGACGTTACGGTCTTGGCTCTAAAGACACAACTCCTGCACAAATCATTGCTGCATTCAAAAACACAACGAAAAATAGATTTACTCTTGGTATCGTAGATGATGTTACTGATTTATCATTAGAGATTACTGAAAATCCTAACACAACTCCTGCTGGTATTACTTGTTGTAAATTCTGGGGTCTTGGTGCTGACGGTACTGTTGGTGCAAACAAGAACTCAATCAAAATTATCGGTGACCATACTGATATGAACGTTCAAGCTTACTTTGACTATGACTCAAAGAAATCTGGCGGTATTACAGTTTCTCACTTAAGATTTGGTGCTCCAAAAATTAAATCAACTTACCTAATCAATAAAGCTGACTTCGTTGCTTGTCATAACCCATCTTATGTAACAAAATATGATATGACTGCTGACCTAAAAGAAGGCGGCGTATTCCTATTAAACTGTGGTTGGGACATGGCTGAAATCGAAGAAAGACTTCCTGGTCAAGTAAAACGTGACATTGCTAAAAAACACATCAAGTTCTATACTATTGACGGTGTTAAAATTGGTAAAGAAATCGGTCTTGGCGGAAGAATCAATACTATTCTACAATCTGCTTTCTTTAAATTAGCTAACATTATCCCTGCTGATGATGCTGTTAAATACATGAAAGATGCTGCAACTGCTTCTTATGGCAAAAAAGGTGAACACATCGTTAAGATGAACCATGATGCTATTGATGCTGGTGCAAAAAATGTTGTTGAAGTTAAAGTTCCTGCTGAATGGGCTACCGCAGCTGATACTGACTTAACTCATGTTGCTACAGGCGATAGAAAAGATCTAGTTGACTATGTTAACAACATCCTAGTTCCTGTAACTGCACAAAAAGGTAATACACTTCCTGTTTCTACTTTCACTCATATGGCTGACGGTGTATTCCCACAAGGTTCTGCTGCATACGAAAAACGTGGTATTGCTGTTGACGTTCCAGCTTGGAATCCTGACAACTGTATCCAATGTAACTTCTGTTCTTATGTTTGTCCTCATGCTGTAATTCGTCCGGTTGTAATGACTGATGAAGAATTGAAAAATGCTCCATGCGGAACAAAATCTGCTCCTATGACTGGTATGCCTGGTCTAAACTTTGCTATGGTTGTTTCTGTACTTGACTGTACTGGATGCGGCTCTTGTGTAAACGTTTGTCCTGGTAAAAAAGGAAACAAAGCTCTTACAATGCAAGCTCTTGATTCTCAATTAGAAGAACAAAATGCATTTGCATACGGCATTGATCTTCCTACAAAACCTGAAGTTGGTGTTAAATTTAAAGAATCTACCGTTAAAGGTAGCCAATTTAAACAACCTCTATTAGAGTTCTCCGGTGCTTGTGCTGGATGTGGAGAAACTCCATATGCTAAACTTGTAACACAACTATTTGGCGACAGAATGTATATTTCTAACGCAACCGGTTGTTCTTCTATCTGGGGTGGTTCTGCTCCTTCAACTCCATACACAGTAAACAAATCAGGCTTTGGTCCTGCTTGGGCTAACTCTCTATTTGAAGATAACGCTGAATATGGTTATGGTATGTATCTTGCACAATCTGCAATTAGAAACAGACTAATCAAAAAAGTAGAAGCTATTATGGCTAACGCTTGCGATGAAGCTGCAAAAGCTACTTGCAAAGAATATCTTGATACAGTAAACGATGGTTCTGCTAACCGTATTGCTACTGACAAATTAGTTGCAATGTTAGAAAACTGCAACTGTGATGGTGCAAAAGATATTTTAGCTGCAAAAGATTACCTAGCTAAAAAATCTGTTTGGATCTTCGGTGGTGACGGATGGGCTTACGATATCGGTTACGGCGGTGTTGACCATGTTCTTGCTTCTGGCGAAGATGTAAACATCTTAGTATTCGATACTGAAGTTTACTCTAATACAGGCGGTCAAGCTTCTAAATCTACTCCAACCGGTGCAATTGCTCAATTCGCTGCTGCTGGTAAAGAAGTGAAGAAGAAAGACCTTGCTGGTATTGCTATGAGCTACGGTTACATCTATGTTGCACAAATCGCACAAGGTGCTGACTACAACCAAGCTATTAAAGCATTTGTTGAAGCAGAAAGCTACAACGGTCCATCTCTTGTTATTGCTTATGCACCATGTATCAACCACGGTATTAAAACTGGTATGGGCTCTGCTCAAACAGAAGAAAAACGTGCTGTTGAAGCAGGCTATTGGCATACATTCAGATATGACCCACGTCTAGCTGTTGAAGGCAAAAACCCATTCCAATTAGACTCTAAAGCTCCTACTGCTAGCTACAAAGACTTCATCATGGGTGAAGTTCGTTATAACTCTCTTGCTCGTGCAAACCCAACAAGAGCAGAGCAATTATTCGCTAAAGCAGAAGCTAACGCAAAAGATAAATATGCACAACTTGTTGCAAAAGCAGCTCAAGAATAATTTTTAATCAAGACTATTCTCTAACTGGATTAAACAACAATTTGTTATAGTAAATCCCTCATCCGTTTGGATGAGGGATTTTACATTTGCATTGAATATATTTCCCAAATATGCTACACTACAAGTATATTAAATTAGGATGTGACGAAATGAAAAGCTTGAAACTATTGAAATCAATTGGAATTAGCCTTTTAATCGTAATTGGAATTTTATTTATCGCTGTTGTTGGTTATGTTGTGTATATGAATCTTCAGTACTATAGAATTGACGACAACACAAAAATCGCTGTGGAAAACCCTTCTAAAAAAATATTAAAAACTGGTCAAGAACATTCATTGGTTACATACAATATCGGTTTTGGTGCATACAATCATGATTTTTCGTTTTTCATGGATAGTGGCGAAATGAAAGATGGCACCTTAGTAACAGGAAAAAATTCAAAAGCAAAAGATAAACAGACCGTAATTAATAATACCAAAGGAGCTCTTTCAAGTGTTGATTCCCTTGATTCCGATTTTTATATGTTTCAAGAGGTCGATATGAAAGCAACACGTAGTCATAAGGTTAATCAGTATGCACAATTAAAGACTTTGGGAGCTAACTATTCGCTCAGCTTTGCCAATAACTTTCACTCAGCTTTCTTATTATATCCTTTATTAGATCCTCATGGCGCTGTTGACGGCGGTATCACAACTATGAGTAAATATAACATTTCCGAATCTATTCGTAAACAATATCCTGTTGATCCTAGCTTTATCACTAAATTCACTGATTTAGACAGATGCTTTTTAGTGTCACGTATTCCAGTTGATAACGGAAAAGAGCTTGTACTGATTAACTCGCATATGTCTGCTTATGATAAAGGCGGTAAAATAAGAGAAAAGCAACTTGCTGTACTAAATAGCACATTAAAACAAGAGTATGCTAAAGGCAATTATGTAATTGTTGGCGGAGATTTTAATCACGATATCGCACACACAAAAACAGTTTTTGAAACCAATCAAAAGGTTCCTGAATGGGTTTACGAAATGAATGACGAAAATTTAGCGGATGGATTTTCCTTTGCTATAGCAAATAATGCAGCCAAAATTCCAACTTGTCGCAGTACAGATATGCCTTATGTAAAAGGACAAAACTACACGGTTGTAATAGACGGATTTATTGTATCCGATAACGTTAGTGCAGTAGCAAATAATATTGACACCGACTTTATGTATTCCGACCATAATCCTGTTATGTTAAAGTTCAAGCTTAGCTAAACAGATTTGATATTACATTTTTAGGAGTGACAGAATGAATTGTTTTAATAGTAATTTTCGTAGTGGTATGAGCGAATTAAATATTCTAAGCACAAGGCATTGTAACCCGCAAGAAACAAAGGTTCTAAGGGAAATAGATGAAAAAGGCAAGGATTTACCTCTGGGATTTGCAAAAGATCCGGATCGCACAAATGAATTTGTACACCTTATTAACCACGATTGTTCCAATGAGGAGCTTTATATGCTTATGATGGTTCAGCAAGCAAAGCATATTCGTATTATAAAAAAATGTGCTGTTTTCTTTGCTTTTTTAGGAATAATATCTCTTATATTTTATTTACTTGGTATTCTTGCAACCTTGTAAAAACCAACATATCTTTCATAACTTTTCTATAATAATAGTATATGAGATTATTAGAATAGGAGAGTTGCTATGCATCATACTGCATCACGATTTTTTTGCTTAGTCATTAATGTTGTAATTATGATGTTAATATTCAGCTTTCATTCTTCTTTGATATGGTCACTTATATGTGCTATTTTATGTATAATGATTGCAGACAAAGCGGATTGCCTCATCCATACCAAATATCAATATGATAAGTTTTTCATTCTTACTGTCAGTGGAACTTTTCTATTCATAATTATTTTACTTGGCAATCATGGCTTTCGGCATTTAATTACAACATATTTGATTTTTATTCTACTTTATTTTTTAACTTGTCGAAGATCGGATTATAATATTAAATAATAGGCTTGTATTTCCAATTTTACTTCACTATAATTAAGATATAACTATAATGGAGGGATAACTATGAAAACTTTTGAACAAGAGTATATTGAGCAAATGGAAGAACTAGATATCATTCATACAACCATCTGTAGCCAGAACGAAAATAATACGATTCCAGCAAAACTAGATAGCAATGAAAACACCCATTTTGGTTATCAACCAACACCCGAATATACTGATACTTTTTGCATTTCGCAAGAAAACCATTATTCATTGGAACAACTTGAAAAGTTGATGTTAGTTCAACAAGCAAAACATATTCGTACAATAAAAAACTCTCTGCTATTTTTTATTGCAACATCTTTCATAATCCTAATTTTAAGCTTTCTTTTAGGTATTTCAGGATACATTCAATAAACAACTACTAATTTTTAATTGCATTAGCAATTAAAAATTAGCTAAGAAAAAAGCAAGAAATGAAGTTTAATCATTTCTTGCTTTTTTCTATGTAATATATTAACACACCATAGTCTGATTTAATGACTCTAAAAATTCTACAGGATTTTTAATTGTATCTACAACTTGAATTGTAAAACACTTCGGATCTCTGGCTAAGTCAAGTATGGTTCCCCGTTCTTTTCCAGGAGATAATACCTTTACAATTGGATTTAAAGGCAAGCCTTCGACTGTATTCGTTACTACGCCAACTAAGCCATTATTAAGCTTTACAAGTACACCAACAGGATATGCAGCAACAACTGTTAAAAATTTGCTTAGTAAATCTACATTAAAATGGCTATCCGTACAACTCATCATATAGTTGATTGCAGCATGTGGCTCCCATGCATCTCGATATGTTCTAGTCGAGGTTAATGCATCATAAACATCAGCAATTGCAATTATCTTTCCGAATTCGGATATTTCATCTTCAACCAAATGATATGGATAACCTGTTCCATCTACTTTTTCATGATGATTTATAATACCCTCTAAAACATCTCCACTTATACTCCCACATGACATAAGCTTATCAATACCAAACTTTGGATGCTTTTGCATAATAGAATATTCATCTGAAGTAAGCGGACCTTCTTTATCCAAAATAGCTGTAGGAACAAAAGTTTTCCCGATATCATGCAAAATACCCGATATCGCCAAATCTTTCAATTTACTTGAGGAATATGCCATTTTTCTACCTATCAAAGTGGATAAAATTCCCACTTGCATGCTATGTACATAAGCGTATTCATTATAATTTTTCAAATCAATAATATTAAGCATGCAATCATCGTTCTCTGTAATTATATCAACTAAGTAATCTGCAACACGATTTAACGTATCCATGCAAGTGAAAATACTACCTTTTTCATTTTGCATACACTTAAAAATCTGCTCAATTTCTGCGCTTACACGAACTTTAACTTCCATTGGTATGATTTCTTCAATTTCAATACCTTCACTACCAGGGCACTCAATGTAAGCTCCCCTAATTTCTTTTTCATTAAAATTTTGAATAATTCTGTCACTCAATTTATTGCCAGCACAAAGTAATGGTAAAAAAGATGATCTGCACCAAATATCTTTTGCTAAAATCATACCTGGTTTTAAATTTTCACAAGAAACATATATCATTTGCTATTCCCACTCCATTATATCCCATCAGATTTCTTAACGCTTCTCTTTTTCACTCTATTGGTAAACATAAAATAAAATGGAGAAGAAATGTGAAACACTACCCGCTAATACAAACAAATGCCAAATGCCATGAAAATATTTTTTATGCTTCATTTTATAAAATACAATACCACCAGTATAGAATATACCGCCAAGAAGCATCAGCCATAAACCGTTTGGTGCTAAATTTCGAATAATCGGCATCATTGCTAATACTGCCGCCCATCCGGAAGCGATGTATAATATCATAGATAGCTTTTTAAACTTTTCAACGCTGATTGCGTTGAATGTTATACCAACAACCGCACTTCCCCATACAACTCCAAATACAAGCCATCCCCATATTCCTTCTTCACGTATGGTTACTAAAGTATACGGTGTATAGGTACCTGCTATCAATAAAAAAATGGTTGAATGATCAAATACACGAAACACCTTTTTTGCAGTTTCGTTAGTCAATGCATGATAGAGCGTTGACATTGTATAAAGAATGATAAGCGAACCGCCATAAATTGACGCACTTACTATAGACCAAGCATCGCAAAATAAGCTAGTGAATACAATGAGATAAGCTGCTCCTGCAACGCCAAACAATGCTCCAAGTCCATGGGTAATTGCATTTAAAAGTTCTTCTCCTAATGAGTACATTTTAATGCTCGGCGCTCTTCCTCTAGTTGTTCTTACAAAGGTTGATTTCAACTCTGATAACTTTCCCATATTCTTCGTCCTCTTTTCTTATTGGAATGAAATACCTTGTTTCAATTCTTGCGGAATTACGCAAACCCATATTTTGCCCGCATTTATCACTAATTCCTTTCCACTCTTATCGAATACTTTTAGATTATCATTAATACCTTTTTTAGAAAAAGTAACTTCAATACGTTTTCCGTTAGATATATAATATCCAGCTCCTTTAGCAAGGTTAATTTCTTTATTGATTGTACCGGGCACAAACCCAACATCTGTATACATCATCAACACATTTGTTACAGATGCAACTTTATTTGCACCAACATCCATATGTGGTTCGCCAAACTGACCTTTTTCATATTGCTTTGTTTCAGTATTATAAGTAAATGAAGAGTTTTGCGTTGTTGAAAAAGGAAAAGTCACCTTATTTGTATCAACAGCTTCAGCATTTTCTTGCATTACGTTTGCTTTTGGTTTTGCAAATTGGAATAATGGTTGAATTGGTTGCTTTAGTTTTGTTTGATAGCCTTTTTGAGCGATACCCTTTTGCAATTTTTGCGTATTTGTAAACCAAGTATGTTCTCTTGCTTTTGTTTTCAAACGTTCCTTGTCTTGATAAAAAGCAGTTCCGGACATATAAAGGCCATCTATATCTTCTACGTTATTATTTTTAATTGCTTCTTTCCCTGCAACACTTCCACCAAAATGAACATAAATTGGCTGGTACGGCGCAATTAACTCTACATAGTCATGTCTTGCAGAACGAATAGAACCAATATCTTTCAGTTTATTATAATCAGAAAAAACAGCCATCAAACGTGTAATAGCACCCTCTACAGGCATTTCATAGATAATGTCGGCATCTGCAATTCCCTTTTGGGGTAAAGATACTTTTATGTTGTTAACCATAACAGCTATTGGACGATTTAAACTAGCTTCTTTATCTTGGACAATCTCTCCGGTAAACGGATTGGTTGGACCATCTTTTATTCCTTCCGAATTTGTGTTTGACGAATTCGCCGTACCTTCTGATGCATTTGCCGCTTTATTTGCATTATTGCCATTGCACCCCGTAAAAATTGTTACCATTAAGCTTAAAACGATTGCCATAGATAAAATTTTCTTTTTCATTGCATAACCATCCCTTACGTCATTTCTTAATATATATTAATAATTTGCGACTTTCTTTACACTTGAGTCTTTTACGAATCCGGAAATATTATATAAAAAGACTGCTTGTTGATAATCATTAATATTAACATATTCCTCAAGCGGTTTATTGAGATAACGAGTATCCACTAAAACAATTTCTTCATAATGAAGAGGCAAAAACTGCATAAGAGCATGAGAATACGAGTCTTTAAACATAATAAGCTTTTGCCCATTTTGTACTTTACTTTTAATTTTTACAATCGGTTCATTACTACCTAAAAACACACTGTACTTGTCTTTTTTTTCTAAGTTATTACGGAACAGAATAGAAGGGTATGTTTGTTTATTGTGATTTGTATATTTAACAACATCTGTTACTACTTCACCTTTTACGTAGTGATATAATTCCATGCGATCAGCTAATTTTTCCCCATATAATACTTTTGAGTATAACGTACCTAAAAAGTCATCGGGAACATATTCTATATTAAACATATCGACCGTAGCAGGTTTAAAACTTAGTGCTTTTGACATAGCCGAATACCCAACATAAGCACCAAATGTTGTCCAGTGGTGATCGGTCTTATAAAAAATATAATTTTCTGCTGCCGCTGAAAGTGGGGCATATGCATCAATACAATTGATATTTTTTAACTTTGTATAAAAATTTTGAATATATTTGGTCTGATCCAACACGCTGGCATTTCTTGATATATTATTCGGATAAAATTCTGCCGCCGTTGGTACAAGCATGATACTTGTATTGATTTTTCCTTTATGTTTTGCAGCAAATTTGTTGATAGCATCAATATTACCGTTTGTAATGGTTGGCTTTACTTCATCTACTTTTTCAAGCAGCATTTTATTACTGATAAATACGCCATTTACTTCTTTTCTTCCTTGTAGAAGCTCCATTTTTGTTTTATAAGAACTAAATTGATTACGAAATACTAAATGATCAGACATGAATGATTCGGCTTCATTCATAAAACTTTTATCTAAAAAATTTCTTACGGAAAACTGTGGTGCATCCGCTAATTTTCTATTTTCGGTTTCAGAGAACGATTTCTTTGGCAACAAGAAGGTTACCATTGGAATCATAATTAATATGATAAAAAATGCCACGACAGCTACTTTCTTATGACTCAACGTAATCCCTCCTTTTAGAATCTAAAATATAAGAATGGATTATAGCTTGCATTTACCAAATAACAAATACAAACTAAAAATACTACAATCTCAATTATAACTTTAAGATAGCCGTATATTTTCGGTACTTTTCCTGCAACAGGTTTTGCTGTTTTTCTTAAAAACGTTGTAGAACCAACGATACATACTAGAAAAACTATTGCATTGGTAAGTAGCAAATATATTGTTTGCTGATTGCCGAAACCTGCTCCATTCAACCCGAACATTGCCTTAAAGTAGGCACCGATTTGGCTTATTGAAGTCAGCTCGAAGAAAACCCAACCAAATACAACAAGTAAAAACGCATACATCCATTGTAAAATATTTGGCAACTTTTTCAGCCATTTACCTAAAAAGAATTTTTCTAAGATAATTAAAGCGCCAAAATACAAGCCCCACAAAACAAAGTTCCAGCTTGCACCGTGCCAAAGTCCCGTTAAAAACCAAACCACTAATAGGTTTCGGAGCGTTTTCCAAGTACCACCTCGGTTTCCGCCCATAGGAAAATAAACATATGACTTAAACCATGAACCTAAGGTAATATGCCATCTACGCCAGAACTCACTGATGCTCTTTGCCATATAAGGATGGTCAAAGTTGATTGGGAAATTAAATCCGAGCATCTTGCCCATACCAATTGCCATATCAGAATAGCCTGAAAAGTCATAATAAATTTGAAAAGTAAACGCCAAAATACCAATCCAAGCAGTCATCGTCGGTAATTGTTCAAAAGGCGTTGCACTGACTGTAGTCCATACCATACCGATATTATTGGCAAGCAACAGTTTTTTTGCCAAACCACGAATAAAAATACCGATACCATCAGCAACTTTGGAATATCCAATTTGTCGACTCTCTAACTCATTTGCAACATCTGCATATCGTACAATTGGTCCCGCAACAATTTGTGGAAACAAAGCAACATATGCGATATAGTTAACAAGATTTTTTTGCACTTTGATTTTACGCATATATAAGTCAATTGTGTAAGATAAACTTTGAAATGTGTAAAATGAGATACCAATTGGAAGTGGTAATTTCGGATCAATAATGGTTGTTCCAAACACATTATTGATATTAGTGATGATAAATGAACTATATTTAAATACACAAAGCAATCCTAAGTTAATAATTAATGAACCGAGTAGGCAAAGCAACCTTGCCTTTTTATTACTGTCCATTTTATCCATAAGTCTGCCGGCAGTATAATCAACCACCGTTGTAAACAACATCAGTACAACATAAACTGGTTCACCCCAAGCATAAAAGAAAATTCCCGAAACCATAAGAATCAGGTTTTTTATCTTGAGAGGTGCTGCATAATAAAATAACAGCACAATTGGCAAGAAGCCAAATAAAAATGTCATACTTGAAAAAACCAATGGATTGTCCTCCTTTTTCTATATACAGTTTGTAACATCTTATTTGCTATTTCCCTTTTGGATATAATTATCATATTCTTCTTTCGTCATGAGACGATTGATAATTTCTAATATGCTATTGGTAGTTAAGTAATTCGGTAAATTCAAGTATTCTAATAAAGCCAACCTTTTTTGCTTCGAATCTTGTTGACCGATTAAACCGTCCTCGTAAAAATGCTTCTTGGTAATGGTCTGTTTGACAGCCTCATTTTGTTGATCCATAATCCCAGCATCTTGAAATAATTTACGCAAAGTATTAACGCCGATCCCCTCTACTCCAAGGAGACCTTCTTTTGAAGCAATTTCTTTGCGTTTCTCTTTTCCCTCAACTTGCGGAATATAGATATTCAATATTTTTCCATCTTGAACAACCGAACGCAAAAAAGAACGCAAGCGAAATCCCGCTACATCAGAATCCGTTAAGATAATAATACCGTCTTTCTTTGCAATTGCTCGAATCATTGCACACTTTTCTTTATCTTTAAAAATCCGAAATCCATCTGAAGTTATAATTGTTGCGTCTACTAATTCTTTCAGCCTCATTCTATCATATTTGCCTTCTACTATGATAGCTTGTTTTATCAATAATTTTTCCATCCTTAGCTCTTTCCCCCATAATATATTAAGAGCATAAAACTGCAATATTTCTTACAATAATATTACCGCTTATATCATTTTTGCAATCATCTGTTCTAAAAGTAATTGCTGATCCGCTTTGGATGATTTCAATTTATAATCGGTTTCCGCTAAAATATTGATATAGCGGCGTATTTGTACAGTTGAGCTCGCCCGTGCATCTCGAAAAGCATTTCTGATTGCAAAGCTTCGAGTTGGAGAATATCCGAAATCTGATTGAACTTCTTCTGCTGTCTTTCCAGATTCAATTGCTACCTTAGCACGATATAGATCATAAAAGCACATATCCAATGCGCCTAAAATGGCTAACGGCTCTTGTCGCTGATAGAACAATTCATCCAATAGTAAAAATGCCTTTTCGTAATTTTTTTGCACGATGGCATTAGAGAGTTTAAATGCATTGGATTCAATTGTTGGAATACAGCATAAATCAATAGCTTTTTTCGTAATTTCAAAGCCTTGATTCATGCCTTTAACATAATGTATTAACTTATCTAATTCTTTAATTAGAATTCCATAATTCATAGAGCAACGATCAATGAAATACTCAGCAATTGGCATATCCAATTCAACCGATTCCTTTTTGGCTCTACTACATAATTCTCTTTTTAAAGTTGATTTATCTTTTATTGTAAACTCGCAAACAATTCCATCTTTTTGAACAAAATTCAAAAAGGTCTTTACACGAGATGACTTTTTCACATCATATTGAATTTTATTTGCAAAGAACACAACAACTGTCATCTCATTTGGCGACTTTAATAATTCATTTAGCTTCTCATAATCAGATTTAGACAATCCATCAATATCTAAATTCTGTACAACTACGCATTTTCTATCTGCCATCATCGGAAGCGATTCTATTGCGTCTTCTAACTCATCCAAAGAAAGCTTGTCCCCATGAAACCAGTTCAAATTAAAACTTTCAAACTGTTTTGCAACTACTTTATCGATAATTTCTTTTGCATATTTTGATACAAAAAAATCTTCTTGTCCATATAAAAAAAAGATGTTCGCAAGCTGCCCTTGAGCTATTCTTTGTTTTAATTCAGTTTCATTTAATTTTGGCACAAGTTCACTTCCTTATTTTATAGGTTCCATTTTTATTTACCGTAAGTTCCAAGCTATTTTCATATGCATCAAAACATTGCTTCTTGGATACTTTGGCTGATTTTTTGCATCTATCTATGAGTATAACATATTTTGAAGAAAATTGCTCAATTCTTGTAATATTTTTTTGTGAAAAATAAAGGATTTCAGCTGGATTATTTTGTGCAAATTTTCCGCTATTGGTAATACCTATTCTCCGCTTACCCATATTCAATAAAACGGACTGTTCCTTATCTTGAGAAACAACATCAAACCACATTAACTCATTGGCTTTTACTCGATAATTTCGATTTAGTAAGAGTAAGTTACTCTTTTGAGGATTATTTAATTGAAAATAATCTATCAACTGATTCTGTTCGTTTATCATGACGGTTGATACCTTTTTCGTTTTCATAAGATATGCAATATCCTCTATTTTCTTTGTATTGTCTTGTAAAAGAATTAAGCTTTCTACCTGATTTACATTCTTACTGTCCAAATAATTCACAACTGACTTATGAATATAACCATCAGTTACATACGTTATTACAGTCGCTTTCTTTTGATAAGTTACTACTATAGCCTGCGTTTCATACGATCCAATCGTGGTTACTTTTAAGTCTTGACTTTCTTGCATGCTACAATTCAATAAAATACCAATAAAGCAACATAAAGAACAGCCAATGAAACGATATATTGCTATTTTGAAATCTTTTCTATTGGTAACCCAACAAAACAGCAGAAAAACTGCAATTCCAATTGCCGAAATAATCAGCCATAGTTTAACCAAACGATAGTTCATGCCTACATATGCATAAGAAGGCTTTTGCAAAATATCTGCTGATTGTATCAAAACTCTATTGAGAAATGCAATAACATTGCCAATAAAATATGTAACAGGAGCTAAAAACGGTATACAGCTTGATATCAGTAACGCAATACTTCCCAACATAATCAATGGCGTAAGCGGTACAGCTATTATATTTGCAATTGGAGATACCAAACTTATCCCGCCAAATGTAAACGCTAAAACAGGTAATATGAATAATGTAGCGCCAATTGTGCAAGCAATACTCTCAATCAAGCTTAATAAAATTGTATTCTGAATTCTCCATTTGCTTTGGACCCAGTTCTTTATTGGCTTTACGCACAAAAGCACACCTAATGTAGCTAAAAAGGTGAGCTGAAAACTGATATTCTGAATAGAAAATGGATTTACTATTACAATCATTGTCCCCGAAAGGAAAAGAGAATTCACCAAGTCAACCGGCCGTCCAAAGAGATTACCTGCTAATAAAACGGTTACCATGATTGCAGAGCGTACTGTGGCAATCTGAAAATTAACCAACGCAACAAACAACCATATCACAACAATACCAATCAGGCTGTTTAACCAGTTAGGTATACGAAATAATTTTAACAATACAAACAAGAAACCGGCTAAAAATGTAATATGCATTCCTGAAATTGAAATGATATGGATAATTCCCGCTCTTGATAATGAACGCTGTAGTAAGGGCTCAATGTCGTTTTGTTGACCAAGTAACATTGCTTTTACCATTCCCGAAGTTGGCGGTTGTAAATACTTATCCACTCTATCACACAAATTGCCATTTAACTTTTGCAAATAAAAAGATGGCGGTCTTACTTTGGGTGATGTAATTTGAAACGGTTCCCCTTTGGCATAGCCGATTACATACAGTTCTTTTGTTTGATTGACAGCTTTTGCATCAAACGAGGTTGTACTTGTGATTTTATGAAACTCAACTTGCATTTGGACGGTATCGTAATTTTCTGCTTGAAATGGTGTGATTGAGTAAATGTTACTATGAAAAGAAGGGATTTTATGCCCCTCTACATCTTTTACCCTCATCTCATAAACTGCTGTACCCTTTTCATTCTGATATTGATTGGTTATAACTCCGGTTACTGTTACAGTTTGATTATCCAACTTTAGTATTGGTAAATATTCAAATCTGTACTTTGCCCAGTACCCAGTCACACCCAATAACATAGCAATCACAATAGCCACAGAAGCCACTCGAAAGTTCTTTTTCTTTTGCAATAACAACACAACTAAAAGCAGTAGGATTACAGCATAGCCAGCAGCAACCCAAACCCCAACAAAAAATGACGCAACAAATGTTGCAGCAAGAAATGCTATTCCTACTGTAATCATTGGTCGCGTCATAAAATTACCACCTTTACAACGATGCTATATTAGAATCTGTTTCAAAAGGGTTTTATTATGCCATTTTTTCAGTTAGTTTCTTTCCGCCTAATACATGAAAATGCAAATGCTTAACTGATTGCGCTCCGTCTTCTCCGGAATTCGTAATCACACGAAATCCATTTTCCAAGCCTAACTCTTTTGCCAAACTTGCAATTACTTCACTGATATGCGCCACAACAGCACTGTTTTCAGCAGTAATATCTGCCATACTACTGATATGCTGTTTTGGAATGACCAACACATGAACAGGTGCTTGTGGAGTAATATCGTGAAACGCCAATACTGTTTCATCCTCGTATACTTTATTGCTAGGGATTTCTCCATTTGCTATTTTACAAAAAATACAGTCCATAATTATTCCTCTTTTCTTTCATCAATCTTATTTTTAATAGGTAAGTATATGTCTAACTCGCAATAATTATCTGAGCAAATTGTATTATCAATTCGCTCAAAATGATAATTGGAGTACGATTCATAAACTTCGCTGTTAAATATCCATTCATCTAAAACGTTATAAATTGCATCCAATTCTAAAATTGTAATATCCTTTGAAGGATGAAAACCAATATATTTAAATACTGCATATTTGCTAGTGGGAATTGTTTTGCACGAAAAAGGCTCACGTATAATCGTTGGCTTTATAACTTCAACACTTGGCATATAGAAATTATGTAAACTGGGATTTTCAGAATAAGTAACTAAGCCATAAATCACATCATAACTTAGTGCATTTTCTATACTCATTACATCTTTCTGATAAAAATTCAACATACTTTTATTTGCGGTAAACAGTACATAATTTTCAGCATGAACAATATCTTGGTTTATTCCTACTAAATAAAACTTAGGCTTTAAAACAAAGTTAGGACTTAAAAGTAATCCTTTTGCCACACATTTTAGCAACGAAACATCAATTTGCTCAACATATTCTAAAGTTGGTTTATGTTTTCTTACATAATATGGAGTCATTTTATATTGTGCATTGAATGCACGTATATAAGATTGCTCATATTCAAATCCATATTCATAAGCAATATCTATAATAGAATAATCCGTATAAAACAATTCTTTTAAACTTGATGATACTTTTCGCCCTCGCACATACGTCATTAAAGAATGACCGGTTAATGCTTTAAATAATCTATGCAAATGATACTTCGATACATAAGCATACTCCACAATATCATCTAAGGAAATTTGAGATTTTATATTTTGCTCAATATAATTTACAACGCGATTCACTACCAAATAGCCTTCATTTTCCATATGTCAGCCTCCGCGATAAGAATAGCAAGAATTGTTCATTTTACTTGTTTTTTTCATTATATAATATTTTCATCATTTGGTAAAGACTTTTTTCCTAATAAGATTTAAGGAGATAATTGCTTATGAAAAAAATAGTTACTCCAATTATTGCATTTATTTTATTTTTTATTACAGTAACAGGTTGTACACCTGAGAAACAAAGCAATGATTTATTAGCTACTCATTCCTCACAAACCACCTCTTCTCAACAAGAAAAAAAATATGTGTCTATGGTTTCAATAGAATCGAAATCAATTGCACAAAACTTAATCAACGAACCATGCAAAAAAGAAATAGTTGTTAGTCTTCCTCCATCATACTTTGATAATAAAGACAAAAAA
Organism: Paludicola sp. MB14-C6; assembly: GCF_030908625.1. GTDB lineage: Bacteria > Bacillota > Clostridia > Oscillospirales > Ruminococcaceae > Paludihabitans. Next base: position 1,696,166 of record NZ_CP133133.1, on the reverse strand, counting down.
TATCCCACTGTTTATTTCTTTCATGGCTTTCAAGAAGGTCCAGGAGTCATTGGCAACAAAGTATTAGAGCTCAAAAACAGGAATCAAGACATAGCAAATGAATTTATCATAATAGAAGTTTCTGGTGAAAACAAACATGGTGGATCCTTTTATGTAAATTCTCCTATTATCGGAAACTGGGAGGATTTCGTAATTAAAGAAGTTATCCCATACGTAGATTCTAACTATCGCACGATTGCTTCAAAAGATAGCCGAGGGGTTAGTGGATTTTCTATGGGGGGATATGCTTGCTTAAATCTCGCACTCAAACATCCTGAGGCATTCTCCTCTGTATATGCACTAAGCCCTGGCGTTTTTGATGAAAATGGTTTAAAAGATGCTCTCAAAACATGGAAATCCGATGAGAATTTCAAAACAGGATACGGTCAAGCATTTTGCCCAATGCCGAACGTCCCAGACATTATGACGAAAATCCCAACCTTTGATGGTTCAAAAGATGACAATGAAATTATCACCAAATGGGAAAGCGGTTTTGGTGACTTCAACCAAAAACTAGATAACTACTTACAGAAAAAAGATAAACTAAAAGCAATTAATATACAAGTTGGCACATGTGATTCTTACCCTTGGATACCAAATGGCTGTATCTACTTATCTAAAATCATGAAAGAGAAAAATATCGCCCATGAACTTATTACAATTAAAGATTGTGGCCATTTTATTCCAAGTGATTTTGTTGAAACGAGCTTTGTTTCCTTCTTTAATAAAAACCTAAAACACTAAATGTATGCCTAAATTTAATATGCTAACTTCTTTCCTTATCATCAATTTTCATTATGCAAAAACTGCTGAGAACAACACTTGTTCCAGCAGTTTTTGCATTGTTATATATTTATCCAATTACTTCTTTAATAATAGACTCTAATGCAACGAAAGCTTCATCAATTTTAGTATTATCATTGACACCAGCCATAGCGTTATCTGCACGTCCGCCGCCTTTACCACCTGTTATAGCTGCTGCTTTTCCAACTATTTTTCCAGCATGAGCGCCACGATTTACAGCCTCAGGTCCGCATACACAAAGCATCGTACCTTTATTGTCAACCATAGATACCAATAGTGCAACGGTGTTTGGTGCTTTTTCTTTAATCTTATCACCCAATACACGAAGAGTATCTGGTTTAGTACCACTTAACAAAGCTGTAATGTAGTTCACTTCGCCCGCACTTTGCACGTTTTCAAATAAGCCATCTACTCGGCTGTCGGCCATCTTTTGTGTTAATCTATCCACTTCAGTTGCCTTATCCTTTAGCTCTTGCATAACTTGTGAACAACGTGAGACCAATTCAGCCGAATTTGTTAATTTTAATTCTTTTGCAGCATCGTTAATCATTTTAACGTTATTATCTAGTAATACCAATACTTCGTATCCTGTTACTGCTTCAATACGTCTTACACCTGCTGCAACAGAGCTTTCACTAATGATTTTAAACAAACCGATTTTTGCAGAGTTATCTACGTGAGTACCACCGCAAAGCTCCAATGAATAGTTACCTACTTCACAAACTCTTACGATATTTCCGTATTTTTCTCCGAATAGAGCCATTGCGCCTTTTGCTTTTGCAGATTGAATATCTGTTTCATATCGATTTACATCAATACCAGCTAGGATAACCTTATTTACTTCACGTTCAATCGTCTCAATTTGCTCTCTTGTTAATGCTTCAAAATGGCTAAAATCAAAACGTAAACGATCTGCAGTTACCAATTGACCTGCTTGATGAACATGATCACCTAGGTTGTTAATTAAAGCCGCTTGTAATAAGTGAGCACAAGTATGATTGCGTGTAATTGCATTTCTAAACTTTTTATCTACTCTCATAGAAACTTGATCACCAATATTTAACTGGCCACTTACTACTTCACAAGAATGTAAAATTAAAGTTCCTGCTTTTTTTACATCAAACACGTTTACAATACAATTATCTGAAACAATTTGACCTTTATCTGCAATTTGTCCGCCACTTTCTGCATAGAAAGGAGTAACGTCTGTTGCAATGATTACTCTTTGAGAAGCAATAACAGATTCCACACACTCGCCCTCACAAGCTAATGCCAATACTTTTGCATCTGCTTGAAGCGTTTCATAGCCAACAAATTCCGTTGTAACGCCTTCTATGTCAATGACATTACATGATCCACCGAATGCATCACCTGTAGCACGAGCTGCTCTTGCACGCTCTCTTTGTTCGTTCATCAAACGAGTAAACTCTTTTTCGTCTACTTCCATACCTTTTTCAGCAATAATTTCTCTTGTTAAATCAATTGGGAAGCCATAAGTATCATATAAACGGAAAGCATCTTCACCAGATAAAATTTTATCTTTTGCATTATCAATAATTGTTGTTAATAAATCCAAGCCTTTTTCAATGGTTTTTGCGAAGCTGTCTTCTTCGTTTTTTACCATCTTTTTAATATATTGTGCTTTTTCCATTAACTCAGGATAAGCAGATTTATTTTCATTGATAACAGTATCTACAACTTCACTTAGGAATGGACGAGTAATGCCCAATAAACGGCCATGGCGAGCAGCACGACGCAATAAACGGCGAAGCACATAGCCTCTGCCCTCATTAGAAGGAATAACGCCATCACCAATCATGAATGTTGTGCTTCTGATATGGTCTGTGATTACACGAAGGGAAACATCAGCTTTCACATCATCTTTATAAGTGATACCTGCAATATCGCTAATATGTTTCATGATGTTTTGCATGGTATCTACTTCAAATAAGTTATCTACTTCTTGCATAATACAAGCAAGACGCTCTAGTCCCATACCTGTATCAATATTCGGATTTTCTAACGGAGTGTATGTTCCGTTTCCATCACTGTCAAATTGACTGAATACTAAATTCCAAAATTCAACAAAACGGTCACATTCGCAACCTACTGCACAATCAGGAGAGCCACAGCCTTTTTCAATGCCACGGTCAAAATAGATTTCAGAACAAGGACCGCAAGGGCCACTACCATGCTCCCAGAAGTTATCTTCTTTACCTAAACGAACAATATGAGTAGGATCTACGCCTACTTCTTTTGTCCAAATGTCAAATGCTTCATCATCATCTAAATAGATAGATACCCATAAACGATCTATCGGTAAATCTAATACTTCTGTGCAGAATTCCCAAGCCCATTTTGTTGCTTCATGTTTGAAATAATCTTGGAAAGAGAAGTTTCCAAGCATTTCAAAGTAAGTTCCGTGACGAGCCGTTTTACCTACGTTTTCGATATCGGGTGTACGAATACATTTTTGGCAAGTAGTAACCCTTTTGCAAGGTGGAGTTTCTTGTGCTAAAAAGTATTTCTTCATTGGTGCCATACCGGAGTTAATTAAAAATAAGCTCTTATCGTTATGTGGCACTAATGAGTAACTAGGCAAACGAAGATGCCCTTTGCTTTCAAAAAAAGAAAGATATTTCTCTCTTAATTCATTCAATCCCGTCCATTTCATTACAAATCCATCCTTTTCTTGTTTAAAAATTTACTCAAAATACAGTTATGCCCTTATTGGAAAAATGCATATAAAAAGCCTCCGTCCAACAAATGGGACGAAGGCATAGCTTTCCGTGGTACCACCCAAATTGTCTTTGTATTGAAACAAAGACCACTTTGATTCCTTTAACGCAGGATTTACGTTACAGCTTTCGCTGAAAGCTCCAAGATAGCAATTTCTATCGGTTATTGAGAACTTACACCGTCCGTTCTCTCTCTTGAAATAACGATAATAGAAACATTCTTTTCAACGCTTTTGATATATATTCTTTATTATATTTCATTCCCACAAAAATGTCAAATATTATTATATCATTTTTTTGATTAAGATATTGATATCATTTCATTTATGATATTATTCAATTGACGATAAACAGGTGAAGCAACCGCATATACTTTTCCGTTCACTTTTAAATGGTTACTGCTTATAGCGACTATTTCATATCTTGAAATAGTTTGATTGGTATTACCTTCACATAAAGATATTTTATAAGACCATCCTTTTTTATTCCCATAGAACCAAACTCGTTTGTACTTTGTTTGTTTCAATATCGATAAAAGCTGATTGATTTTTTCTTTGCTAGTGACCGCAAATTCTTTTCCGCCTTTGTTTGAATCAACTAGATTTACATACTAAATAAGATTACAATCTTGATATACCTGCTCAAATGAACGAGTTGTAAAACAAGCCATAATAATACCAATCACAATAATTGCAATAACAAGTATTATTCCAACGCTTATCCATAGTTTTCGGTTTATCATTGTAGCTCTTCTTTCGTTTCTTTTTTATGTATAATCAGATAAATATTTACTATACTTTTGATTATAGCAGTAATATCATAATTTACAAGTCATAGTATAAAAATAATTGAATTTTCAAAATCAAAGTGCTACAATGACAGTAAATAAAGCCATATAAACTAGGAGGGATTTTTTTGAAAGAAATTGATTTGAATACATTTCCTCGAAAAGCACATTTCGAGTATTTTAAAGACCTAAGCTATCCGCATTTCAATGTTTGTGCAAATGTAGATATTACAAAATTCTATCATTTTATAAAACAACGCAACAAGCCTTTTTTCTTATCCTTTGTTTATGTTGCAACGAAAATTGCAAATGATATTCCGGAATTTCGTTATCGCATTCGTGATGATAAAATAATAGAGCATGATATTGTAAATCCATCTTTTACAATTATGACTTCAAAAGATGTATTCAGCTTTTATAACGCAGAATTCATTGACGAATTTTATCGCTTTGTCGAATTTACAATTGCCAATATTGAGTTGCACAAAGACGAAGTGAAAATTGAAGATGAGCCGGGTACAGATGATACCCTTTATATTACCTCTTTACCTTGGATATCTTTCACAAGTGTAACGCATCCGATTGAAATGAATCCTGTTGACAGTGTGCCTCGCATCACATGGGGTAAATATTTTAAAGAAGGTGACAAACTGCTTCTTCCGCTCTCTGTGCAAGGGCATCATGCGTTAATCGACGGTGTTCATGTTGGTCGATACTTTGAAAAAATGCAGGATTTCTTAAATGACCCATTGAAGTACATTCCAAATCCAAAACAAGAAAACAAAGAGGACGAATACGATACTCGTATTTTTAGAAATGACCTCAATAACCGATATAGAAAACAAACAAATCAATTCAAAAATTACTAAATATCAATTTCCGCAATGTAACCAAATTTCATTGCGGAAATTTTATGTCTTTTTTAAATTATTTTGCATTTGGGTATTGCTTTTTCAAAAAGAATATTGTATTATCTAGTTGCAATGTAATCCGTTACATTTTAAGGTTACATTATTTTTCAGGCTACAAATGTAATCCTTTTCATAAGGCAAAAATCAAAACGGAATAGGAATGATAAAATGACATCCATTAAAGATGTTGCGAAACTAGCGCAAGTTTCTGTGGCAACTGTATCAAGAGTAATTAACAACACAGAAAATGTTCAAGATGAAACAAAAGAACGTGTGTTAGCGGCTATAAAAGAATTAAACTACTCCCCTAACCTTTTAGGGCGGAGTTTAAGAAGATTAGAAACGAAAAAAATTCTAGTCATGTTAAATACCATTTCCAATCAGTTCTATTCCCGTGTTGTAAAAGGAATTGAAGAAAAAGCAATTCCTCATGGTTATACTGTTATGGTATGTATGACCCATGGTAACTGTAAAATTGAACAACGCTATATGCAAATGTTAAAAACACGTTTAGTAGATGGAGCCGTTTTTTTAACAACGGAACAAGATGGCAATACTTTGACAAATGAATTATCTGCTGTAAACGTTGTGCAAGCTTGTGAACCAAGAGAAGATTTTTTAACTTCTACCGTTTCAATTGACAATGAAAAAGCGGCTTATGATTCAGTAAGCTATCTAATTAAAAAAGGACATAAAAAAATAGCCTTTTTTGGTGCCGGCGATATTTATCAATCTTCAATAAAGCGTGAACATGGATATTGCAAAGCATTAAAAGAAAACAATATACCAGTTAACCCTAATTGGATTTTTAATGAAGGTTTCAGCTTTAATGCCGGAATTCGGGCAAGTTCTTTGCTTTTAAGCAAAGGCGAGTTGCCAACAGCAATCTTTTGTATATCCGATAGCTGCGCTGCAGGTGCAATGAAAGCACTTGCACAAAACGATATCAAAATTCCTGATGATATTTCAATTATGGGCTTTGATAACACACAGCTATCACAGATATATATGCCTTCCATCACAACTTTGAAACAACCACAATATGAAATTGGTTATCAAGCGATGGAGCTATTGCTTAACAAAATCAATGGTACGGATACGAATATAAACCACCTGCTACTTGATTATGAGATTGTAGAAAGAGAATCTGTTAAGCAAATTTAAATTATGGTCCTAATTAACAACAGTGAGAAGAGACACTTATTTGAGAAAACAACAAAAAAAGAGGGAGATTTTTATGAGTAAAGTAAGAATTGGAATCATCGGTTGTGGCGGTATTGCAAATGGTAAGCATTTACCAGCCCTAAAAAAACTTCATGAGGAAGTAGAGCTCGTTGCTTTTTGCGATATTATTGAAGAAAAAGCAATTAAAGCAAAATCAGAATATGGTACTGAAGATGCAAAAGTGTATACAGATTACAAAGAATTGTTAAAAGACAAAACAATTGATGCTGTTCACGTTTTAACTCCAAACCGTTCTCATAGCTTTATTACAATTGATGCATTAAATGCTGATAAAAACGTTATGTGTGAAAAGCCTATGGCTAAAACTTATGCTGAAGCAAAAGAAATGGTTGAAACCGCAAAGAAAACAGGTAAAATTCTAACCATCGGTTATCAAAATCGTTGTAATCCGGAATCTCTATATCTAAAAGAAGTATGTAAAGCAGATGACTTAGGCGAAATTTATTATGCAAAAGCTCATGCTTTAAGACGTCGTGCTGTTCCAACTTGGGGCGTATTCTTAAATGAATATGAACAAGGCGGCGGCCCATTAATTGATATTGGTACTCATGCACTTGACTTAACATTATGGCTGATGGATAACTACAAACCAAAAATGGTTGTTGGTACTACATATAAAAAGCTTGGCGACCAAAAAGATTGCGGCAACGCTTGGGGCGATTGGGATCAATCTCAATTTACTGTTGAAGATTCCGCTTTTGGTTTTGTTGTAATGGAAAATGGAGCAACCATTGTTCTTGAATCTAGCTGGGCATTAAATACTTTAGATGTTCGTGAAGCAAAAACTACTCTTTGCGGAACAAAAGCGGGTGCTGATATGGTAGATGGCCTTCGCATTAACGGCGTTAAATTCAACAAGCAATATGTTATTAAACCGGATTTGAATGCAAGCGGTGTTGATTATTTTGATGGTGTTGCTTCTACTCCTGCTGATATTGAAACCAGAACCTATATTGATGCAATTACAAAAGGTACTGAGCTTCGTGTAAAACCTGAGCAAGCTTTAGTTGTAACACAAATCCTTGAAGCAATTTATGAATCAGCAAAAACAGGCAAACCTGTATATTTAGCTGACTAATACTAATAACAACCTATTTAGTTTGAAATCATAAATTGTATCGGTTCAATCAGCTGCCACAAGGGTTACCTTAAGTGGTAACCCTTGCTTTATTATCAACCAAAAGGATGGACAGTTTATGTCAAACCCATTTGTAATTGGAATTGCCGGAGGAACTTGCAGCGGAAAATCCACACTATGTGAAACGCTCAAGCAGCAGCTTAACAATGATAACATTGTTGTACTGAATATGGATGATTATTTTAAAGAAGTCACTCCCACTACAATTGCACCAATAACCCGAAAAGAATATCCGGAGCATAATCATCCAGATACATTAAATCTGGGAAAATTATATTGCGATTTTGATAAAGCAATTTCCAATAAAACTTTGGATTATGTAATCATCGAAGGAATCTTTGCGCTTTATCTTGATGAAATTCGGGAAAGACTTGATTTAAAAGTGTTCGTAGATTTACAAAGTGATGAACGAATCATTCGTCGCATTCATCGCTTTGCAACCTATGGTCAATCATTTGATGAAATTGCAACCAGATACTTAGATACTGTTCGATTTCGTCACAATGAGCTAGTTGAGCCTACACGTTGGCATGCTGATATCATTGTAAACGGCACACTCGATATGCACAAAGGAACCGAAGTTCTTTTAACGTATATCAAATCACACAAAAATAATAATTGAATTAGAGAGGATTCAGTTTGAGTCAATATCAAACTTGGATAATGAGTATTATGAAACTTGGAATTATAAGCTACGGCTTTGAAACTAATCATTTAGAAAAAGTAAAAGAATTAGGATTGGATTTTGTTGAATTCTGCGTCAATGCGGATGCAGATAACCGTTTTCAAGAGTTTTACGACAAAGCAGATCGCATTGCAGTGGATTGCAACAAATTAGGCTTATTTGTTGGCTCTGTTGGTCGTTGGGCAGGCAACAAAATCAACAAAGATGGATCTCATAATGAAGAGGAATGGCTAGCAGACACTACATTAATTCAAGCAGCTGCAAAAGTTGGCTGTCCTGTTTATGTTTGCAGCTGTAACTATGTTGAAGAGCTATCTTTATTTGAAAACTATTCTGCAGCAATCAGCTATTTTGAAAAGCTAATTGCATTTGCAAAAAAATATGGAATCAAGGTTGCTACAAATAACTGTCGTTGGAATAACTATGTTGTTTCCGACCCAGCTTGGAGTGTAATCCATGGCCATTTGAAAGACCTATACATCAAATATGATCCATCTCATTCTATTTACGCAAACGGCGAGAACTATCTTTCTGAAATGAAAAAATGGGGTAATCGTTTTGCGCATGTTCATATTAAGGGTAGTTTGATGATTGATGGTGAACGTTTTGATGATCCACCGGCAGGTATCGACCAAACAAACTGGGGCGCATTTATGGGTACTTTATATGCATTAGGTTATGATGGAACCTTAAGCATTGAACCTCACTCTGCTGTTTGGCAAGGTGACCTTGGCGACCGTGGCGTAAAATACACAATTAAAATGATTCGTGACTTAATGTTATAAAATAATTTGTGAAAAGGAGATTACTATGAAAAAATCCGTACAGTTATATGCTATTCGAGATCTTGCAAAAGATAATTTTGAAGAGGCATTAAAAGTTGTTTCTGAAATCGGTTATGAAGGCGTTGAATTTGCAGGATTTTTTAATCATCCTGCTTTCCAAGTAAAAGAATGGTTAAATAAATATAACCTTTCTGTTTCCGGCGCACACGTTGCTCCTGAATTGATTTTTGATGATACCGACGCTACCATTGCATATCATAAAACAATTGGAAATACAAGAATTATCTGTCCTTGGTATGATGTGAAAACCAAAGCGGATGTTGTTGCATTAGCTGACAAGTTAAAAGCAGTATTACCAAAATTCAAAGAGAATGGCATGGTATTAGGTTATCATAATCATGCACACGAATTTCAAAAAGATGGCGATGAGTACTTAATCGATATATTAGCAAAAGAGATGGAAGGCACAGACTTCATGCTTGAGTTTGATGTATATTGGGTATATCGTGGTGGCGAAAATCCTGTTACTTATTTGAAAAAGTATGCAGACCGTATTGATGTGTTCCATGCCAAAGATGGTATAGGCGATCAAGGCACAACACTTGGCGAAGGCAGTGTTGATATGAAAGCTGTTTTCCGTTTTGCAAAAGAAAACAATATGGATTGGGCTGTTGTTGAATCGGAAGCAAATGAACATGCCAAAGAACAAGTTGCGGCTATTCGAAAAGATTTTGAAATGTTAGAGCAATTTATGCAAGGTTAATTATATTACAAATATAAAACTAAGCAGGTGCATAAAATGAAAAGAACTATCCTCAACAGTCTCATAACATTTATTGTGTGTTTTATTGCATTTTCCTGTTTTTTTATTACTTTTCATGGAATTCCTTTGCTAGGTCTTCCTCAACAAGAAAATATTATCCGTTCAACCATAACAAATAAAATTACCAACGAAACAGTTGTGGTGAATACAGAAAAAGAACTTGAAATAGCAAGAAATGCAACGAATTTACTAAACTTCAAATTAGGAACTACCCTAAAGGAAAATCCGAAGTTTGAAATAGTATATGAGCTCAAAGATCACACAAAAGTTACTATTTCAGCAAATGAGAAAACCGTCTATTTCAAAAATAGAGCATTTTCAATTAAAGGTGATAACGGAACATTGTTTGTAAATATAGTTGAAGGATATTTCTTTTAAATGCAACATTATTAGTAAATTGATTTAGCTTAAAACAAATGCAGATAAATAAACTATTTTTAAAAGGACTGAATACATATGAAACTCGGAGTTTTTACTACGCTATTATCTGATAAAACATTGGATGAAGCTCTTACTTATTTAGTAAGTAAAGGTGTGCAAGCTGTTGAAATTGGCTGCGGAGGATATCCTGGAACTGCACATGCAAACCCAGATATTTTATTAAACGATGAAAGTAAATTAGAGGAATTCAAAGCTACTATTGCAAAACATGGTGTTACAATTAGTGGATTAAGCTGTCATGCTAACCCTATTCACCCAAATAAATCAATTGCAAAAGAATTTGATGAAGCTTTAACCAAGGCAATTCTACTTGCTGAAAAGCTCGGAATTGATGTTATTAACACATTCTCCGGCTGCCCTGGTGATTCTGAAAATTCCAAATATCCAAACTGGGTTGTTTGCCCTTGGCCGGACGATTTCTTAACCATATTAGATTGGCAATGGAATGAAGTTTTAATTCCTTATTGGAAAGAAAAAGCTGCATTTGCAAAAGCACATGGCGTAACAAAAATTGCTTTAGAAATGCATCCTGGATTCTGTGTTTATAACCCTGCTTCTGCGTTAAGACTTCGTGAAGCTGTTGGCGATGTAATCGGTGTAAACTTTGACCCAAGCCATCTTATTTGGCAAGGAATTGACCCTACTCTAGCAATTAAAGAGTTAGGCAAAGCAGGAGCTATTTATCATTTCCATGCAAAAGATACAAAGGTTGATTCCTATAATACTGCTGTAAACGGCGTATTAGATACCAAACATTATGGCGATGAACTAAACCGTTCTTGGATTTTCCGTTCTTGTGGATACGGAAACGATTTAGGCTATTGGAAAGACATGGTGTCTGCGCTTCGTATGGTAGGCTATGATAATGCATTAAGCATTGAACATGAAGACAGCTTAATGTCAACTAATGAAGGTTTAACAAAAGCAATTGACTTCTTAAAAGAAGTTTTAGTATTTGAAAAACAAGGCGGTATGTGGTGGGCATGAGTTCAGTAAACTGAACTCACAAAGAATGGATAACTCCATTCTTCCCGTCTATTTGGAATATTCGCTGATCTTCTAATTTCGGTAGATGTAGAGGATGGCTTGCTACCGCCAAATTGTTGGGGGTGGTATTCAATGCAAGCAAGTTAAAGGTAAACTCTATCATAGCATTACCCTCTCAGTCACTTGCGAGTGACAGCTCCCCCAAGGAGGAGCCTAGAAAAAGCCTCTTCTTTAGGAGAGGTGTCAACCAAATTCGGCGGAGAGGTTGGTACCGCAATTTCTCTTAACCTGCTTTCATTGGGCTATTATGACCGTTTTATTCAATTTTGCTTATTACCGACGGCAAGAGCAAGCCCTTGCCCTACATTGATACATTGTATTGTAGGGGTGACCTGTGATGGTCTGTAAATAATTATAGTCTTCCCTACTCTAAATTTAAATAACGTTTACTATCTTTTAACAACTTGATAAGAATGTTGTTGAAAAAACAGAAAGGATAACTACTATGAGAGATAATAAATATTGTCTTGCCATCGTTGGATTTGGTGGCATGGGAAATTGGCATAGAGAACTAATTGAGAGTGGTATTGACGGCTTATTTGTAAAAGGTGTATTTGATTTAAAGCAAGAACGACTTGACTATGCAAAAGAAAATAATCTAGTAGCATATGCTTCTAGAGAAGAATTACTTGCTGATGAAGAGGTAGATATTGTTTTATGTGCCACTCCAAATGATGTTCACAAAGAAGTAACGATTGCTGCATTAAAAGCTGGTAAAAACGTTGTTTGTGAGAAACCGGTAGCTATGAATTCCGCAGAATTACAAGAAATGATTAATACTGCAAACGAATGTAAAAAACTATTTGTTGTTCATCAAAACAGACGTTGGGATCAAGATTTCTTGACTATGAAGAAAATCTTTGATGAAAAACTGCTTGGCGAAGTACACTGTATTGAATCTAGAGTACATGGTTCAAGAGGTATACCTGGCGACTGGCGTGGAGAGGTTGAACATGGCGGCGGAATGATTCTTGACTGGGGCGTTCATATCATTGACCAACTACTACAAATGGTAAAAGAAAATATTAAATCTATCTACTGCACATTAGATCATGTTACAAATGAGCTTGTTGATGATGGCTTTAAAATAATGGTTACCTTTGAAAGTGGTCTTAGAGCATTATTAGAAGTTGGAACGAGCAACTTTATTGAATTACCACGTTGGTATATGCTTGGTACAAATGGTTCTGCTACAATCGAAGATTGGTATATGCACGGTAAAATGGTACGTATCACTGACTGGGATAAAAACGATGCCGTTCCTGTAAAAACTGCGGCTGGCTTAACCAAAACTATGGCTCCTAGAACGGATGAAACAATCAAAACAGAGGATTTACCTCATGTTGATACTGATATTAAAGACTTCTACCGCAACGTAATGGCTACTATTAGCGGTAAAGCTGATATTCTCATTAAGCATGATGAGCTAATGCGTGTTATGAAGTTCATGGAAGCAGCTTTTGAATCTGCAAGAACTAATACTGTTGTACCTTTTGACTAAAAACCGTATAAGTGTAAAATCCCCATTACAATTGTAACGGGGATTTTACGTTTTACAGAGTTATATGATGTATTACCTGCAAGATACAGATATATTATGTAGGGGAAGGGCTCTGCTCTTGCCGTTGGTTACGAGAATACTACATAAAACGCACGCACAATGTGTGCCCCTACTCTTAGTAATCGAACGATAATAATCAAGTAAATACGAATGGGAGGGTGTAAAAACCTCCCAATAACTTAAGAAAATTTAATAGTTATTTACTCTATTCGGTCACGAGGTATACCAAGAATTTTGTGTAAATATAAAAACAATCAGAACAAGAAATAGGAACAAAATAGTAATTGACATAGTGTATAGGTTAGTTGAAACAAGTTTATTTAATGACAAAAGGGGCATGCCCCTTTTGTCATTAAATTTTGGCGGCTGAACATAGAATCATCCAGCGATTCTGTCCGAAAACATGATGTTTAATTGGTTTAAAACAACGTCCCAATTTCGACAACGTTGTGTCCATCGTTCGACAATTTTCTTTGAAGCTAAATACAGTATCCTTTTTAAACTATCATCATTTTGAAATGATGGTTTATTCTTGGTTATTTGTCTGAACTGCCTGTTTAATCCCTCAATAATATTAGTTGTGTATATTATTTTCCTTACATCAGTTGGATATGCAAAAAAGGTTGATAGTATATCCCAGTTATCCTCCCAACTCTTTATGCAAGAAGGATAACTTTTACCCCATTTTTCTTTGAATGATATTAGATTATTCAATGCTTCTTCCTCTGTAACAGCTTGATATACTAGTTTTAGATCTGCCATTAACTTCTTGATATCTTTGTATCCTACATATCGTGTTGAATATCGAATTTGATGTATAATACAACGTTGAATGTGCGCTTTGGGATATGCTGCATTGATTGCTTCTTTAAAACCTTTTAAACCGTCAACACAAAATAGGTATACATCTTGCAAACCCCTTGATTTCAAGTCATTCATAACGCTCAACCAGAATTTTGAGCTCTCGTTTTCTCCAATCCAAATGCCCAATATATCTTTATTTCCTTCAAGTGTAATTCCTAAAACCACATATGCTGCTTTCGTTACAAACTGATTGTTTTCTTTTACTTTGTAGTGTATTGCATCCATGAACACAAATGGGTATACACTATCTAGTGGACGGTTTTGCCATGCTGTTACTTCCGGCATTATTTTTTCTGTTATCTTGCTTACTAGTCCATCTGAAATTTCTACATCATAAAGATTTTTTACTTGTTCAGCAATATCTCGTTGAGACATGCCACAAGAGTAAAGTGCAATAATTTTTTCTTCCATCCCGTCAGCATTACGATTATATTTACCAATAATTTGTGGTTCAAATTCACCGTTTCTATCACGAGGAACATTAATATCCACTTCGCCAAGTTGTGTTTTAACTGTTTTCTTTGAATATCCATTTCGATAATTTTTCGACATGCTTTTTCCGTCATCGTTCGCTATTCTTTGACTTTTTTGGTAACCCAATTCTTCGTCTAATTCACTATCCATAACTTGCTGAAGAACATCTTTGAACATCTCTTTCATTGCCTGCATAACCTCTGTTGTGCTTGTGAAGTTTTGGCTGTTCACATACTCTTTTAATAACTCTTTCGGTTGCTTTTCCATAAAAAAATACTTCCTTTCATACTTGAATTTATTATCTTAATTCTTGTCTGATTGGAAGTACCTTATTCACTTTTACACAAAATTTTCGGGAGTCTCTCGTCACGCCATTAGCGTGCCACCTTCCTCTTTTACAGATAAATACGTAGCATTTTTCTGTTGGGAACATAGCGAGCAACGCAACACTGAGAAAGTTCATAAGACTAGAACCCAACCCTTAAGTTAATGACTTTGCATGGAAGCACCCCTACTATTTCCTATTGTTTCTCTTTAACCGGAATCCAGATTTCACTTACATAATCTTCACTGCTGTTATCACCTTCTGTATAAAACTCAATATCATAATCAGGCAATAACTCATAGTTTGAAGATGGTAGCCATTCCGAATAAATGCGCTTCCACATTGCTTGGATTGCTTTAGGCATTGCTCCTACGCAGTGAAAAATCGCCCATGTATTTGCAGGAATATTCCATACTTCAAATCCATCCGGAATTTCTTGTACTAATTTTTTGTCACATCCAATACCATATTTCCAATCTTTTTTATTACATGTTTCTGCTGCACATATACCCATTGCTCCGCACACTTTTTCTGCGACTCCCGAGTTAAAATATTCTGTCCAGAACTTTGGAATTTCGGTTGCTGAAGTTTCTTCTTTAAATATACGACTTTTTACAACAACTTGAAATGCATCTTTTTTTACAATCTGATAATCCATACTCGTACCACCTTCTAAAATAATTTTGATTACAAGGGGTGGAAATGACTTTAAAACTGCACCTTCTTTTTTCGCTTCACTAGGTGTTACTCCATGAAACCTTGTGAATGCTTTTGTGAAGCTTTCAGGCGTTTGATATCCATACTTCAAAGCAATATCAATAATTTTTTCTTTGGTTGCTACTAATTCTTCACCCGCCAAGGACAGCCGCCTGTTTCGTATATATTCCCCAACTGTCAATTCTGTTAGCATAGCAAATGTCCTTTGAAAATGAAAGCTAGAAAGATATACATGGTCTGCAACACTTTCGCAAGTAATATCCTCAAATAAATTTTCTTCCATATAGCTTATTGCCTGATTTACAGCTTTTACCCATTCCATTGTATCAGCTCCTTGTGTGTTTAGTATATCAAAATCATTACATTCAATCTTGTCATAGAATGCTTTTCGTTGTCTATATTTTGCTCTAATAACATAACAAAAGGGAGGTATTATCCTCCCCTTTATTTTTACAGCTATTTTATACCTTTTTGAATTGCAGATAATAAGCTTTTACTCTTATCCAACGTATCTTTAGTTAGCTCCCAAATCATAACGCCACCTACATTATCCTTAGCCCATTTTGCCTTCTTTTCCATCGTCACAACACCATTATAATAATCAAAACGGTCTTCTTGGGGAACTTGATCATTTTTGTACGCATCTGGGAATACTTTTAAGATTTCATCATATGATTTCCAAGATGGTCTTGCATAAAAAGGAACACCTATCACTACTTTTTGAGGAGAAACTTTACGAGAATCTCGCCAGTATTCACCGCATTTTACAGCAAACTCATATGGAGAATGCCGAGATTCATTCCCACCATCATAAGCCATAACGTTAATCCAATCTACTAAAGATAATACTTTATCGGTATGAGCCATTGCATCTTTAATCTTAACGTTATCCGCATCTACACCGCTAATCACCGCAGCAGTCAGCAACATCTTCTCATCCTTACAACGTTTACTCAAATATACCATTAGCTTTTCGTATTGTACTTCTGAAGATGCTCCTGCTCTTGGATGTTCCCAATCCATATCTACACCATCAAAACCATATTTCTTGGTCATAGCAATAATAGAATCGCCGAATTTTCGAATTTTTTCATCTGTTGCAGTTGCGGATTCAAAATCAGATTGCAAGGGAATATCCTTATACGACCATCCCCCAATGCCGAGTAAAACTTTGGTATTATTACTATGTGCTTGCTTTACCAACGCCTTAGCCGTTTCCGGATAATCAAAAGGGCGCAGAGTACCATCCTCTTTAGGAATAGCAAATGCATAAATAATATGAGTTACCACATTAAATTGAATACGATCTAAAATTGGTTCTTTATCCCCTAGATAATAACCTACCACTTTAAATGCTTTATCTTTTTCATCAGTTGGCTTTATTCCTTGATATTGATAATCAGAATCCGGATCAACTACATCTGAGATTGTGCTTATACTTGATGCCTTTTCCCTTAAACTTTCATCCTTATTGTTCAATCGAAAAAACATTGGAAACACAAAAATACCTGTAATAATCAAAGTCATAAACAATACCAAGCAAATAAAAATAATCAGTAATTTCTTTTTCACAATCAATTGGTCTCCTTTCCACAACAAGTGCGAATTTTTCATTTTCGCATACTTCGTGTGTGAATAGTTTGATTAACAGAATATCTCATTTATCCCATCCATATTGATTTGTTTTTCTATCATGATAGTAGACTATATATTGCTGATAATTAATTTTAACACAACTGTATTAAAAAATTTTTATAGTGGTTTTTCATCACGGTTTGCACCAATAAAAAATAATGCAATTGTACCCGGACCGGAGTGTGAACCAATAACAGGTCCTACATAGTTAATTATTTGTGTTTTAATTGAAAATTTCTCTTTTACTTTAGAAGCAACATATTCTGCATCTTTTTGGCTATCACCATGAGAAATAAAAACATAATCGTTTTTATAATCAGATAGTTTTGTTCCCATCTTTTCAACCAAAGCATCTAAAGATTGTCTTCTGCCTCTTACTTTTCCAATCGGAATCAGCTTACCTGCATTGTCCATATGCATAACCGGTTTAATTCCAAGAATGGATCCTATAACAGCAGATGTTTTTGATACACGCCCGCCACGATGTAGATGGTTTAAATCTTCTACTGTAAAGTAATGACAAACTCTTAGTTTAATATCTTCCACTAATTTTGCAACTTCATCAATGGATTTTCCTTTTGCTTTTTGATTAACTGCATAGTCAACCAATAAGCCTTGACCTAAAGAAGCACACAAAGAATCAATTACAATTATTTTTCTATCTGGATATTCTTCGTCTAAATCAGATTTAGCAATCGTTACACTTTGAAACGTGCCACTCAAACCAGATGAAAATCCGATATATAGAATGTCGTTACCTTTTTCTAGTTCTGGTTTAAAGTATTCTTTTGCTTTGTCCGGAGTAACTTGTGCAGTTTTTGCCATAGTACCGCTGCGTAACTTAGCATAAAAATCAGTTGGATGCAAAGAACGTTCAGCTGTTCCATCATATTCAACCTCATCCATAGTATAGGTTAATGGCATTGTTGTGATTTTATTCTTCTTTAAATAATCTTGAGGTAAATCACAAGTAACATCTGTAATGATAGAGTAGTTATTTATATTCATATCGGTAAGACATCCTTTCGACTACATTTAATTTTATTATACTTGATATTGACAATAAGTACAATATCTTTTTATTTTTACTTTTGTATTTTATGAAAAATTATATACATTATTTGCTTTTTTCCATGTTATTTCTCTATCTTAGATTTTAAAATAAAATACGGTATGTTTTAAAAAAAAATTCATAAAGTAAATATTGACTTTTTACAAAAAAACACTACAATAGATATTAGTTAGCACTCAGACTCTAAGAGTGCTAAAATAACATTATTTTTAGGAGGAATTGATTATGAACATTAAACCTCTAGCAGACAGAGTCGTTATTAAAATGGTAGAAGCAGAGGAAACAACACAAAGTGGCATCATTCTTGCAGGTGCTGCAAAAGAAAAACCGCAAATCGCTGAAGTTGTAGCAGTAGGCCCTGGCGGTGTTGTTGACGGAAAAGAAATAACTATGGAATTAAAAGTAGGTGACCGCGTATTGATGAGTAAATATGCCGGTACTGAAGTAAAATTAGACGGTGTTGAATATACTATTCTTCGTCAATCTGAAATTCTTGCAATTATTCTTTAATTAAATGACATCACCGACTTCATTCTGTCTCGGAACGCATACAATGCGTTTCCTACAAAACAACACGAAAGATTAGTTGTAGGGTGCGGCATCCTTGATGCACCAACGAGAAATATTAAATTCAATGCGGTAGGTTAATAACCTTTTGATTGCATTATAAGACAAAATTCTAAAGGAGGATTTTTTTATTATGGCAAAAGAAATTATTTATGGCGAACAAGCTAGAAAATCTCTACAAGCTGGTATTGATAAACTTGCAGATACAGTAAAAATCACATTAGGCCCTAAAGGCAGAAATGTCGTTTTAGACAAGAAATTCGGTGCTCCATTGATTACTAACGATGGTGTTACCATTGCAAAAGAAATTGAATTAGAAGATGCATTTGAAAATATGGGCGCACAACTTGTAAAAGAAGTTGCAACTAAAACAAATGATGCTGCCGGTGATGGTACTACTACCGCTACCCTATTAGCTCAAGCTTTAGTACGTGAAGGTATGAAAAACGTTGCTGCCGGAGCGAACCCAATGGTTGTTAAAAAAGGTATTCAAAAAGCAGTTGAAGCTGCAGTTAATGCAATTGTTTCTAATTCTAAAGTAGTAAACGGTTCTGCGGATATCGCAAGAGTTGCTACTATTTCTGCTGCTGATGAATTTGTTGGTAAGTTAATCGCAGACGCAATGGAAAAAGTTTCTGCTGACGGTGTTATTACAATTGAAGAATCTAAAACTGCAGAAACATACAGCGAAGTTGTAGAAGGTATGCAATTTGATCGTGGCTACCTATCTCCATACATGGTAACTGATACAGATAAGATGGAAGCTGTTATTGATGATGCTTTAATCTTAATTACAGATAAGAAAATTACTAACATTCAAGATATCCTACCTTTATTAGAGCAAATCGTTAAAACAGGCAAAAAACTTGTTATCATTGCTGAGGATATGGAAGGTGAAGCACTTGCTACTATCCTTGTAAACAAACTAAGAGGCACCTTTACTTGTGTTGTTGTAAAAGCTCCTGGCTTTGGCGACAGAAGAAAAGAAATGCTTCGTGATATTGCTATCTTAACTGGTGGTGAAGTGATTTCTGATGAACTA
The DNA here is from genome assembly GCF_030908625.1 of Paludicola sp. MB14-C6. Taxonomy (GTDB): domain Bacteria; phylum Bacillota; class Clostridia; order Oscillospirales; family Ruminococcaceae; genus Paludihabitans. The sequence continues at coordinate 1,676,466 of NZ_CP133133.1, read as the reverse complement.
GGTTTAGACCTAAAAGAAACTACTCTTGAACAATTAGGTCAAGCTCGTCAAGTTGTTATTCAAAAAGAAAATACAATTATTGTTGATGGAGCTGGTCAAAAAGAAGAAATCAACAATCGTATTCATCAAATTAAAGCACAAATTGAAACTACTGCTTCTGATTTTGATAGAGAAAAACTACAAGAGCGTTTAGCAAAACTTTCCGGTGGTGTTGCTGTTATTAAAGTTGGTGCTGCAACTGAAATCGAAATGAAAGAAAAGAAACTTCGAATTGAAGACGCACTTGCTGCTACAAAAGCAGCTGTTGAAGAAGGCATCGTAGCTGGTGGTGGAGTTGCTTTAATTAACGCAATCCCTGCTGTTGCTGCTCTATTAGATTCTAACGTTGGCGACGAAAAAACCGGTGTTGCTATTGTTTGCAAAGCATTAGAAGAACCAATTCGCCAAATTGCTAAAAATGCTGGCTTAGAAGGCAGCGTAATCATTGATAAAATCATCTCTGCTGATAAAATAGGTTATGGTTTCGACGCTTACAATGAAACATACTGCGATATGATGTCTGCCGGTATTGTTGACCCAACTAAAGTAACTAGAAGCGCACTACAAAATGCTGCTTCTGTAGCTTCAATGGTATTAACTACTGAAAGCTTAGTTGCTGACATTAAAGAACCAGAAGCTCCTGCAGCTCCACAAATGCCAGGTGGAATGGGCGGAATGTACTAATCCTTTGTGGGTTGTATAGAATAGTAGAAAGCTCCCTGAGAAATCAGGGAGCTCAGCTTGTAGAAAAAGTCCCCTAAATTTGATGATTTAGGGGACTTTTGACGCGAAAAATGGTATAATTAAATAGGGTGATTAAATGTTAGTTAAAGCTAAAAAAGACCGAACACAAGTAGAGTTTTTGTGCTTAGAAGAATTTATTCCAGCAGAACATTTGCTTAGAAAAATAGATAGTGCAGTGGATTTCTGTCATATATATGATTTCGTAGAGGATTTGTATTGTAAAGATAATGGAAGACCAAGCATAGACCCAGTAGTACTAATCAAAATGGTCTTAATACAACATTTGTATGGAATAAGTTCGTTGCGCAAATTGGTAGAAGAAGTACAAATGAACTGTGCATATCGTTGGTTTTTAGGATATTTAATGACAGAACAAATACCTCACTTTACAACAATAAGTTATGCCTTTAAACATAGATTTAACGAGAATACTATTGCATGCATTTTCAACTGGATATTGAATGAAATCAATGATATGGGATATCTTGACCCAGAGGTGGTATTTGTAGATGGAACCCATATAAAAGCAAATGCAAATATAAAAAAGGTTGTAAAGAAATCAATCCCCGTAGCAGCAAAACATTATGAGAAACAACTAATGGACGAAATCAATAAAGATAGAGAAGAACATAAAAAAAAGCCATTTGACGATACAAAGCCACCTAAAATAGAAGAAAAAATCATCAATGAATCAACCACTGACCCTGAAAGCGGTGTATTTCATAAAGGAGAGCATAAGAAATGCCTTGCTTATGAAGCACATACAGCTTGTGACAAAAAAGGCTACATTGTAGATGTTCATGTAACAGCAGGCAATGTACATGACAGCGTAGCATTCGATGATTTGTATGATAAATTAAAAGAAAACCACCCCGAAATCCAAACAATAGTGGCAGATAGTGCCTACAATACTCCCTATATTGCAAAAAGACTTATAGATGATGGAAAAGATTTATTAGTACCATATCGTAGACCAATGACAAAACAAGGCTTTTTTAAGAAATATGATTTTTCATATGATGAATATTTTGACTGTGTAGTATGTCCAAACAATAAAGTTTTACACTATTCCACCACGAATAGAGAAGGATACAAAGAATTTAAAAGCAATCCAAACGACTGTAAAATCTGTGGGTTTCGTTACAAATGCACTGAAAGTAAAGAATTCCAGAAACAATACACAGTTCATGTTTGGCATGAGTACTTAGAGCAAGTTTCAGATATTCGTTATGCAATAAAATACAAAGATCTTTATGCACAGCGAAAAGAAACGATTGAGCGAGTTTTTGCTGATGCGAAAGAAAAATACGCAATGCGTTATACACCTTATCGAGGTCTTGCCCAAGTAACAAACTGGGTTAGGCTTAAATTTGCGTGCATGAACCTTAAAAAGCTGGCAATACATAAGTGGAGGGTGAACTCTCCTTTTTGTATCCTTTCCACTTTTTTCAAATTTTCAACCATATATTCAAAAGCCCGACTTTGGTTACGCCAAAATCGGGCTTTTTCTTCAGACTGAAATAACAAGAAGCTAAAAAGCTTCTTGTTATTTTTCTTATATTGAATTTAAACTAATATATAAGCTTTGTGCTATTGAAGGGTTTTTGGTTAGAAATTCATTAAAATGATTGATTTTTTGTAAGGTGTTGTTAGAAATATTATGTTCGATTAACTCCGTTTCATTTAATACATTTTCTACACCAAGGTTGGTTAGAAACTGCTCAATGATAGTATGCCTTTGTAATAAGAATCCACCAATTTCATTACCAATAGGTGTAAGCGTAATAATACCGTATTTTTTGTAGTTAATTAGACCTAGCTGATGCAGCTTTTGAACCATGTTAGTAGTTGATGGCGGTGAAACATTGAGTTGTTCTGATAGCACGTTAATTCGCACATACCCATCTGCTTGCATGGTTCGATATATCATTTCTAAATAATCCTCCATAGCGGAGGTTAAAAAGCGGCGATTTTGTTCTAAAAGCTGATACCCTCGTACGGTATGAAATTCTGATGTTGGCTCCATATCATCACATCCTCATTATATAAATATATTCTAAGAATAATAAGGATATGAAGCAGTAAACAAGTTTCATAACATTGATAATAAAGCAATTGACTTTTGGAATGAGCAAAAAAAGGGGCCTGTATTGAAAATACAGGCCAGTGAGAGAAGAATGATTATAGCATCTCTTATCCAAAGATAGAGAATGTTAAGAAAAGAGTAGCCATTAGTGAAGATACAAGGGAAACAACAGTGATTTGGGTATTGATAGATGGACCAGCTGTATCTTTAAATGGATCACCAACGGTATCGCCTACAACAGCAGCTTTATGAGCATCAGATCCTTTTCCGCCATTGTTACCCGCTTCTATGTATTTCTTTGCATTATCCCAAAGTCCACCTGAGTTAGACATAAACAATGCTAATAATAATCCGCTTACGATATTACCGGTTAAGAAACCGCCGATTGCTTGAACGCCACCAATAAATCCAACAGCCAATGTTGCAATAATTGCAATTAAGCCAGCAGGAATCAGTTCACGAATAGCGCCTTTTGTCGCAATTTCAATGCATTTATCATATTCCGGTTTTACGCCTTCTTTACCTTCTTTTAAGCCGATGATTTCTTTAAATTGACGGTGAATTTCGGAAACCATACGTTGTGCGTTTCTATCAACACCAAGCATCAGCATAGCAGAGAATAAAGCTGGAATTGCAGCACCAACCAATAAACCAAAGAATACAACAGGGCTCATAATGTCAAAGCCTGTGATGACTTCCTTTCCAAGTTTAGCAGCGGCATCATTTACTTCACTCATGAATGCACCTAATAAAGCAATAACAGTTAAACCGGCAGCACCAATTGCAAAGCCTTTTGTAACAGCTTTAACAGTGTTACCTGCGCTGTCTAATTTATCAGTAATATCCAATACTTCATCGCCTAGGTTTCCCATTTCGGCAAGTCCACGTGCATTGTCAACAATTGGGCCGTATGCGTCGTTAGAAATAATCATACCAACGATGGAGAGCATACCAACTGCAGCCATAGCAATACCGAACATTGCATAACCAGGACCAATAGGCTCGCAAATTTTGAATGCAAGCAATGCAGATACAGAGATACCTACCATTGCTGGAAGGATGCTTAAGAAACCATATGAAATACCGGAAAGGATAGTAAATGCTGGTCCCGTTTTTGCTGCATTCGCAACATAGCGAACCGGTTTTTTATTGTCATTGGTAAAGTAATCGCTTGCAATACCAATAATAACGCCAACTAATAAGCCAACTATTGTTGCAGCCCAGATTCTCCATTCAAATCCGAATAGCCAAGTAGCACCGGCAGTTAGTAAGCCAAAAATACCGGTTGTAACATAGGTGCTGCTATTTAAGGCTCTTGTAGGATCGCCTTTTTTACCAATACGTGCAGTACTTACACCAATGATTGATGCTAATAAGCCAAGGGCAGCGTAACAAAATACAGTGTTTACATTTGCAGAATTACCTGCAAGCTTATCTAAAGATAGAGCCATAACAAGAGCAGCAGCCATAGAAGCTACGTTAGAGTCGAATAGGTCAGCGCCCATACCGGCAACGTCGCCAACATTATCGCCAACGTTATCAGCTATAACAGCAGGGTTTCTTGGATCATCTTCTGGAATACCAAGCTCAACTTTACCAACTAAGTCTGCACTAATATCAGCGGTTTTTGTAAAGATACCACCGCCTGCTTTTGCAAACAAAGCAAGCGAGCTAGCACCAAAGCTGAAACCTAGAAGAGCAGTTGAGCTATCAGTTAAAATCATAAGTCCGGCAACACCGAGTAAGCTTACACCTACTACAGCCATACCCATTACAGCACCGCCACGGAAACCAGCCATAAAGGAAGGCTTCATTCCGTCTTTGGCAGCTTCTGCGGATTTTACATTCGCAATCGTTGCCACTTCAATACCTACTTTACCAGCTAAAGCTGAGAATGCAGTACCAAATATGTATGCAAGTACCATAGTCACATTATCTAAAATGTTGCCTTGCCATATAGGTTTTGGTAAGAACACTAAGAGAAGAATTGCGACTACCGCACAGAAACGAGCCAAAACTTTGTATTCATGTCTTAGAAATGTGTTTGCGCCTTTGCGAATGAGATCTCCTACTTCAGCAATTTTTGCATTGGAGGAAGGGCGTTTTTTCACCCATGAGTAAAGCCACGCTGCTACACCAAGTGAGAGCAATGCAATCACAATGGATATCAGCTGAAACGTTGTGTCTGAGAGTTGCATAAGATATTCCCCTTTCAAAATAGTGAACTGTTTCCGATTACCCCCAACATAATACGTATGATACAAATAAAATGAATATGTTATTATTTGTAAGAAAACTTTATATAGGTTCTTGAAATCCGAAAACATCCTAAATATATCATTATTCAATTGTAATTACAATAAGCAAAACAGATAATATTTGCCATGATATTTGGCTATTATACACAATATATATAATGGATATGTGGAGTATTTATGTAGTAAATAGATAAAATAGCAGTGAATAAGATTAGGATATGATTAATGTTTATCGAGATTTTTTTATAGAGTTATGTTATAATAACCTCTATGGTACCCAAAATCAAAGATTTTGACCATAACGAGAACATTTTATCACGGGAACCTGTTTTCACTTACGTTCAAACAGACTTTTTATGATATAATAATACTAATACGCTGATAGGGTTAGGGAGGTACGTAAATGTCAAAATATCTAATTCTTTTATTTGATGCAGATGATACCTTGTTTGATTTTCAAAAGGCTGAAGAAAGAGCATTAAAGCAGGTTTTTTATTTGTATCAAATTTCATATACCAAAAGTAAAATTGACTTATATAAAGAAATTAACCATAAATTATGGAAAGACTTTGAGCTTGGAAACATTGAGAAAGATGTGATTCAAAAGACTCGATTTACAAAACTATTTGAAGAACTGCATATTGAAAAAGATGGTTTGAAAGCAAATAATGATTATTTAGAATTTTTAGCGAATGGATCCGATTTGATTGATGGTGCTTATGAATTATGTGAAGCTTTAGCAAAGCAATATAAACTTTATATTGTAACAAATGGCATTTCAAAAGTACAGCATAAACGATTTGAACACTGTAAGATAAAACCGTTTATTACCGATATTTTTGTATCAGAAGATAGTGGATACCAAAAGCCACAAAAGGAATACTTTGAATATGTATTTGATAAAATTGGCAACGTTGAAAAAGATAAGGTTCTTTTAATTGGTGATAGCCTTTCTTCCGATATAATGGGAGGCAATCAGATAGGAGTAACGACTTGCTGGTTTAACCAAAACAAGTTTGAAAATAAATCGGATGCAATTTCTGATTATGAAATACATAAACTAGAAGAACTATTCAACATTATCAAATAGAATTTATTAATAACAAAATAAAAACGCAGGAGAGAAAAACGTGATAGAGCTATTAACAGAAAAACAAAGCTTATGGGAGCATTTAAAGCAAACAGATAAGCCAATTTTTATCTATGGAATGGGCGATGGTGCATTAAAAATCATTCATGTATTAGAGCAATTAGGAATTCCGTTTGAAGGAATTTATGCTAGCAATAATTTTGTAAGAGGTCATAGCTTTTGTGGTTATAAAGTTTTGCGATTAGATGAGGTTACCGCAATGCATGGAAAAAACTTTATTAGTTTGCTTGCATTTGCAACATTTCGTCCTGAGATGCTAGAAGTACTTTATGCATTACAGGATGAGTGCGAGTTCTATGCACCTGATGTTCCGGTTGTGAAAACAGATGATGAGGTCTTTGACCATGCGTATATACAAAAACATAACGAGCAGTTTACCAAAGTATACAATATGCTTGCAGACGATTGGTCTAAAAAAGTTATGATTGATACGCTGAATTTCAAAGTGAGTGGTAAAATTGATTATTTAAAAGGCATTACCACCAATATCAGTGAAGTGTATGAGATTATTAAGCCAACAGGTCATGAGCATTATGTTGATTTAGGCGCTTATAATGGTGATACCGTTTCAGAGTTTTTGCGATACAGCAATGGTAGCATTGAACAAATTTATGCTTTTGAGCCGGATGTAAAGAACTTTAAACGATTACACAAGCGAATTGACGAGGAAAAAATAACGAATATCAATACTTTTAATATTGGTGCTTGGAGCGAAAAAACGGTGCTGCATTTTTCAGGAAAAGGTGGCCGCAATTCAAAACTGGAAAACACAGGAGTTATTGAAGTACAAGCCAATTCTGTGGATCATATTTTGCAAGGGAAAAAAGCTACCACAATTAAATTTGATGTGGAGGGTGCCGAGTATCAAGCTTTATTGGGATGCAAAGAAACAATTCAAGCTTATGCACCAAAATTGATGGTATCAAGCTATCATAAAAATGAAGATTTATATGCATTACCATTATTGATTCATGAGCTTAATCCAAATTACAAGTTTTATTTAAGACATCATCCTTATATTCCATGTTGGGAAACCAACTATTATTGTGTTGTAAAATAACCAAAGGGCAATCTTTACGGATTGTCCTTATTTTGTTGTAACCTTTTCATGTTAATAGGGACTAATAGATTGTGCGCACTTATTTAACGATAAGGAGATGATGGAAGCTATTGAAGGAATTCGACGAAATATATACGACATATGTAAGCGAAATACAGCGTTATTTCTATTATTTATATTTAAACGAGGACATAGCATCAGAGCTGACTCAAGAAACCTTTTATCGTGTGTTTTGCTCCTTAGTTCGTTTTAGTGGTAAATGTTCTATGAAAACCTGGATATACTCCATTGCAAAACATGTACACTATAAGCAGCTAGACAAGCAAAAAACAGTTTCACTGGAAGAAAATATTTCTGTAGATAGCTTTACGATGAAGGCGGATGATAAGATAACAATAGAACAAGCTATTTTATCACTACCTGAACCATACAAGCAAGTTGTCATATTACATTTAATCAATGATTTACCGTTGCGTAGGGTTGGAGAAATAATGGAACATACGGAAAATTGGGCAAAGGTTACATATTATCGGGATAAATTATTATTACAATCTAAACTAAGCGAAAGTGAGGAATAAAAATGAAATGCAGTTATGTTGAAGACTTGTTGCCACTTTACGAAGATGATTTGTTGAGTGAAGAGACAAAAACGGATATTAAAGAGCATTTAAAAATTTGTGAATCCTGTAACCATAAACATGAATTAGTTTCGAAAAAGCCAATCCCCCAAATTGAGTTGACTGAAGAAATAGAACAAGATGGTGTGGCAATTAAAAAGGTGACACAACGGGTAAAGAAAAAGTTTATTATTACAATTATCAGCATTATTTTAGCGACAATATTGCTTGTAATGGGTATTGAAAATGCTTATTGGGCAATAAACTCTAAAGTTTATTATTTGGATATTCCTGTTGTAAATAATACATATGATTACGAAAAAATATATCGAGCTCTACAAGATAAGTTTGGATTTACGGATGACAATGCGGTAGTAATTGGAAGGGACGCTTTTATATGGAAGCCTGCAGATTATATGTTACCAATATATTCGATAAAGAAAACGGTTAACGGAAAATCCCAATACTATAGGTTTAGCTATGGTATAACAGATAAGGATGATATAAACAAATTAAAATTAGAAGTTATTCCAGGTAATAAAATTACCGGAAGCTATAATCCTAAGGCGCACACCTATAAACTAAAAGAGCTATTAGAAAGTTGTTCGAGAATTCCAATTAAGCACGCCAAGTCATTTATTTCTGAAAGTTATAATGCTACTTTTGAGTATCTTTATAGTACAGATGGTTGGGCAGAAAAAAATTATCATACTAAGTTTACAAACGAAAAAGATGGCGAATATGATATGACAACAATTCCATCCGAGCAACATTATGTGTTTGTTGTGGACAAGCAAAAAAATATTAAGGAAATGAAAGACCCGGTTACATTTAATTCGAAAGATTATATCTTATGGGCAGAAATGAACCCTGCATCTGACTTGAAGTCTGTAGTTTATTATATAGAACGATAATTAAATTGCAAAAAGCTACCCATTTGGGTAGCTTTTTATAGTTATTTCATCAATATTTTCAATGCTGTTACTAATGCATCATTATCTTTTTCATCTCGAACGGCAATACGGATATATTGTTTACCGTCAAAACCTTTTTTGGTAGATAAATCTTTAATTAAGATGTTAAAGTCATTTAATAAATCTTCCGCTAACTTGTTAGCAGAGTAAGGTGTTAATACTTCGCACATTAAATAGTTTGCATGAGATGGAATAACACGTAAATGCTTAATTTGGCTTAAGTTTTCAACATATTCATTGCGAACTTGTTTAAACTTTTCAATTGCTTTTTTATAATCGGATTGATATTTTTCGCAAATTTGTAGATAAAACTCACCAAATGAGTTTATGTTCCAAATGGCAACATCTTTTTTCATTTGAGATATCAATTCTGTGTCGCCTGTTGCGATAACGCCAAGTCGTAAACCGGGAACACCATATGATTTTGAAATGCTTTTTACAACAATCATATGAGGATATTTTATAAGAATTTCTTGTTCCAATAAAGATTGCCATTCAGCGGTGTCTGCAAAATCCACAAAGGATTCATCAACAATAAAGCGGATCCCTTTTTGTTTTGAAAATTCAGCAAGACGTAAAACATCTTGTTTTTTAATTAAATTACCGGAAGGGTTATCAGGGTTAATTAACGCTAAAACAGAAATATCTTTATCTTGGTAGAATGAAATTAAATCATCTGCTGTATATGAGTAATCTGAATTTTGAGGGATAAAAGCAACGATATCATCTTTCGACTTACGGTTTGGATATTCTTCAAAGGTAGGAAAAGCAAATCCGATTTTACCTGTTAATATTGTCATCAATGATTTAATAAGCTCAGCTGCACCGTTACCTACAATAATATTCTCTTTGTGCAATCCAAAATATTTAGCGGCTAATAAGCTGTTAACATCTAAACCGGATGGATAGTTACATAAAAGACGTTCAAAGTTTGCTTTGATTTCGTCAACAAGTTTTGGATTGGGGAAGAATGGATTGACTAAATAACAAAAATCAAGCATTTGTGGGTATCTCCAATAGCCGCCATAGCGAATTTGGAATTTTTTCAATTTTTCTTCTCTGCTTGCAAAGAGAGATTCCGCAATATTCAAGTCTTGAATATCATCTATTTCGTACCAAGCTTCATCTTTTAGACGAACCGCTTTGATTTCTGGTTTATCAAGTAAGGTAATAACTTTTAAAACTTGCTCATAATATTCGTTATTTCCAAGCGCTTTGCTATATGCTTCTAAGAAAGGAACGTAGTGCGTGGAAGAAAACTTTTGGCTGAATTTATAAATATTTACGGTTTTAAAGTAATTCGGAATATCCTCAAAATGAAACTCACGCTTTGTACGGAATGCAATAATGGAATCCTCGTCATCCAATTCCATTACAGTTCCATCCATCCAACTTTCAAATTTCGCAACAAGAGCTAAGCTTGGATATGGATTATCCAATAAGTAATCTAATACTTTTTCTTCAAAGATTAAATCGGATTCTAATAATAAAGTATCATCTTGCAGCAAATAATCTTTTGCTAAATAGAGCGAATAAATGTTATTTGTTTTATTGTAAATAGTGTTAAAAACATATTCTATTGGAGTTTTTATGTTTAATGACTCAATATAGTCAATCAGCTTCTGACCTTCATAGCCAACTACAATTATGATTTTATTAAAATTGCGTTTCTCTAAAATTGTTAGCATTCTTTCAATCATGCTAACGTCATTAACTTTTACCATACATTTGGTTGCTTCGCTGGTTAGTTCTTTTAAACGTTTACCCATTCCTGCGGCTAATATCATTGCTTGCATTGTTGTATTTCCTTTCTACTGATAAAATGTATATACATCCTCTTTTGTATGAATTCCAAAATTTTGAGGGATTGCAGTTTTCGTTAAATCAGGCCCATTAAAACCGGTTTTGGTAAAATACATTTGGCCACTGATATGCTGATACCATTGTAATATTATATCAATATTCGGTGTTTTGCAAGAAAAAATTTCGGCAAATCCTTTTATTATACAAAGGCCATATGGAAAATCCTCTGTAAAGTAACGAGAGTTCAAATCAAAAACATACCGCCCATTTTTTTGAATCATGGGAGATGTAATTCCTTTAAAGGAAAGAATATTAGAAATTTTATGCGTCATTGCTTGAATGGTATGAGATTCATAGTGTGTTGTTAGAGGAACTACACCGGTTAAATCAAGCTTGTTAATTGCTTTACATACTGCTTGTAATTCCGTATCACAAGCAATTAACATTTGCGAGGAGAGATCATCCCAAGCTTCATAAAATAAAACATTTTCTTTCCATGAATGAGTTGGGGCTGCATTTTGATACATGGCGTAAAGCCTAGTTGTGTGAAGTATAGGATTAGAGGGCGTAAATGTGACGGTGAGGTAATTGTCCAATGGGAAACAGTGTAACTGAAATAAGTCCTGTATAATATCGCATAGTTGGCTTGTTTTATGTTTTGGAAAAGCGCACAAACGAACGGAATGCTTTTTTAATCCGGATACGTTTTTCCCATACTTAGTTACACGAGCAATACAAGGAACACGATCCAATCCAAAAATAATGTGACCTTCTTCAATCATGTTTTTTGCAATAAATTCAACGCCTCCTGTTCCCGGGATAATTCCAATCGGAGTTGATTTCTTTAAATGCGGCTTAATTTCATCTAAAATATTCTTTAACGTAAAAGTTGGCGTTGTAATCAACACAATATCACATATTGCTAGTATTTTTGAATCATGTGTAATTTTTGAGATATGTGCAGAAAACGACTTTTGCGATTCCATATCCGTATAGCAAATTGTTTTTGACCATTGTTCTGGTCGTCTTGTTTTAATATAGACTTCATGACCATTTTGGTTCATTATTGCTGCAATGGCTGTACCGATATTTCCCCCGCCGATAACGCAAACATTCATAGAAACTCCTTATTATTTTTTAAAGCGAGTTTTTAATGATTGTCTTGTCCGATCTATAATGTCTTTTATTAAATCTTTGAAAAATACCAATCCGATTACTGCAACCAATAAACCGAACAGGATATTCCACCCAATACTCAATTTGAGATAGATATAAAATCCAATAGCGAATAAAAAAAATGAAAGAAATAAGAAAATAAAATCTATCTTTATTTTTGCAGTTTTTTTCAATAATACTACTCGTATCGCAATATTAACCGTAAATCCAAGTAGAAGAGAAATATTTGCCGCTTGTAGCCCTAAAGAAGGAATCAACAAGTGCAAAATGCTTACATTTATAACTGCGGCTACAAGGGTAGAAAAAAAGATAATACCCGTTTTCTTTTCAGCGGCATAGATACTACCGAAAAATCCGCTGATAATGCTTGCAGCAGTTGCTAATAAATATAGTGGAATATAAGCAAAAGCCTCATGATAATTTGGACCGATGAAATAAGGAAAAATAACTTGAATTACTGGCATGAATATCAATATGCCAAGCATAAGAAGTTGAATATAATAATTGGTTGCTGTTGTATAGAATTGAGAGTTATCGTTCTTGTTTCCTTTTGAAAAAGCGAGTTCTTGCCAAGCCATTGAAAAGCAGCTGGAGACTAAAGTCAAAACTGCACTGAGTCGAATGGCGACTCCATAAAGTCCATTTGCATCAGCACCCATGATATTTTCTATAGCAATACGATTATAGCTGGATAAAAACCAATAACAAGCCGAGTTAATGCAAAGTGGAAGGCTGAATCGAATCATGCTTTTAATCATTTGCTTATCAATATATTCTCGTTTAAAACGAGTCAGCAAATGCACCTTAGATTCCATGATGATAAGCTGAACAGTAATGCCGAGAACAATGGAAATGTATAAAGAAAGCAATGTCAGTCGAAACCCTAAAATTAAAATAATGTTAGAAATAGAGCCGACTAAACTTCCAATAATACCTGAAATTGCATATGTTTTGTTTAGGCCGAGTCCTCTTGCAATATAACTATAGATAGAATGTAGCATGGTTAAAAAACCATATAGAAAAATCCAAGGTAAAAAAGCAATATTAACTGAAAATGCAATTACAATGAATATAATACTATATAAAATTGCGCTAATAGAGAAAATACATAACCCATTCACAATTGGCTTCATTTTCTGTTTTTGATCATTCATATCATACATATAGCGCATGATGCCTGACCATATTTCTAAACTGATAACCGGAATAAGAATGCTCAAATAGTTAAACGAGTTATCGTAATAACTCATATCGGCTGTTTCAATAAAATTTGTGTAAATGGGAAGCAGAAAAAATGAGATAATTTTTGTTAATACACTCCCTGCAAAATAAGTAGCCGAGGATTTTGCAAAACGGCCAATATTACTCATAGCGTTCAGTTCCTCTTTCTAGTTTATTGTTTGATCAACTGCTTGTCTTATTTGAAGCTTGTAAATGGGTAAATTCAAATATGATTAGGATAATTGTATTTTCTAAAAATATTAGTTCTTTTGGAATTTTTCAATAATAGCATCAACAATTCGTTTGCTTGCAAAGCCATCTCCATAAGGGTTGGATGCTTGACTCATTCGATTGTATTCTGCAGTGTCGGTTAGGAGCTCATCAATCAATTGATAAATCGTTTCTTCATTGGTTCCTGCAAGCTTTAGAGTGCCAGCTTTTATGCCTTCAGGGCGTTCGGTTGTATCACGCAATACAATAACGGGTTTCCCTAAAGATGGGGCTTCTTCTTGAATACCACCACTATCTGTTAAGATTAAATAGGATTGATTTAAAAGATTATGGAATTCCACAACCTCAAGCGGTTTAATTAATCGAACACGATCACAATTCCCGAGAATTTCATCTGCAGTAGCAACTACGATTGGATTTAAATGCACAGGGTATACCACTTTTATGTCTTCATGTTTATCAATGATACGTTTAATCGCATGAAACATATTTCGCATAGGCTCGCCGAGATTTTCTCTTCTATGAGCAGTTAATACAATGAGGCGGCTGCCTTTTGCCCATTCTGTGATTCCGTCGCTGTAATCGTCTTGAACAGTAGTGTGTAAAGCGTCAATAGCAGTATTTCCTGTTACAACAATTGTACTTTCCGATTTACCTTCATTTAATAAGTTTTGTTTGCTTTGCTCTGTTGGTGCAAAGTTCATATCGGAAATAACTCCAACAAACTGGCGGTTTGCTTCTTCCGGATACGGAGAATATTTATTATAAGTGCGAAGTCCCGCCTCTACATGTCCAATTGCAATTTGCTGATAATATGCAGCAAGTGCACCTGCAAACGTAGTAGATGTATCTCCATGTACTAAAACAATGTCGGGTTTCTCATCTTTAAATACTTGCTCAAGACCTTTTAATACACGAATCGTAATATCAGAGAGCGTTTGACCTTGCTGCATAATATCTAAATCATAATCAGGAACAATATGAAAAGCGGTTAACACTTGATCAAGCATTTGACGGTGTTGTGCAGTAACGCAAACAATACTTTCTATTTCTTCACGACTTCTTAGTTCTTTCACTAAAGGTGCCATTTTAATCGTTTCTGGTCGAGTACCAAAAACAGAAATTACTTTAATTTTTTTCATGATTTCCTCTCACTTTCTTGTACTTTTAGTAATAAAAAATGCTATATTACAGGTGAAAGCTGTTTCAATTTCTTATATTCAATCTTTTAATACGATTAGAATATAAACTATTATAGTTTAAGCAATAATCGTATATTCTTTCACATATTATATGTTTTTTCTATAGGAATGTCAATCCAGCGAAACATGGTTTACCTGTTTAAACAACAGATAACAGACTATTTAACAAGTGGAACAATATTCAATAAGATAAATAAGGAAATTATAAATCCTAATATATTTAAACAATACAAATATATCTATAAAATTGCAATGAATAAATAAGATAAATAAAAATATAAAAATGTCATTCGAAATAAAAAAGTTCCGAATGACATTTTATACATAAAGAATTATACAGATTGTGTTGCAGGCTTATGGGTATCCTTACTTTGCATTGCCGCAATTTGCTGTGCATTAAGTACAAGATGGTGAAAAATATTGCTTGGTTGATTAGATAGTTCAGCTTGTAATATTGAGATTGCCTCTTTTAAACTATTTGCTTGTTGCAATTCAATATATTGTGCAAGCTTTTCAATATAGTCAGGATAGCAGTAGGAAAATGGGAGTGAAAGAAATGAAGCATCTTGAAATTCCAAATAGGATTCTAATATTTCATCATAAAGCGGTGTGCTGCGTTTTTTAAGTTGCTCAATTTTGTGGTCGGTTCTTTTTTGATGTATTTTTGTAATAGCAATCTTAACGCAAACAGGTATCCCAATTAAACAAGCAATCCATAATGTTAACAAAACGACCTTCCAAAAAGTCAAGCTATGAATACTAAAGTTAATATTAGGATTAAAATAAACGATGCTAAAAAGTCCAATACAAGAAATGATGCAAGCAATGTTACTGATAACCGAGTGATTGCGTTTTGCTTTGTTTTGTATCATTTGTTGTACCAATGATTCATATAAATCCATAGTGTGCTTTAATGGCTCAAAATATTCATGTGCACTATGCAATGAAGTTAGAATTTGCTGTTTTTCCATATAGTTTTCCCTCTCCAAAGAAAGTTTGAATTTTATATATAAGGCTATTTTAAACGAATAGACCTATTTTACTCTTTGCAAACAAAAGTGTCAATTGCTATTTTGCATAATATTCTGGTTGAAAGTAAAGTTAGGTTATAGCTACAAAAATCGAGCTTGCCCTTTATGAAAAATGGTATACTATTAATGGAATGCTATTATACTATTTGAAATGCCAATTACTTATTTTCAAAGCACTACAATATCAGTTCATCTATCAAAGCTACTTGGTCTATTTAGTGGTGGCTCATGTTAATCAAAGCTCTACCTAATATAAAATAGAAATTTTAAATAAATCAGTATTAGAATAAAAGTTTCCTTGCTTGACAGTAAAAGCAATATCTTGTAAGCTAGTAATATAGAGGACAAGGGGGATATCAAGAATGTCATTACGGCACGAAATTTTAGCATTGTTAGATTATGAAGAGGCAACAAGCTATGAGTTGACGAAAAAAATCAATAGTAATGGGTTGTTTTTTTGGCAAGCTCAACAAAGCCAAGTGTATCGTGAAACCACGAAATTAGAAAAAGAAAACTTAATTGTTGCAAATCCACAATCAGCTAATACAAAAAAATATAGTTTAACCAAAGAAGGAAAACAAGTATTAGTAGATTGGTTGAATGAAACGGATGTTACTACATTAGTAGAAATACGAAATCCACTTTTAATGAAAGTGTTTTTCAGTAATATTACAAAGCCCAAAGATACCATTATTGTTTTACAAGAATATGTTAATGCTTGTAAAGCAAAGCTTTCTGAAATAGTAGATGGCAAAGAGGATATTTCAGCATTTGCAAAAGATAAGCATGATGAAATTTGCTTTTCGTTAACAACATATTATGCCGTTTCTTATTATAACTTTTCTATTGAGTGGGCAGAAAAATGCATCACTGTTTTACAACAATTGTAAATTACATAAAATACCACATCGATATTGATGTGGTATTTGTTTATATAAATGGATTGTGTTTAGGATTTTTACTTACAACTTGAATTGCTTTGGTTATACAAGCGATTAAATCGGTTTCGTTTTGAATTTCTGATTCATTCAATTTAACAAAAACGCCACCTTTATGGGTTGCAACATATTTTGGCGGTAGTAAATTTAATGCATAGGAAGCGATATCCATTTTACATTTATCGCAAGAACAGCAATCGAATTTGCCTATAATTTCGTCTAGTTTTTGAAGAACCAGTGGTTCCATCATATTAAGCAGTTCTTTTTCCAATTTCGCGACCTCCAATATGGTAAATTTTACTTACAGTATACACGTAAAAAGTCAGAAAGTAAAGCAGTTTATTGAATTGTATTAAATGAATTTTTTGGTAATCATAAAATTTCAAATAGAACAAATAATAAAATATCATGTAAAAAAGGAGGATTTTTATTATGGATAATTGTTGTTCACATCCAAACCAAAGTATACAATGTACTGTTACCCAATGCAAGAATCATTGTCAGTCACAGAACTATTGTTCTTTAAATTGTATTTCAGTTGGAACACATGAAACAAATCCTACAATGGATCAATGCACCGATTGTAAATCATTTATTTTGAAATAAGTAGATAAACAAACTGCTGTTTTCTCATAAACAGCAGTTTGTTTATGAGAAAGTAGGAATTTAAGAAAGGTTTTGTAAATATGTAATCATAGAAACAATTTCTTCGTCATCTGATTTTTTCAAGCGAATATCGGCCAAAAAATGCAGTTGTGAGAAAACTTTTGTAATTGTTGACATTCCGTCTTGATAATAAGCTTGATGTTGTTGCATTCTCGAAGAAAGGCTACTATAGTATTTGGGGCAATGATAATTCCATTGTGCATAATCTTTGCTTATAAATAGGAAGTAGTCGTAGCTTTTGTTAATGGGTGAAAGTTGATTCTCTTTTAAATAAAGTTCCAGCTGTTCTAGTGAGTTATCTGGGCAAAGAATGACCTGCTCACCATCCCAAGATACAATGAGCTCAACCTCGCAACCAATTTGTAAATAAGTAGAGATGATTTGTTTGTCTGGAAATAAAATAATCTTCAATCTGCCACCTGCTTTCCTTTTTATTAACGAACGGTTTATGTAATAGCATTATATGATTTGAAAATTCATATTTGCTATAAAAATATAATTTTATAAGAGAATTATTTTTATCTGTCTTACATAGAGAATTGTCTCCGAACTATAAAACGCGGCCAATTGTAAAATATAGGGTGTGAATTAGCATGCGTTTTTCTTTTTTTGAAACAAATATATCATTTTCTCTTGCAATTTGTTGATATTTCATTATAATAAAAAATAGTGTTTATTAACAAATAGTAAACCAGGAATTATAAAAGGGAGTAGCTGGCAACAAGTTTTTTGTTGTAGTATGGATGCGACAACTCGATGAAAATCCGCGCATACTTTAAATAGCAAGACTTTTATCATAGTTACACCTTTGCTATGATGAAGGTCTTTTTTTATGAAATGGTTTATAAAAAATGAAAAGGAAGTGGTTAAGTGCAAGCAATTTTTGAATCCTTTACCAAACCATCCCTAACGGAATGGGCAATGATGGTTGCAATGTGGATTATCGGTGGAACTTTAATCTATCTTGCAATTAAAAAAGAAATGGAACCATCATTATTGTTACCAATGGGATTTGGTGCAATTTTAGTTAACCTACCGTTCTCCGGTGCGGTTTCACAGATGATTGACGGTGTATTAGAACAAGGACCAATTGATACATTATTTAATGCAGGTATTGCAAATGAATTATTCCCACTATTATTGTTTGTGGGAATTGGTGCAATGATTGACTTTACACCATTGTTAACAAATCCAAAACTATTATTATTCGGTGCAGCAGCGCAATTTGGTATCTTCTTTACGTTAAGCCTTGCAACTTTATTAGGCTTTGATTTAAAAGATGCTGCTTGTATTGGTGTAATTGGTGCAGCAGATGGACCAACATCTATATTCGTTGCAAACTATTATGAAACAAAATATATCGGTCCTATTATCGTAGCTGCATATTCTTATATGGCATTAGTACCAATTGTACAACCTCCTGTAATTAAGTTAATTACAACGAAAAAAGAACGCTTGATTCGTATGCCATATCATAATAAAGCAGTATCAAAAACAACTAAAATTTTATTCCCAATTATTATTACTATGGTAGCTGGTTTGTTTGCTCCTCGTTCTGTTGCTTTAGTTGGCTTCTTAATGTTTGGTAACTTAATTCGTGAATGTGGAGTTTTACGTTCTCTTTCTGAGAGTGCACAAAAAGAATTAGCAAACTTAATTACGTTGTTATTAGGTCTTTCTATTGCAACAAAAATGCAAGCTGGCGCATTCTTAAACTGGGGAACAATTATGATTATGGGATTAGGCTTGATTGCATTTGTGTTTGATACCGTTGGTGGTGTATTCTTCGCTAAATTCTTGAACTTGTTCTCTAAAACAAAGATTAACCCAATGATTGGTGCTGCGGGTATTTCTGCATTTCCAATGTCATCTAGGGTTGTACACAAAATGGGTCTAAAAGAAGATCCAACAAACCATTTGTTAATGCACGCTGTTGGTGTTAACGTTTCAGGCCAAATCGCATCTGTTATCGCAGGTGGTTTGATTTTAAGCTTGATTATGAAATAGGAGAGTGAAAGAATGAACATTGATGTATTTTTAAAATCACTTCCAGTCATGGGATATGGAATGTTAGGTATCTTTATCGTTATTGGATGTATCGTTGTTATCACTTCTTTACTATCTAAAATTTTTCCAGAGAAAAAAGACAAATAAACAGTTACGGGTGTATCCTTTCGGATACACCCGTCAGTCTAAAGAAAAAGTGAATTTTAGTTTAATAATTGCAAGATATAAGGGCTATTCTTGCAATTATGTATATTGGGCTATCCGCCCAAGCCTGACCATGCTTTTTGGCAATCGCCCCAAAAAGCATGGAGAAAAAACGCTTTATTTCTCAAAATTGTTTTTTATATGACACCGCGTCTTAGTTTGTACGAAATTGATAACGGTAAAGCTTGTGCTATATTATTTTTCATTTACTCCCCTAGATAATTTTTTGTGAAATCGTTATGCGACCAGCAATTGTTCCACGCGAATAACATTTGATAAAATATTTAATTGTTGTTATATGTCATTTCTGAAAAAACAATTTTCGCAAGTGAAATTTTTCTAATATTCATTTTATTCTTGCGCTTTAAGTTTTTCTACAAGCTGGCGGGTGTATCCGAAAGGGTACACCCGTTTTATACCGTTTATAGGGAATATACTTTTATTATATAATTTGTACAGAATGCACAATTAATATAAATAGAAATTATTTACTTATTTGTAAAATAAAGGTTGACAAATAGTCTTCAATATGTTACTTTCTATTTAAGAAAGTTAAGAAGTCTATTCTGTATTTGGTCACTTGGTATAGATGGAGCTAATAGTGAACCCACTCTAATTCATATTTTTTATGAATTAGAGTTTTTATTTTAGCCAAGGAGGTAAGCTTAGTGAAAAACAGTAGAATAGAAATATTTAAGAATGTGGTAAAAAACAAGAAACAAGATATTCCAGAAAATGCAAGTAGCATTGATAGTATAGAAAACCAGAATCTATCCGATGGGGAAAAAGATCTTGTAAATAAAATTCAAATAAACGGAACAAGAGTATTTTTGAAAAAAGCATTTACTAAAACAATGATTAAAAGATATATTATATGTCTATTGTTAATTATTGTATATATTTTGTCCTTCCAGAGCATAAAAATGAGAAAAGATATAAATTATATACCTACGATACTTGGAAACACGTACTTAAATGTATTGAGTGACAGTATGCTACCAAAATTCAAGGTGCATGATTTGGTAATTGGAAAGGTAGTTAAGAACTCAAGTAAAATACATGAAGGAGACATAATTACTTTTAAAGAGGGCGGAATGCTCGTAACTCATAGGGTTATGCAAGTAAAAGATGGGGGGGCTTCTTTCGTTACAAAAGGTGATGCAAATAAAGCGGCTGATGAAAAAGTAGTAACAAAAGAGAACTTAGTATCAAGATATCGATTTCATATTCCTTACTTTGGATATGTAGCAGCAAAATTTCAAGATTTTAAATTTTTAGGACTCATAGGTCTAATTTTCATGTATTTTATCGTTAAGGAATTGATAAAGGAAATTATGAAAAAGAAAAAGGTTGACAAACAAGTTAGCAAAAATAAAAAGCTAGAAGTAAGTATTTAATTCGTCAATCTTAATGGTGCGTTGAAGCATAGTCCGTATATGGTCACTTGGATTATGTGGAGCTAATAGTGAACCCACGCCATTAATATTATAAAAAATTTTAATGGAGGTTGATTTTATGAACGCAAAAATTATTGGTCTATTGGTAGCAGCTGCTCTAGTTACAGGAATGGGAGGATTCGGTACTCACGCTTATTTTACAGACACAGATGCATTAACTGATCAAGTAAACATTACAATGGGTAAACTGGATACTGCAGTATTTTGGGCAACTGACGCAGGTAAAGATCAGTGGGTGGCAACATCTAAAGCTACAGAAGTCAAGAGCAAAGAAGCAAAAACTTTATCATTTGAGAATGTGAAACCTGGAGATACTTTTGAAAGAGTAGCAACAATTGCAAACTATGGCACACTTAAGGGTGATATTACAGTGGCATTTAATCGTCAATTAGCTGGTCTAGATAATAAGGCTATAAGCGTAGAGTTAGTTAATGTTACTTCTCAAACAAGAAAAGTTGCAGTAGATCCTAATGTTACAGACAGATACTATGAAAATGGTGTAGCTCCAAACGGTGGATGGATCCAAGTTACTGTAAAGATTACTGTAAATAAAGAAGTAGGAAACGATTGGATGAGTAAGGTTATCAATGCTGATGCAAACGAATTTTTACTTGTAGGTACTCATCAAACAATATACTAGTTTAAAAACAAGATATTATAATTTATGTTGTTAAGCACAGAACTTAAATAATTAATAATAAATAATCGCCAATCATGTACATGATTGGTGATTATTTTATGTAGAATAACGGATTGTCTATTGAGTCATTTGATTTTTACGGCTGAACATGAATTATACATTAATAATTTTATTCATAGGGATACTGCTTTTTGTTTACCATTATGCTAAAATATTTTATAATTACCCATTGACTTTGACGTCGCGTTAAGATTTATAATCAAAATTGTAAGGGGGAAATCAGATGGAGTTAATGACGATTAGTGAAGTTTCAAAAGCGTTTCAAATATCCACTAGAACATTGCGTTATTACGAACAAATCGGATTACTAGCCAGCATTAAAAAAGAAGATTATGCTTATCGAACATATGATCAAACAACACTAATGCGATTACAACAAATTATAGTATTACGCAAACTTAGAATTCCACTCAAACAAATTAGTTTGATATTAAGTAACGAAGATGCTTTAGTAGCACTTGATTTATTTCAAAATAACGTAAACGAAATTGAAGAAGAAATAACCGCACTATCGACTATTAGAACCATCCTACAAACCTTTATCAGACGTTTGGATGAAAGTATTGTGCAAAATATCAAGTTGGATTTGCTTGATGATGAAGCAGTACGAACTATTGTTGATACCTTGTGTGTTACAAAGACTCATTTTAAGGAGGAAAAGTCAATGCAAGCACTGAATCAAGCAGAACAAAGTTTAGGAAGACTCAAGAATGTTAGAATTTTATATTTACCACCAGTAACAGTTGCTTCAAGTCATTATATCGGAGATAATCCTGAAGAAGTTGCAGGAACTCAATTATATGAGTTTGTTCAAGCAACCAAATTATGTGAATTGAAACCAGATTTACGTGTGTTTGGCTTTAATAATCCTTGTCCAAAGGATGGTAAATGTCAATATGGATATGAATTTTGGGCTACCATTCCTGAAAATATGGATGTTCCGGAACCGTTAGAAAAGAAGCATTTTGCAGGTGGATTGTATGCTGCACATTGCATTAAGATGGGCAATTTTCATGAGTGGAGATTACTATGCGATTGGTTAAAAGAAAATGACCAATATGAAGAAGACCAAAGAGAACCTATGGGGATGTATGGTAGTTTGGAAGAACATTTGAATGCATTTACTTATTATCAAACAAAGCAGGTTAAAGCAGAATTTGTTCAATTGGATTTATTGATTCCGATTAAAGAAAAACAAAAATAAAAAGGGGGTGTATCCGAAAGGGTACACCCAGTTGCGTTTGAAAAATAATTAAATAGATTTATTGTAAGGTCCTGTAATCTCAATCGTGTTTCCGTCAGGATCATCTAACTGGAAGTAGTAGTAGGGCATTACATTATTAACATATTTAATTGGTGTAACCAAATTACTAATTTTCAATGAAAGGATTCGTTCTCTTTCTTGTTCTAAATTTTCAGTCCAAAAATTTAGAACAAACTTATGTGTGTTTTTAGATTCTGCTATTAACGGTAGATTATCGAATTGGTCAACATACTTACCTTTTTTAGTTGTTAATTGTGGATTATCTTGATCAAAGTACGCATTCATAAGCGAAATATTATGTCCTTCAAAAACAAACTGGGCAAACCTCTCCATGTTTTGTGATGTAACTTTCATTTGAAGCAATTTTTCATAGAAATCTATGGAGCGATTAAAATCTTTAACTATTAAATAGATAGACCCTAAATGCATAAAATTCTCCTTTGTTGAGTGTAAATAGATTAAAACAACGTCAGTTGTGTTGTTTCATACCCTTGTTTATAGCTCCGAACAATATCCTGCATCTTATAAAGAATACCAGCCTTTTCACATTCTTGTGCAAATAAACCATATAATTCTCTTCCTTTTGGGCTGCCACATTGATAGCTCATTCCAAACTGCTTTTCATAGCGTTGTGACAAACCTGGAAATTGCTTATCAATCTGCTGATAGAAATAGTCTCGCTGATTTTGTCGAAGGGTTACTCCAAAGGCTGGATAGATGAACTTAACACCACATTCTTTTGCCTTTTTAACAATTCCAAGCACATTTTCGTTAGTGTCATTGATAAACGGAAGCAAAGGCATGAGTAGAATTCCGCAATAGATACCATTGTCAGATAGCTGTTTTAATGCTGCGAACCGTTCACTTGAAGCAGCAACATTAGGCTCTAATTTTTTACACAGCGTATCATCTAGTGTAGTAATTGTTAATTTTACAATAACGGGCGAATGAGCTTGTATTTCCTTGAGAAGATCGATATCTCTTGTAACTAACGGACTTTTTGTTGCAATTGCAACACCAAATAGGTATGCATCAATTAACATTAATGCTTTTCTGGTTAGCTCAAACTCTTTTTCAAATGGGTTATAAGGATCGCTCATAGAGCCTGTTGCGATAATTCCCGGCTTTACTTTTCTTCTTAAGTCATCACGTATTATTTCTAAGGCATCTTTTTTTGCTCGAACACTATCAAAGTGATCAATATGATAACATTCGCTTCTGCTGTCGCAGTAGATACAACCATGGCAACACCCTTTATAAATGTTCATATTGTATTCTGTGCCAAACCAGGCAGTATTCTTGGTGCGTTGCACTAAAGTTTTTGCAGGGATATATTCCATGGCTGTATTCCTTTCGTTGAGATATTATTTGTTCCAACGTTTCAGTTGTGGCATTTGTTCGTTCAGAATTGCTCGTGCTTGCTCAGCAGTCATTGCTGGGTTATCTTCTATCATAAACGGAATACAGCTTTCGATCATTTCTTCCATAGATTCTTCTTTCAAGAAAGCACCATTTTGATAGCAATAGGAACAGTATTCTCGATTTTCACTTCCGTCTGCATTTGTACTATAAAATTGTTTGCTCATTGGCATACCGCAACTTTGACAAAAAGACGGTGCAATTTCATTTGCGCTGGCAAGAGAAATATAAATGTTAATTTCAGCATTTTCCATACAATCGTCTTGATATTCTTCAAAATCACAAAGATAACTTCTATCTAAAGGTATATTCCAAACTTGCTGCCAAAAAGAGGCTACTGCTTGCTGCATATGACCTTTAACTATAAATTTTGCATAAATTCCTGCTGGAATTACTTGAATCGTTGTATTTGCCGGAATAGAATTGACATTGGTTACTTCACATCCAACAGTCACTTGATAGGGACCGTTTACATTGGCTTGGTAGTCTGAATAAATTCCATATGCTTTTTCGCTTGCTTTGTTTAAAATGGAAGCATATATTCCATCTTGATAAAATTTTTGCCATAGCCCTCCGATTATTTGCGGCATAGAAGGATCGTTATTTTGAGTGGTTGCTTTTACACCGATAATGGTTTTTTCCTTTAAGTTTACAATTTCATAATTCATAGTGATGTCTCCTTTATTGTTGATAGCTATATCATAACAAGTTAAAGTTGACAACAGTATGTCATATTACAAATATTGCGTTAAGGCATTTTGCATAGTTTGTTTTATAAGGTCTTGCATCCATAATGGCTCTAGCACTTTTAAACCACTTCCAAAAGAAAGTAAATAACCCAAAACCCATTCTCCATGTGGATAGGATACGTGAATTTCAAAATCTCCATTTGGTAAAATGGTAATTTGGTTTTCTTCAAAATCGTCATATACCCGATAGGCCAGGTTAGCTTGTATATATAAGGTAAGAGAAACAACCTCTCGGCTCTCCACAATGATTGGTTCATTCTGTGAAAATACAATATCGGTTGGATAAGGTAAATCAGATAGTGTAACCTCTTTCATGCGACTGATTTTGAACACCCTTGGCTCGCTTTTTTGAAAACAAAAAGCCTTGATATACCACGTTTTTCCCTTAAACCAAAGTTGTAAAGGGGCAGCAATACGGCTCGATTTTTGTCCATAGCTATTGAAATAGGAAAAGGCGATAGTATGCTTTTCTAAAATAGCAGTTTTGATAAGCTGATATTTCTCGTCATTTCCACTCCAATCTGAAAAATCAATTTCAATCCAGTTGGTTTGGGGCTTATGAAATAAATGACTCATTTTAGATAATAGTTGATCTGCATCAGGCTCTTGGACTACGGAAAGACCTTTTAAAGCAGAGAGTATTTCTGTTTGTTCCGACTCGGATAAAACGGTTTTATCTAAAACAAAATCTTCTAATAATTCAATACCGCCACCTTTTCCTTGACTCATGAAAATAGGAATACCGGCACTGCTTAGCGTTTCTACATCACGATAGATTGTTCGAACTGAAACTTCGAACTCATTAGAAAGTTCTTTTGCGGTGACTTTCTTTTTATGGAGTAAGAGATATACAATTTGAAATAATCGATTAACTTGCATCGTACTCCTCCTTTGTCATTTGTTTCTATTATAGCATAAGAAAAAAGAAAGAAGTAGTAGTATAAGAAATAGTAAGCGCAATTGAACAGTAAAAGTTGCAAGGAAAACACACAATGAAACATTTATCACATATTGTATTTAAAAAATATATAATATACGGGGATAATGATTATCCTTGAATTTATTGTATGTAGGTGATTTAATGTTTTACCCCGATAAGCAACCGAAAAAGGATGTATGCGAACCCTATCCATTATATCAATCAGAAAAAGGGAATTATTTTATTGGTCAAACCCCAAAATTAAAGGGTGAATGCCAACATGCCTTAGTAGCACTAAGAAATCCATCAAGCTCACATGTGAATATATATGTGAATGCTATAACTGTAACAAATGTTTCTGCACAAAACATATCCTCTGAATTTTATCTTAGATCTACTTTGAATGAAGGTGTAACCAGTAACTCAGTTAGCTGTGTCAATTTAGCTATTATTCCGGCGCCGATACCGAAAGGAAAAATTAAGTACTTAGCTACAACTACTGAACCGCCAAAAGATGGTGTAAATATTTTCAGTAGAATCGTCTCACCTTACTCCACTTTAGTAATTGATGGAGGACAGATTATTATTTCACCTGGTCAATCTCTGGTTGTTTATCTTGGTGGTTTTCTTCCTATTGCACCAAATAGTACAATCGTTGCTTTCGGTTGGTGGGAAGAGAAAGTGTGTGAATATTATGATGGTTATTGTAAATAGTTTGTTGCTTTAAGCTTTAAAGTTTGAAGTAATATATTATTTATTTTAATTTTGATAGTAGCATATAATTACTGTATAGACTTATTAAAGGTTAATAACAAAAACAGCTAAACACAATGCTATATAGCACGATGTTTAGCTGTTCTCTTTTTCCCAACATATTTAAAAATGTGGATTTGATGGTGGAGGCGAGGGGAGTTGAACCCCTGTCCGAAAACTCGTCCCCAACGCTTTCTACGAGTGTAGCTGATTCTTTTGACATTCCCTCTTCTACACGCCGAATAGCAGGCTTGTAGATTCAGTAACCTTTAATACATGAATCGATACAAGGTAACTCTCGAAACACGTTCACCACTAATTTGACGCCTTGTTATGCTCGTGGTCCTTCACAACGAAGACGACGCAGGCTTAAGCTGCGTAAGCTAATTTATTATTGTTAGCGTTTAATTTATAAACTGCGACGATTAAAGAGTTTTCGCCCACTCTACTCGCTTACATTGGTTTTTAATCCCCGTCGAAACCTTTACGCCCCCATATTTAAGATGAAAAATATCACGTTATAGGTTGTTAATAAATCGAATCGCCATGTCAATCCAGTTTTGACAAGCGGGGTTAATTTGCCCTAAAAAACTTGCGGTTAATTCATTTGCTAATCCTAATCCATGATCACCACTTGGATAAACGTGTAACTCAAATGGGATTTCATGTTTTCTTAATGCAGAAGCAAATAATAATGAATTATCTACTGGAACAATAGGGTCATCACTAGTATGCCACAAAAAAGTCGGCGGCACAAGGTCATTTACGTTATCTTCTAAAGAAAATAATTCCAACTCCTTTTGATCCGGATATTTACCGAGTAAATTCTGCATAGAACGTAGATGCGCTATGCCTTCTTTATTGGATATAACAGGATATCCTAGGATTAACGCATTTGGTTGATTTTCATCATTATCATATCCTAAATATCGTTGAATAAACCCTTGCTTCCAATAAACACCTAAACTTGCGGCAAGATGTCCTCCGGCTGAAAAACCACAAATAACAATCTTATCTTCATGAATATTGTATTTAGAAGCAGATGCTCGAATGGTAGCAACTGCCTTAGAAAGCTCTAATAATGCACCGGGAAAACGAACTGGTGTTACAGAATAATTCAATACAAAAGCATGAAACCCACTTGCACAAAATTGTAACGCAATCGGTTCTGCTTTTTCCGAAACTACCTTTTCATAACCTCCTCCAACGCAGATAATAACAGCAGGACGTTTACGATTCAGATATGTTTGGTCTGTGCTATCTACAATATATGATTGTATTGTTGCCTTTTGGGGAGGAGCTTCTAAGCCATAACCTTCGTAATCAATATTAATATTTTCTTCTTTATATATCATACCGGTGTTGTCAGCCTTCCTTATGTTGTGTTGATTATATCCTAGAAAAAATAGAATGGATTGCAAGTAACGATTATTATCTTTGACGTTGCTTTAATGCTCTGTCCATTTCACGGGTAGCATCACGTTTGGCAGCGTCATCTCGCTTATCGTATAGTTTTTTACCTTTGCAAAGTCCTAACTGCATTTTTACACGTGAACCTTTAAAATACAGCGAAATTGGAATTAACGTATAATCTTTTTGCTTTACTAAACCAAATAATCGGTTAATTTCCGATTTGTGCATCAATAGTTTACGAACACGAATAGGATCTTTATTAAAAACATTTCCCTTTTCATAAGGGCTAATATGCATTTGCTTCACAAAAATCTCGCCGTCTTCAATACTACACCAGCTGTCTTTTAAATTGACACCACCTTGACGGATGGATTTTACTTCTGTTCCGACAAGCTCTATTCCTGCTTCGAAGGATTCTTCAATGAAATAGTCATGGCGCGCTTTTTTGTTTACAGAAATGGTTTTCATATTCTCTTTTTTCTCAGCCATATGCTTGTCACCTCTTTGGGGCAATTTATTTCTACATAAATGGTTGTAGAGGGAGCCCACACCTACCATGGTTTTAGCATCGCCAGACAGATACGGAATCCACTCTACGAAACCAAGTTTATCATAGAGTTATGAAAATAGATGTCGAATTGTATTGATAGTTTTTGAAAACTTTTTGAAGTTTGATTTCACAATTGAAACGCAATTTATTAACAATTAAATGTGATTAAGCATGATTATAAAATCTCGCTTCTGTTTTCCAAAGCCTTGTATAGTGTGACTTCATCTGCATATTCCAAATCAGAACCAACGGGGATTCCATATGCTAAACGAGAGGTTTTCACTTGAAACGGCTTTAACAATCGACTGATATACATTGCAGTTGCTTCGCCTTCAACAGTAGGGTTAGTAGCCATAATGACTTCCTTCACTTCTCCTGTTTGAATTCTTGCAAGCAATTCTTTTATAAAAATTTGGTCAGGACCAATTCCGTCCATAGGGGAGATTAACCCTCCTAAAACATGGTATTGCCCTCTATATTCTCTTGTGCGTTCAAACGCAGCAACATCCTTTGCATCTTCAACCACACAAATCACGCTTTTATCACGTCTATCATCACTGCAAATATCGCAAACAGGTTGGTCGGTATAGTTTTTACAAATCGTACAGTAGTTAATTTTATCGTGTGCTTCCATTATGGCATCACTAAATTCTTTTGCCCGTTCTTTCGGAAGAGTTAGGATGTAAAATGCAAGTCGTTGCGCCGTCTTTCGGCCGATACCCGGTAACGAAGCAAATTGTTCAACTAGTTTCGTTAATGGTAATGCGCCATATTTCATTGCTCGTCACCTTCTATTTTGTATTATTTGAGCTCAATCTCATTAAAATGGCATTTTCATTCCGCCGGTGATTTTGTTCATTTCTGTTTCTGAATCTGTTTCTGCTTTGCGAATTGCTTCATTTACAGCGCTGATAATTAAATCTTGAAGCATTTCTACATCTTCAGCATCTACAACCTCAGGTTTAATATCTAATGCAACAATTTCTTTTTTACCGTTAATAACAGCTTTTACAGCTCCGCCACCAACAGTTACTTCATAATTCTTTGCTTCTAATTCTTCTGTTAATGCAGCCATATCTTCTTGCATTTTTTGTGCTTGTTTTAACATTGCTTGCATGTTTTGTGGGCCGCCGCCCATTCCTTGTGGTAATCTTGCTTTCATATAGGTTTCCTCCAAATTATAAGTTAATTTATTTTTTATTGGACACTATTCGTAGCGTCCTATGGATTGGTTGGTTTATAGTATAAATCCTGTTCCCAATAAAATGGATTATTCTCAATGTATTGAAGAATCCGAAAATATTCATCTTCATTACGAATAATGTGGTCATGAAACAGTTTCTGCCATAACGGAAACCCCAGTTGTTTTGTAACTGACCCTTTAAATTGTTGGATCACACGAGATATTGTAGGGGCGACCTGTGGTCGTCCGTCGTTTCCTTGTAGGCATATAACTAAATGAATATGATTTGGCATAATAACATATCGAGTAATCACTACAACATCATTATAGATTTTCTCAATACGCTTAATTTCATTATTTACAACATTGCCGTATATTGATAGATGGGCTGTATCATTCGGACGACCTAAGGTTGCCCCTACACCTTGTTTCCAAAACAATTCATGTCTGTCTTTGACACAAATTGTTACAAAATATGCACCATTTTTACTATAGTTATATTCATTCAATCGATTTGATTTCCGTTTTGGTAATTTCATCGAATCACCCAACCCTATGAGAATCATATCTATCCTTCATTTACTGGAACACCGAGTTGTTTCGCATTATTCAATACGTCATCTAATAAATTCACATTTGGCTCTTTTGCTTTTTTAATCTTATCTTTAACACGCAAGCGATAACGCACGCCTATTTTCGTTTCAACAATATCCAGCAGTTTATTTGCTTGCCCTTCTTGCTTCATAAAAGTGCTCGCAAACCCGCTTGTGCTCACAATCCATAATCCGCCTTGCCCAACGTAAGCCATTGAACCTTGAAGTACACCATAAATCGGTGGCTCTTTATCTTTCAAAATCTCTAATACTTCAGCCCAATCACGGAATGGTTGTAACTCTCCGTCGACATTGGATTGTTCCATTGGTTCAGAGACAGATGGTTGCTCAGGCTGCGTTGTAACAGCATTAGGTGATGCAATTTCCTGCTTTGATTTCTTTGCAACGACTGTCTTTTGCGTTGGTTGTTGCGATATAGACTGCATAACAACACCATTTTGAATCATAGCCTCTAATTTATCAATTCGTGCAACTAATGCATCATTTGTAGTATTCAAAGATGGGGTACAGAGCTTAACCAAATATAGCTCTAAATTCAAACGGCGGTCAATACTTTTACCCATTTTATCTAAGCAATCTTGTAATTCGGATATTGTACGCAAAACAACGGTTAACGGAATTTTTTCAGCATAGCTCTTCAACTGTTCTTGTTCATTAGGCAATACTTCTACCAATTTTTCGGGCTTGCCTAATGCTTTGGTTAACATAATGTTACGGAAGTGATGAATTAACTCTTCCAATAAACCTTGTAAGTCTTTGGACATGGAGTAGAGTTTGTCCACGAGGGTAACAGCACCCGCAGCATCATGAGCTAAAATGTAATCGGTAATTTCAAACAGATAGTCACGCCCAACGATTCCGGCTGCATCAACTACAATTTCTGCGGTAACTTCGCTAGAATAGGCGATACACTGGTCTAAGATCGATAAAGCATCACGCATTCCACCATCTGCTAAACGAGCAATTAACTGTGCCGCTTCTTCTTGAAGAGTGAATGTTTTTTCCTCTTTGGTGATATATAACAAACGTTCAACGATATCTTCTGATTGAATACGTTTAAAATCGAATCGTTGACAGCGAGAGATTATCGTTGCAGGAACCTTGTGGGTTTCAGTTGTCGCTAGAATAAAAATAACGTGGCTTGGTGGTTCTTCCATTAACTTTAAAAATGCATTAAATGCACCTGTGCTTAGCATATGAACTTCGTCAATAATATAAACACGGTATTTACATTGACTTGGCGTATAGTTTGCATCTTCTCGCAATTGACGAATATTATCGACACCATTGTTGCTTGCCGCATCAATTTCAACCACATCTAAGATTGAGCCATCGTCAATTCCTTTGCAGCTTTCGCATTCCATACATGGGTTTCCGTCAACAGGATGTTTACAGTTAACAGCCATAGCGAGTATTTTTGAACAAGTCGTTTTACCCGTTCCTCTAGGGCCAGTAAATAAATAAGCATGAGCCAAGCGGTTATTTTGCACTTCATTTTTTAAAGTTGTTGTAATATGCGGTTGGCTTATGACATCTTCAAAGCTTTTCGGACGCCACTTCCGATATAACGCAAGATACATAATCAACCTCCTTTTTCGATATAACAAAATAGCAGAACAGAAAATCATACGCTCTGACATACGGACATACAGGAAACACTGCGGCACACAAAGATAACCGCTTAATGCTGCTCGGTTCCCCGCCTGACATGGTTCACGGTATTTCGTTGCACAGGACCCGCATATCCGCATGTCAGATAGCACAACCTCTGCTCTGCTTTCGCAAAAATATCAAATTTGTCATAAGACAACTTGTTACTTTTGCTATTATACTATAAATTTGTTTGCATTTCAAGTTTTTCTAAAAAAATAATCAAGTGTACAATTACTATTTTAATTACTACGAATGAAAAATAGTGCAAAAGCCTACTAATACAATCGGTAGGCTCAGACTGTAGACAAAGTAAATTGTAATGTAATATTTTCAAGATATATGGTTAATTCTTGCTATATCAATATTGGGCTATCCGCCCAAACCTGACC
This sequence comes from Paludicola sp. MB14-C6, assembly GCF_030908625.1. Classification (GTDB taxonomy): domain Bacteria; phylum Bacillota; class Clostridia; order Oscillospirales; family Ruminococcaceae; genus Paludihabitans. The sequence goes on along the minus strand of NZ_CP133133.1, from coordinate 1,643,996 downwards.
ATGCTTTTTGGCAATCGCCCCAAAAAGCATGGATAAAAAATGCTTTGTTTCTCAAAATTGCTTTTTATATGACATCGCGTCTTGATTTGTATAAAATCGGTAAAGATAAAGCTTGTGCTATATGATTCTTCATTAGCTCCCTAGATCATTTCTTGTAAAATCGTTATGCGACCAGCAATTGTTCCACGCGATTACCATTTGATAAATACTTATATGTTGTTATATGTCATTTTAAAAAAACCAATTTTCGCAACGAAAATCCCTTCATTTTTCAGTTTCTACTTGCATTTTTAGTTTTTCTACAAGCTTAGCCTACTGATACAATCGGTAGGCCCAGCTTTAACATTCTCAGTGACTACTATTATTCCATTAACTCTGAAAATTGATACAAATAATAATCTGCAAGTGATTCGATTTTATCTTTATCGGTTTCAGATTCTTTATCATAAACGCCAACAGCAAGCATATTTGCAGCTTTAGCACCTTTGATACCCGGTAAAATATCTTCAAAGACAACGCATTTTTCTGGTTCGATTCCAAGCTTCTTTGCAGTATGTAAATAAACATCAGGAAAGCCTTTTCCTCTTGCTACTTCTTCTGTTGAAGAAAAAGCATCAAACAAATGATAAATCCCATTATTCTTTAAAACTGCTTCGTATAAATCTTCAGGTGAAGCAGTGCAAAGACCGATTTTTATTCCTTTTTGCTTTAAATAGGATAAATACTCTTCAACGCTTTCTTTGAGCGGAATATTGTTTGCATATTCATGATATACCATTTCTCTCCACTCTTGAACAATATCTTCTGTTGCTTCTTGAAAGCCAAAACGATTGATTGAATATTCTGCTGCTTGATAAAAATTCATTGAACTAATGGCTTTCATATAATCATCCGGAACTTCAATTCCTCGTTTGGCTAAAAAGGCTTCATCCACTCTTCTCCAAACACTTATGGAATCAATTAATGTTCCATCTAAATCAAATAAAGCTGCTTCGAAATTCATAATATACTCCTAATCCTTTTCTATAATAATAAATGCACTCCCATTGGCAATACATACACTGCTTTCTACTCCTAAGAACTCATTGCTTACCCCAATAGGAAACTCATTGGTTATGGTTGCGTTCGTTAACGGATATTTTAAGCCGGTAAGAGTTACGCCTTCAACTTTGCTGTCGGCTGCCAAAACTGAGATATAGCCTTTATAGGTAGAGTCAAAATGCATCGTTGTATTGGTAATTGCAGTAATTATATTCGATTGCGCATATAAAAAACCTTGAGCATTTCTTCTTGCTAAATATGTGAGCAGTTGCAGATTGGCAACTGAATGGTCAAATCGGCCGCCCGTTCCACCAAAAATATGAAAAACTCGATATCCTTTTTCCAGACCATGTTTGATTGCCATCATCATATCTGTATCATCTTTTTCAGCAGGTGCTTTTAATATAAGATGATGGGTTGGTGTTTTTCCGTAAGAATCAAAATCACCAACTACAATATCTGCCTCAATACCTGCTTGCTCTAGAACTGAAAATCCACCATCTACTGCGATCATATAATCGTTTTTATTTATCTTAAGGGGCGCTATTGTTGGTTCTCCGGCTCCAATAATAAAACAAACGCCGTTATTATTCATATCTAATATTCCTTTCCGAAAGAAAAAGGAAGTTTCTTTGATAAATCATAAGAAACATCCTGTTATGGCTTCATGATTTCTAAAAATTGACTTGCTTTATATTTTGCTTTGTTAAAGTACATTTGTTCATCTGCATCTTGTAAAACATCTTGAAATGTTTTATGCTTTTTGTTGTTGAATGAAGCAAATCCATAAGCATACGATATGAGCTTTTTATTTTTAATCATAATATTTTTTGCTTTTTGATCAAGCTCATTCAAGGCTTGAAGAATAGATTGTTCTGATTTATTATCGCAAATAATAACAAACTCATCTCCACCGAATCGATAGCATTTTCCTAAGGACGAAAAGCTTTCACAAATCATTTGAGCAGACAGTTGCAATGCAAAATCGCCTATACCATGCCCATAGATATCGTTAATATTTTTAAAATCATTTAAGTCAAATACAATAACCGATACTGTAGGTAAAGCCTTATTGCCACAATTATAAAGCGCAACTTGAGCATCTAGCATTGCACGAGTAAATACATTTGTCAACGGATCGAATTTTAGTCCAGCTTCTCTTACAAAACGATAATAGAACATGAGCGAAACTGCAGTGCAACTCCAAATCAACAGTACCTTAGGAAAAACAATTTGGATAATAGATCCTACAACAGGCAGAGATATGATATAATAAATAAAGATTTGCTCATTTCGCTCTCTTTTTGTATGCGAACAAAAGATTTCAAAGGCTAACAAAACATAATAATAGCAGCAAACAAAAGCTGTTATAAAAAACCAAGGGCCTCTTGTATAATGATTTTGTGTATCCACTTGAAAAGTAAATCCCGTAAAATAGCTACATGCTACAACAAATAAATTCAAAACAAACGGAAGCATTGTAAGAACTTTATGCTTGTATTTTTCATTTTGAAACATTAACATTAAGTAGGGAACTAAAGGACAAAATCCAAAACCTAATATATTCACAATTTTATGAAATGAAACCAACTTGAAATCACTATTCATTTCAAGAAACACATCAAGCATCTCTAAAACGATAATTGCTATTGTTAAGAAACAAGCAGTTATATAAAGGCGGTTTTCGAATTGCGAAATTGTACCGTTTTTTTGTACCATACAAATCGATAGCATCAATATAACAATTGCAACAAAATCTATTGTAATCAGGGGGACAATATCCATTTTCTCATCACCTCTAAGTAATGCTTATCATCTTAATTTATTTTCTGTTTTCTACTTGACTCATAATATTTACAAAGCTTCGAACACATTGTTCTAGTGATTGTTCAGCGTTAATTCGATATAAATTAGCATATACAGACAGCTTGTCTTCAGAAAAATCAATTTCATCTGCTAAATAACGTCTGCAAACCTCTGAGTAATTTGGGCTTTCCTGTGTGTTCTCTCGATTGATTGCACGTTCCAGTCTAACTCTATCCGAAATTTCCAAATAAATAATAACAATGTTTTCCGGTCCATACCAATTCGCCAATTTTTCAATTGCCTCTAATGTTGTAATAAACAAATAATTGTTTTTAAAGTCTAAACCCGTATCCACTGTGAAATAGCTCCAAACGCCAAAAACAGTATCATACTGCCGCTTTTCAATTACTTTATTTTGCTTTTCTAATTCTGCCAACTCTTGATCATTAACAAAATGGTATTGAACACCTTCTTGTTCGTTACTTCTTTTTGGTCTTGTTGTATAAGGGATAATTGGTTGTATATTCAAATCTGTTGTTTTCATAATTTGCTTAAATAACGTATCTTTGCCGACTCCACTTTTTCCTAGAATACAATATAACTTACCCAAAACGAAACCCTCACCTATAACATATATTTATTTTATTTTACCACAGCAGTTCTCACAACGCAACAAATTCATCCAATATTTGTCTTACGAATAGGAGTATTCTTTATGCGACTTTGGCATCAATCATTATTATCTCAATTACCATCTAAGCAATTACTAGGGCAGCATCGAGAATGCTGCGCTTTGCGAGGAAATGGATGGGGCAAAAAACATTCCGTTGTTGATTATGTATTTACTCATGAGCCTGAGCTGCTTGTTGCTTATCATCATACGGTAATGCTTGAAATGAAGAAAAGAGGATATCATATAGATCCTCTTTGGTGGGATTATTGTTATCGGGGTAAAAACTGTGCGGCATTATCATCTTTTTCTTTAAAACGATACCATAGTGTATTAAAACAACCTTTGATATATGACGAACATAACCCAACTTATTATGAAGAATGCATTTCAAATCTAAAAGAAAAAGGAATCACCATAGAGTAGATGATTCCTTTTGTAATTAGTTTAATATATAGATAGCAAAATTTAAATATGCCGCAAAGGTTACCCATAGTAAATAGGGAATTTGTAAATATGCCGCACGTTTATCAACTTTGTAAAAAAGAGCAATCATGATTATAATGAGCAGCCATAATATCATTAGCCAAATAAATGCAAATAAACGCATTTCCCAATTAAAAAAGATGATGGACCACATAAAGTTAAAGAAAAGCTGTACGCCATATAGTAGTAACGCAGGCTTTTTGTACGGAGAATCTGAAACCCAGACTAAGTATGCTGAAATACCCATTAAAATAAATAATATAGTCCAAACAATTGGGAATAAAATAGGTGGTGGCGCAAGCGGCGGCTGATTAAGGTTTTTAAACAGTTCCATACTATTCTTTGTTAAAAATCCGGATAATCCTCCAACTGCTAAAGGAATCAAAATACTAATAATAAGTGGTTTGAACTGAATAATTGCTGATTTTTTCATAGCCCGCCCTCCTTTAATAAGTAACTTCTCTATAGTATATGGGCGTGGTTAACTTTTATGCGACATCTTAGTTTTTGCTATGAATTCTATGTAATAATAATTCTATAAAATTCTGTATTGAATTTTATAGAAACACTAGACTTTTTGTAAACGATTACTTATAATAAACATGATTTATAAAAAATGCACGTAAGATAAACTTAATTAATTTTATTTAAAAACGGAGGATATGAGATGTTAAAATTAGCACTAACAGATTCTTCAAAAGAATTTGCGTCCCAATTAGAAACGTTAAGCAATCTTGTCGCAATTTCTCTTGATAAGGATGGATTGGAGCTTTCTTGCAAACAAGGCAACAGCGGCTTGACTGTTGTAAAAAAAGCAAACAAAGCTGAAATTACGTATCAAAAAAAATGTGAATTTTTCCGTGGCGTTTTAACGCTGATGGAACATGAAACAGAAGAGAAATTTCAATTAAGCGAAGCACCAAGCTTCCAATTCAATGGAGAAATGATTGATAACTCAAGAAACTCTGTTTTAAACATGAAAACTGCAAAAGAAGTAATTATGTATTCTGCAATGCTCGGTTTAGATAATATTCTTTTATACAACGAAGAAACCTTTGAAGTAAAGGAACATCCATACTTTGGCTATATGCGTATGGGGTATTCTCAAAAGGATGTAAAAGAGTTAAACGCTTTTGGTAAAGATTTCGGTGTAACCATTATTCCTTGTATCCAAACACTTGCCCATTTAGCCCAAACACTTCGTTGGTCTTGTTATTGGGATATTCGTGACCATGGAGATACTTTATTGGTTGAAGAGGAAAAAACCTATCAATTCATTGACGATGTAATGCGCTCTTGGAGAGAATGTGTGGATACTGATATTATCAATATTGGTATGGACGAAGCATTCTACCTCGGTCGTGGACAATATATTGATAAAAACGGGTACAAACCTCGCTCTGAGCTTATGATTGAGCATTTAAAAAGAGTGTTGGAAATTTGCAGGAAATATAACTTCAAAGCTATGATGTGGAGCGATATGTTCTTCCGCTTAATGTTTGGTGAAGATTATTATACCGATAAACCAATGGATAAAGAGCTGCTAAAAATGGTTCCAACTGATGTAATGCTAGTATATTGGGATTATTATTCTACAGATGAGAATAAATATGATATGATGTTCAAACGTCATCTTCAATTTAACAACGAAATCGGCTTTGCAGGTGGCGCTTGGAAATGGAGTGGCATTGTTCCTGCAATTAACCATAGCCATAAGGTTTCCAAAATGGCATTGAGAAAAGCAAAAGAGAATGGTGTATCTACCGTATTTACAACTGCGTGGGGCGATAACGGTGCGGAAGCGTCTATCTTCACTTTATTACCTACTCTTGCATTACATGGTGAAGAAAGCTATTCAACCGATGGTATCGATGAAAAAGTATCTTCTAAACTAAAAGCCTTAACCGGATATACATTAGAAGATTTCTTTGAGCTTTGTGAACCGAATAAAACACCAACAAATAACTTAATTCCACATTATAACCCTTGTAAATATCTATTCTTCCAAGATGTTTTAATGGGATTATTCGACTATCATGTAACGCCTGAATTCCCTGCTTGGTTTAAAAAGTGCTCTGAAGATTTAGCAAGCCTTGCTAAGAAGGACTCAAAACAAGCTTACTTGTTTGATACCCTTGCAAAACTATGTTCTGTATTAGAACTAAAATGTGATATTGGCGTTCGATTAAAAACAGCATATGACAAAAAGGATAAAGTGGAGCTTGCTCGATTAGCAAATGAAATTTGTCCTGAAATTCTTGCAAGAATTGATGTTTACTATGCAGCGTTTAAAAAGCAATGGTATAACGAAAGCCGAACTGGTGGTTTTGATGTGCAAGACCTACGCTTTGGTGGCTTGATTATGCGTATTAAAACTGCAATGGAAATGGTAAATGCTTATGCTAATAGCGAAATTGATGCCATTATGGAATTAGAACAACCTCGCTTACCATTTGATTGCAGAACCTCTGATGAAGGCAAGGATATCAACACTGATTGTAACTATTGGAATTACATTTCTACTCCAAACGTAAACAGCATATTCTAAATAAAATCAGTAAGCGGAAAAAGTGAATTCCGCTTACTGTTTGAAAAGTATTGTGCTCGTGCACAAGCGACGATTATACAAACCAAATTGGATAAAATAAATGGGTACAATATTATTGAATACCGTTATATAATCAGCTTTTATTATTTACATAAAAAATGAAAATTAAAGGAGAAATCATATGAATCATAAGTTTCATGAAGAACACTATCAAAAAGCAAGAGAGCTTGTTTCTCAAATGACTCTGGAGGAAAAAACATCTCAGCTTTGTAACGAGGCACCTGCAATAGAGCGTTTAGGTATTCCATCTTATGGTTGGTGGAACGAGGGCTTACATGGAGTTGCTCGAGCAGGTGTTGCAACCATATTCCCACAATCTATCGGTCTTGCAGCTATGTTTGATCAGGATATGATGAAGACTGTTGGTGATATTACCGCCTTGGAGGGCCGTATTAAATACAATTGGGCTCAAAAAAATAACGATCATTCTATTTACAGAGGTCTTACCTTTTGGTCACCAAATATCAACATCTATCGTGATCCAAGATGGGGAAGAGGGCATGAAACCTTTGGTGAAGATCCCTATTTAACAAGCGTTTGTGCTGAGAATTATATTAAAGGTCTTCAAGGTGGAGAAGATGAGCGTTACATGAAAGCTGCTGCTTGTGCAAAGCACTTTGCTGCTCATAGTGGACCTGAGGGAATTCGCCATGGCTTTAATAGCGAAGTATCTAATTTTGATTTACATGATACTTATTTACCCGCATTTGAGTGGTGTATTAAAAAAGCAGATGTAGAAGGTATCATGGGCGCTTATAACATGATTAATGGTGTACATTGTTGTGCAAACGAAGAATATATGGAAGACGTTATGCGTCAAAAATGGGGCTTTAAAGGCTATTATGTATCCGACTGCGGTGCACTTGCAGATATGCATATGTTCTGTTTGATTACCCATACTGCTGTAGAGTCTGCGGCATTAGCATTAAAATCAGGTTGCGATTTAAACTGTGGTCAAACATATCTTCATGTATTGCAAGCTTATAACGAAGGATTGGTTACAGAAGAAGAAATTGATCGTGCAGTAATTCGTATTATGGCAACTCGTTTTAAACTTGGTTTATTTGATAAAGATTGCGTTTATAATAACAATACCGATTACTTGAAAGTAGAATGTAAAGAACATCTGGAAAAAGCTTATGAAGCGGCAGTAAAATCTACTGTTTTATTTAAAAATAATGGTATTCTACCGCTGAAAAAAGATGGAATTCAAACAATTGGCGTTATTGGACCAAATGCGGCAAACATTCGTGCATTAGAAGGTAACTATAACGGTACAGCAACTACTTATCATACAGTTTTAGATGGTATCAAAGAAAATTGCGGTGATGATATTCGTGTTTTATATTCAGAAGGTTGTCATCTATATCGTAAAAATAATGCATCTTGGTTTGGCCCTAGTGATTTATCATCTGACGCTATGACCGTTGCCCAAAATTCTGATGTAATTGTAATGTGTCTTGGATTAGATTCCTCTATTGAAGGTGAACAAGGGGATGCTTGCAACGAATTTGGAGCAGGAGATAAACCAAGCCTCAGTTTCCCTGGCTATCAAGTAGAGATGCTTGAAAAAGTTAAAGAATTAGGCAAACCAATTATCCTAGTTGTGCTAGCCGGTGGCGCTTTAGATTTAAATTGGAGCAATGATAATTGTGATGCAATTCTTTATGGATGGTATCCTGGCACTATGGGTGGTAGTGCAATTGCCGATATTATTTTCGGTAAACAAAACCCTAGCGGTAAAACTCCTGTTACGTTCTATCGTTCTCTTGACGATATTCCTGCTTTTGAAGACTACAATATGGAAGGCAGAACCTACCGTTATTTAACCAAAAAACCTCTTTACGAGTTTGGCTATGGATTAAGCTATACTTCTTTTGAAACGAAAAATGAAATAATTATGGGGTCTATAGCAGATAATTCGCTTTCCATTTCTGTAGATGTTTCTAACACCGGTAAATTTGACGGTGATGCTGTTGTAAAAGTATACGCAACATATGGTGAAGAGAAATATAAAACACCAAATAAAAAACTGTGTGGATTTACTCGACTATCCTTAACTTCTGGTGAAACCAAAACAGTTACAATTGCTATTGATAATGCGGCAATTTTACTGACAGATCAAGATGGCAGCAGATATCTTCCACAAACAATGAAGCTTCATGTGGAAAACTAAATAACAAACTTATTTTAATACAATACAAAAATAAAGCTAGAATCACGAAAACTCGTGGTTCTAGCTTTTCTTCTAGGACTGTTTTAGTATTGCTTTGAATTTTCTCGGGATTGGTGCTAAAAAGCTCACCTTTTGTTTTGTAATAGGATGAATAAATTCTAATTTGTGAGCATGAAGACCTAAGCGTCTAATTGGATTTACATGAGAACCATATTTTTTGTCGCCAATAATCGGATGACCTAAATCCTGCATATGCACACGAATTTGATTTTTTCGCCCTGTTTCAAGCTTCACTTCCAGCATAGAAAGATTCGCAGATTCTTGTAGCACCTTATAGTTTGTAACTGCTTTTTGCCCATCACCGTTTTTATCGCTGGAATATACAAAATGAGTTTTTGTTTCTTTTAGCCAAGACGTAATTTGACCTTCTTTTTCTTCTAATTGCCCTTCCACTAGAGCAATATAACCACGGAATATAACAAGTTCATCCCAATGATCTTGTAGTGCGTATTTTATTTCTTCATTCTTTGCTACCATTAAAACGCCTGAGGTATCTCGATCTAATCGGTGCACAACAAAAATACGATTTTCTGCATCTTTTTGTTTTACATACTCGGTCAATAAATGATATGCGGTAGCGACCTTTTCCGTATCGGTTGCAATAGATAATAACCCAGCGGGCTTATTGATAACAATAAAATCATTATCTTCATAGATGATTTCAAGAAAATCACTGGCACTGGCTTGTTGTGGCTTTCCAGAACGATCAATTTTAACAACTTGTCCTTTTTTCAATAGATAATCATATTTTGTAGTTACAACGCCATCCACAGAAACCTCACGATGTGTTAGATGCGCTTTGACTTTATTTCTCGCTTGATTTGGTAAAGATACTCGCAAAAATTCCAATAATCCCATTGGTTCGCTTACAACATATTCAGTACTTTTAGTCGATTTTGCTTTATTTGATATCGGTTTTCGTTTATTTTGATTCACGATAATACTCCTTTAAGTTAATACCATAAGTATATCACTAATTGCTCAAATTAAGCAAACAAAATTTATCGGATAAAAAAATCGGTCAGCGTGAACTGACCGATTTTTTATCTCTTATATTTATACAGACATTGTTTCTTTAGAAACTACTTCTTTTGCTTCATCTGTTGATTCTGCTTTTTCCAAAATAATTTCAGTCTCATCAGTTTCTGTTGCTTGAGCATGTGCATTGCGTTTTTTCTCACCAATGCTTAATACAAGATTTAATAGAATACCGAAGATTGCAGCACCTGCAACGCAAGGAATATCAATACCGAAGAATGGAATATTACCACCGAATCCATATTGACCGCCTACACCGATTACCATAATTGTTGCAATAACTGCGACATTTTTTGAGCTAAACATATCTGCTTTCTTTTCAATTAAAATTGCAATACCTTGTGCAGCGATAGCACCGAATAAATACACTTCTAATCCGCCAATTACAGCAGTAGGGATTGCATAAATTGCATTTACAAGAGGTGTGAAGCAAGCAACAACCATTGCAATAACAGCTGCGCCTAATAGTACAGGAATAGAGAATACTCTTGTAATTGCCATTGCACTGATGTTTTCGCCGTAGTTTGTTCCTGCAGGACCTCCAACGAAACCGGATACGATATCTCCAATACCGTCACCAATTAGGTTTAATCCAAGTTTATCGCCAATTTTATAGTCTTTATTTGAGCCTTTTTTCTTTGCAAGGTTATTAACATAAATATCAAGTTGGAATACATGGGCTGTTGATTCCGGAATCGTTGCGATTGCTATTGGCATAATTGCCATAACTGCCATTAGCGATGGTTTAGGAAGTGTAAAGGTTGGAAGTGCAAAAATACCTGAGTTTGCAGCTTCAGGAAGAACTTTAAATAAGTCAATTCCTGTGGTTAAGTTGATAACAAATGCAGTAGCGCAACCTAAAAGCGGACCTAATAAAATAGGTAGTTGTCCCCATACACCTTTTAAATAAACAGAGAACAAAATGGTAGCAAGCAATGTTACTAATGAAACAACCCAAGCCATATTATTTGCAAGAGCAATTTGAGATTGGTCTACAGCAATTTTGCCTGCAGTATCAATTGCGATGGATGCTGCATCTTTTAATGCAGTACCGGCTAAAGTCAAACCGATAATCATTGCAATAGGACCAGTTACAGTTGGTGGTAGAACTTTTTCTATAGACTCTCTTCCGAAGCATTTAACGATAATACCGGCAATGATAGAGATAAAACCTGACATTACAATGCCAAACTGCGCAATTGCAATTTTGTCATTTAAGGCTAATCCTGCTAGTTGCTCAGATGCCATTAAGCTACCAATTGCAGCAACATAAGAAAAGCTTGATCCATAGTAAAGCGGGATTTTTTTACCTGTTACTAAGATAAAACAGATTGTTGCAAGACCACTTGCAAAAATTGTTGTTGAAATATGGAATCCTGTGATAATTGCAACTGCTACTGTTGCAGGGAACATTACGATTACTTGTTGTAATGCGTATAAGAATAGTTTCCATAGCGGTGGACGTTCATCAGGAAGATAACCGATTACTTGTTGTTTTTTTGATATAGTCATATTGATACACTCCTTTGACCCTTCTCATTGTGTTGGGCACTCGGATGTAATCTGCAAACAAAATAAAAAAACTTGTCTGCAGATATCAGACAAGTTAAAACTTCACACTTTTCCAAGCATAATTGCACGCAACTATACTAAGTATTTGAGAATGATAATCTTGCTGGCATCTCTGTACCGAACTTAAAGATAGTAAATCATTTCTACTTTGTGTTAGATATTAACACACTCAATCAAAAAAGTCAATAATAAGTTTTAAAAAAATAGAATGACTATTCTACAAAATACAATGATAGGTGAATGGTTTTATTCAATCATTACAGGTGTAAACGCTTTTTTAGTTCAGCTATGATGCTGGGACCTGTAAAAATAAATAGCGCTGCAAAGAAAATCAAACTTAATGCAATGCAAATCAAAGAAGGGTATACTG